>JARFQU010000193.1 GCA_029287595.1 Halioglobus sp. | reverse complement strand
GAACTGCAGGAGCAGCCGCTGTATACATTGGTTGCGTTCTTATCCTCGGATTTGCGTGTCGAAGCGGTGTTGGAGGATGCCGGCGAGGGAGCGGAAGATGCCGGCGAGGGAGCGGAAGATGCCGGCGAGGGAGCGGGGGATGCCGGCGAGGGAGCGGGGGATGCCGGCGAGGGGGCAGAGGATGCCGGTGAGTAGAACAGCAGGTTTTACCCTGGTCGAGGTGTTAATTGCCCTGTCGATTACCGCTTTCGTGGCATCCATCGCTTACTCCAGTCTGTCCACGGTCATCATCGGCATGGAGAGCACCCGGGAAAATTCCGAGCGCGCCTATGCGGTCAATCGCGCCTGGATGATTATCAGCCGCGACCTGCGCCACTTTACCGATCGCCCGGTGCGCGACGAGTTTGGCGAGCGTGAGCCGGCACTGCAGGGAGGCCAGGCGGCGCGCTTCCCCCTCAGCCTGACGCGCTCCGGTTGGCATAATCCCGTTGCCCACCTGCGCAGCAACCTGCAACGGGTAAACTACCGGCTGGAGGATGAAGCCCTGTGGCGCGACAGCTACCCGGTACTGGATCGCGCGGCAGATACCGAACCGGACAGCGTCAAGTTACTGGAGGACGTGGAGTACCTGGGGCTGGCTTTTCTGGACTCCCTGGGCAGTGTGCAGCCCTCGCGCGACAGCGCCACCCTGGACAGCCGCAACTGGCCCGAGAGTTGGGTGGTGGATACCAGCCAGCCTGATACGCTGCTGGTACCGCCGGTGGCCCTGCAGATCACCCTGCAATTGTCTGACTGGGGTGAGATGAGGCGTTTTTATGAACTGCCTGCACAGTAGCGCCATGGGCCGCCAGCGGGGGGCTGCCCTGGTCGTTGCGATGCTGGTGTTCGCCATGTGTACCGCCCTGATAGTGGCGATGAAAAGTGATTTCACGCGACTGTACCAACGCAGCGCCAATATTTTCCTCGCGGAGCAGGCATACGCCTATTTGCGCGGAGCCGAGGAACTGGCCGGCATTGCCCTGCGGGTGGATTACGACCAGGACCAGCAGCAGGAACAGCCACAGGACGATTTGCAGGAAATATGGGCCCAGCCCACCACCCCGTATGCCCTGGATGAGGGGGGATGGTTGCTGGGGTCGCTGGAGGATCTGCAGGGTCGCTTCAACCTCAATTCGCTGGCGGGTGAGGCGCGCGAAGAGCAGCGCTTTACCGCTTCCCAGGCCCAGTTCATCCGCCTGCTGCAGGCGCTGGAAGAGCCGCTGGTCAGTGAGCTGGAAGCGATACAGATTACCGCCGCAGTCGCCGACTGGCTGGACAGTGATGGCCGGCCCAGACCGGAAGGCGCGGAGGATGATTACTATCTTTCGCGTTCTCCCGCGCTTCGCAGCGCCGATCAACCCATGGCCAGTGTCAGTGAGTTGCGCGCTGTGGCTTATGTGACTCCGGAGATCTTTACTGCGCTGCAGCCCTGGGTGACGGTTTGGCCGCGTTCGCCTACTACCCTGAATATCAATACGGCCCCGATGATGGTGTTGCGCTCCATCAATAGCGATAAGGACCTCAGTCCGCTCAGTGAGGCAGATGCCAAATCCCTGGTAGCTGACCGGGAGGAGGCGGGTTTCGCCGACCTGGATGCGTTTCTGGCCAATCCTGTATTTGATGGCAGGCGCGACAATATGACGGCCACCCGGGCGCTACTGGGGCAGAGCTCTTCGTATTTCTTGCTGCAGGCCGAGGTGGAAGTTGCCGACAGGAACATGCGCTTGTACAGTGTGCTGCAGCGCAGTGGACGTAACGTCGCGGCCCTCAGCAGGGCAAGCGGTGGCCGCTAAGCGGTGATAAAGGCTATGGGGAGTGAGTGGATTTGCACACCAGGGTGGTGATACGCGAGCTGCAGGGCAGATTGGCCTGGTATCCGCCGGGTTCCAGTGACGAACCCCGGTGGCTGGACAATGATCTTGAGCGGGAGAAGCTGCACGCCAGCATGGCACAGCGCAATGTAGCCGTGTGCTTTGCCGTCCCCGGGGCGGAGTTGCGACTGCTGGCCTTGCCGGTTGCCGCACAGGAGAAAAAACATATAGGCAAATCCCTGCCCTTTATGCTGGAAGAGCAGGTGGCCGAAGATATCGATGAACTGCACTTCGCTGCCAGCCCGCTGGACAGCGCAAGCATGGCTGTGGGCATTTGCACGCGGGAAAAAATGCAGCACTGGCAGCAGTTGTTGGCAGATTTTTCGGGAATCAGGCAATGGGTGCCGGAGCCCCTGCTGCTGCCCTGGCAGCCCGGTGAGTGGTGCCTGGTGGTCGAAGACGCAAGCGCCATAGTGCGTACCGGAGCGTGTGCGGGCTTCAGCGTCGAACTCAGTATGCTGCCCCTGTTGCTGGGGGCGGCATTGGCTGAGTCGGGCAAACCCTCTGCGGTGGTTGTTTATGGCGGCGACCAGCAGGCTGACAGCCAATTGTTGCCGGAAGAATTACAGGATGTGCTGCAGTGGCGGCAGGGCAATTTCTACAGTGCGCTGCTGCTGGGCGATGTCGCGTTGCCACCACTGAACCTGTTGCAGGGCGAGTATGCGCTGCGCCTGCCTCTGAGGCGCTGGTGGCTGCAGTGGCGCGCGGTGGCGGCATTGTTTGCCCTGGCCTTTGTCTTGCAACTGCTCGCGACCTACACAGATTACCGCAACCTGAAAAGCGAGAACCTGGCCCTGCGCGGCGCCCTGGAGCAGAGTTACCGTCAGGCCTATCCCAAGGGCGCGATCGTGGATGCCGAGAAACAACTGAAGCGGCAGCTGGATGCCCTGCGTGGCTCATCCCAGAGCAGCGGTTTCATCAACCTGGTGAACAAGGTGGGGGCGGTAGTCGCCGCGCGACCCGGTACCACCATCGCCAGTATCAACTATAACGACAAGAGCGATGAAATGCGCATGAACATCGTGGCCGCTGATTTCGAGGCAGTGGAACAGGTACGCGCTGAGATCAACAAGTCCGGACTGCAAGCCGTGATGGAGAGCAGCAGTGCACAGGGCGATCGCGTGCGCGCCCGCCTGCGAGTGGGAGAGCGCTCATGAAAGCCTGGTTTTCCCAGCTGGAACAGCGCGAGCAACTGAGCCTTCTAGTGCTGGGTTTCGCCCTGGGATTGTATGTGGTGTATATGCTGGTGTGGTCGCCCCTGGAACGGCAGCGCGACCAGTTGGCACTGCAGAACCAGGCCGTCGCATCCAGCCTGCAACGGGTGGATACCATGGTCTCGGAAATCACCCAATTGCGCGGCAGCGGTGGACGCACCAGCCAGCGGCGCAACCTGACATCCCTGATCAACCAGAGTACTGCCCGGTTGGAACTGCAGGTCAACCGGTTGCAACCCAATAGCCGCGGCGAAATCCAGGTGCGTCTTGAGGGTGCTGCTTTTGATAACCTGCTGCTGTGGCTGCACGAAATGGAGTACCGGGAATCGCTATTGGTGCGCGAGGTCTCGATCACACAATCGGGTACCTTCGGCAGGGTTAACGCCACTGTTCGCATTGCACAGGCGGGCTAGATGAAACGCTGGCACCTGGGGGGCATCCTCGCCGTGGCTATGACTATCGCACTGGTCTATATGGCCCCGGCACGCCTGTTGGCGGTGCTGCTGCCGGGCGAACAAGCACTGTTGCAGGGCTACCAGGGTACCTTGTGGCGCGGCAGTGCCAGCCGTGCACTGGTGCAGGTGGGCGGCGGATACCTGCACCTGGGTGCGGTGCGCTGGCGGCTGTATCCCCTGTCACTTCTGCTGCTGTCCCCGCGACTGGACATAGAGAGTAAATGGGGTAGCCAACTGATCAGCGGCGAGCTGGCATTGCGTGGTGAGGGGGACATGGACCTGCGCGATTTCAGTGCCAATGTGGCTGCAGACCTGGTGCGCCAATACGCACCGATTATCCTGGACGGCATGCTTTCGGCCCAGTTCAGTTTGCTGCAATTACGCGAGGGGCTGCCCTATTCTGCGGCGGGTCGACTGGTGTGGCAGGGTGGTGGCTGGCAATCACCCTCGGGAATGAAGCCCCTGGGTAATTACGCACTGGAAGTGGAACAGCCGGCCGGGGAGCCGCTCTCGGCCCAGGTGTTGACTCTGTCCGGCCCGGTGCAGGCAGCCGGTACGGTGCGACTGCAGGGCAGGAATTATCAGGTGGACGTGCTGGTTAGCAGTGCCGCGGCGATGGACCCGCAGCTGCAGCAGGCGTTGTCACTGCTGGCGCAGCCTGAGTCAGGCGGTTATCGCATCAGGATGAATGGGGAACTTTAGCGCCTGCCTCGATTTCCGGGGTGGTTGGTTTAGTTGTCGCAACCCGACGGCCGGGAAAACCGTCCCGGTTGCCGTATACTTTGGTATTGATGAACAGGAACAGGAACAGGAACAGGAGACAGGGCTTCAATGAGTGATTACAAGAAGTATGAGTGCGTGATTTGCGGTTTCATCTACGACGAGGCGGAAGGGTTGCCCGACGACGGTATTGCCCCGGGTACACGCTGGGAAGACTTACCGGAGGACTGGGAGTGTCCTGATTGTGGCATCTCCAAGGCCGACTTCGATCTCTACGAGGAGTAGCCACGATTGCAGACCTGAACCCGCTGTTGCGGGTTTTTTTATGTGTGCAAAGAGCAGCACCTGCAGATCGTTCGATGGTATGTTAGCGTTGGAATATCAACTGCCGGGCAGGTTAACCATGACAATAAAAACCATGCTGAAATCATCGCTATCGGGCATCGTATTACTGCTCGCCGCTGCGGCTGTCGGGCAGCAGAGCTTTGTGGAACCCATGCAGGGTGTGCCGCCCTCGGCGGAGTCCCAGGTAACGATGAAGAATTATCGCGACTTCCCCATGAGTCGCTGGGCTTATCGTAACGCGGGGGCGCCCCTGAACGTGGTAATGATTCCCCGCGGTGGCGATATCCGAACCTTACCCGGCCCGTTGCGCCCGGAAATCGGCGAACGGCAGTTCAAGGACGCGCACGGTCGTACCCTTGGCTTCGACGCCCTGTTCAAGGCCAACTACGCCGACGGTGTTGTCGTAGTGCAGGGCAGCCGGCTGTTGCACGAGCGCTATTTCCATGACTTCAGCGCCCATGACCAGCATATCTGGTTTTCCATGACCAAGTCCCTTACCAGCACTGCCTTTGGCTTGCTGGTGGAACAGGGCAAGGTGGATTTGCAGGAATCCCCGGTGAAATATATCCCGGAATTGCGTGGCAGCGGCTTTGAGCGGGTCACCATACAGCAGGTGCTGGATCACGCGACGGGGATCGACTTCAAGGAAAATTATACGGATTTCAACGCGGATTTTTTGCGCTACTACGCCCCGGCGCTGAACATGGCCTGGCTGCCGGGCGCCGCCGATGCACAGCCCGGTGCTACTGAAATCTATGGTGTGCACGACTTTCTCGTCCATTTCATCAAGGCGGATCCCGCGGTGCTGCCCGGACAGGCTTTTGACTACAACTCTTCCAATGCGGACCTGCTGGGCTGGCTTATCGCCCGCATCAGCGGTGAGTCCTTCCAGGATTATATCCAGCAGCATATCTGGTCCCGGCTGGGAACCGAGCACGATGCCTTCATCGCGGTTGATCGAGCTTATATGCCAGTGGTTACCGGGGGTATGAATTCGACTCTGCGCGACGCTGCCCGTTTTGGCATGATGGTGCGGGACCGCGGTGTCTTTGCCGGTGAGCAGGTCATACCAGCCAAGTGGATAGACGCAACGCTGCAAATTGATGACATCACCCGAGCCAATATGGCGGCCAATCCCAAATACGGCGACGAACCCTGGGTGGGCTATCACAATATGTGGTGGGTGTTGGATGAGGCGGCTGGCGAGTACTGTGCGGTGGGCATTTATGGCCAGGTGATCTATATCAATCGCAGCGCAGGTACGGTAATGGCCTGGTTCTCCAGCCAACCGGTGGCATCTGCGTCGCGCAACAAGGATTTCCGGTCGAAGTTGGACGCGGCGCGGGAATTGGCCAACTCCCTCAAGCGCTAGGCGTCCGTTCGCCGATTACGCCACTGTTTACCAACAACGGGTAGCACAATGATGCATATCGAACAGCGCCTGCAGGCTGTGCGCCAACTTATGGTGCAGGAGGGGATAGACGCCCTGGTCGTTCCCCGCGCGGACGAGCACCTCGGGGAGTACCTGCCAGCCCACAACGAGCGTTTGCTTTGGGTATCCGGTTTCACCGGCTCTGCCGGCGCGGCGGTGATTCTGCGCGAGCGCGCCGCCATTTTTGTGGACGGGCGCTACACGGTACAGGTGCGCAAGCAGGTAGACGCGCAGTTGTTTGAGTACTGTGACCTGTTGCAGCAACCGCCGTTGCAATGGCTGCTGCAGCAACTTCCCGCCGGTTCCCGTGTCGCCTGTGACCCGCGCCTGCACAGCTTGCGCTGGTATCGGGATACGGTCGCTGCCCTGGCCGCGGCGAAGATGCAGCTTTATGTTACGCAGGACAACGTCATCGACCGCTGCTGGGCGCAGAGACCGCAAGCTCTTGTTGCGCCGGCGCTGCTGCTCGACCAGGCCTTCACCGGTGAGTCCAGTGCAGGCAAACGTGGGCGTATGGCGGCGGAGATTGCCGCGGCGGATTGTGATGCGGCCCTGGTATTCGCGCCGGATTCGGTCAGTTGGTTGTTGAATATTCGCGGTCGCGATATTCCCCGGCTGCCGGTGGTGCAAAGCTTCGCCTTGCTGCTGGCGGATGCCAGCCTGATACTGTTTATACATCCGGCGCGCATTCCCCCCGGCTTTAACCAGCACGTAGGGGATGATGTGCGGGTAGTTCCGGCGGATGAGGCCGACACCATCCTGGCCACGATGACGGGTAAACGTATATTGACCGACCCTGAGGCAGCCAATGCCTGGACCCAGCTGGCGCTGGAGCAGGCGGGCGCCACCCTGGTAACCGGGGAGGACCCGGTGCTGTTGGCCAAGGCGTGTAAGAATCCGGTGGAGCTGGCTGGCACGCGCAGGGCGCATCTGCGCGATGCGGTCGCGGAAATACAGTTTCTGGCGTGGCTGGATGCGCAGGTAGCCGCGGGGCAATTGCACGATGAGGCTGTGCTGGCGGATAAGTTGCTGGCATTGCGTTCGCAGCAGGAGCATTTCCAGGACTTGTCTTTCGACACCATTTCCGCCGCGGGTGCCAATGCCGCCATGTGCCACTATAACCACCTCGATGGCCAACCGGCGGGCCTGGTTATGGATTCGGTCTATCTGGTAGATAGCGGTGGCCAATACCTGGATGGCACCACGGACATCACGCGTACTGTCGCTATCGGTAACCCGGGCGATGAAGTGCGCCGCATGTTTACCCTCGTGCTGAAGGGGCATATTGCCCTGGACCAGGCGCGTTTCCCCCCGGGCACCACCGGCACCCAGTTGGATGCTCTGGCGCGTCAGTTCCTGTGGCGCGAGGGTTACGATTTTGATCATGGTACCGGGCACGGTGTGGGGGTGTTTCTCAGTGTGCATGAGGGTCCCCAGCGCATCTCGAAAAATCCCAGCCGGGTGGCCTTGCGCCCCGGCATGATTGTCAGCGACGAGCCCGGTTACTACCGGGATAAGGCCTACGGCATTCGCTGTGAAAACCTGGTGGTGGTCACCGAGGTGCAAAACCCCGGTGCTGAGCGCCCTATGTTGGGCTTCGAGGCGCTCACCCTGGTGCCCTTCGATTATCGCCTGATCGATGTCAGCCTGCTGAGCGGCCCGGAGTTGCAATGGTTGAATGACTACCACCAACACGTGCTGGAAACAGTGGGCCCCTTGCTCGGTGCGGCCGATCGCGATTGGCTGCTGCAGGCGACGCGGCATATTGGTCCATGAATCGCACCGGCGATTTGTGTAGACTGCAGGCAATAACAATCCACACTGGAGATAGATGATGGCAGCAGCCGGCAGCGCGCACTGGTCATCCCGCTTTACGTTCCTGATGGCGTCGGGAGGTTTTGCTGTGGGCCTGGGGACTATCTGGCGCTTTCCCTATGTGACGGGTGAGAACGGCGGCGCCGCCTTCGTACTGGTCTATCTCGCCTGTGCCTTCGGGATCGGTGTTCCTATCCTGATAGCGGAGTTGCTGATTGGTCGTCGCGGGCAGGGCAGCCCGCCCTCGGCCATGGCTAATCTCGCTACTGCCAGCGGTCGGTCGCCGCACTGGAAGGTCGTAGGTGGCATGGGCCTGCTGGCAGCCTATACCATCGAGATTGTCTACGCCGTGGTGGTGGGCTGGGTGCTGTGGTATTTGTTCAAGGCGATCACCACCGGCTTCGCCGGCGTGGATGCGACCATTGCCGAGGCGGAGTTCGCGGCGGTACTGGACAATAACCTGGGGATGCTGTTCTGGACCCTGGTGGGCCTGACGATTACCGGGCTGATAATTTACGCGGGGGTGAAAGACGGCATAGAGCGGGCGGTGAACGTGATGATGCCGCTGCTGTTCGCACTGTTGCTGGGCCTGGCCGTGTATAACTATTTCGCCGGGGGTTTTGACCAGGCGGTGCAGTGGTTGTTTACCCCTGATTTCAGCAAGATCGGCTTTGGCACGGTGCTGGCAGCCATCGGCCAGGCTTTCTTTTCCATAGGTGTCGGAATGGCGGGGATGATGGTCTATGGCTCCTACCTGCCCAAGTCCATATCCATCACCCACTCTGTGCTGATTATTGTCATTGCCGATACCGGGGTAGCCCTGCTGGCCGGGCTGGTTATTTTTCCCGCGGTGTTTCACAACGGGCTGGATCCTGCGGCCGGCGCCGGGCTGATTTTCCAGACCTTGCCGGTGGCCTTTGCGCAAATGCCCGGGGGTTATCTGTTCAGTGTGCTGTTTTTTACCATGCTGTCGGTGGCCGGTATCACCTCCATGGTGGGTCTGGTGGAATCGGTCAACGCCTGGCTGGAGGATCGTTTTGGCATGCCGCGACACAAGAGTGCACTGCTGGTAGTAGGCTCGGTGGCCTGTTTCAGTGTGCTCAGCATCCTGTCCTATAATGTTCTGTCCCAGTACAACCTTGGAGACCGGAATTTCAATGACACCATGGATTTCTTCTCCAACCAGATCTTGTTACCTCTGGGTGGGTTGTTCATCGCGGTGTTTGCCGGCTGGGGCATGCACAGTAGTGCCACCCGGGATGAGCTGACTTCGCTTACCGCTGGCACCTATGCCCTTTGGCATTTCCTGATTCGCTTCGTGGTGCCGCCGGCCGTGCTGGTGATATTTGTAATGGGCATTGCCGATTAAGCTTACAGCACCGGGGCGAAGAGCCGTGAAACAGCCATGGCCAGGGTAAACCAGGCCGGTTTGTTTTCGATATCTTGCTGACTTACCTGCCGGCAGCGTCGAAAGTCCGCCTGTAGCATGTCTTCTACCTGACCGGCAAAGTCGTCATCCCGTGCCAGCAGGGTAATTTCGAAATTAAGGCGGAATGATCGGTTGTCGAAATTCGCGGTGCCTACCCCGGCGAACTCGCTGTCCATGAGAAAGACTTTCTGGTGCATGAAGCCACCCTGGTAGCGGTACACCTTGACCCCCGCCGGCAACAACTCCCGGGTAAAGGACCAGTTGGCCATGCCGACGATCCACTTGTCCGGCTCATCCGGGATCATCACCCGGACATCAACTCCGCGCAAGGCCGCCAGTTGTAGAGCCGAGATAATACTGTGGTCCGGCACGAAGTAGGGGCTGGCAATCCAGATTCTCTCCCTGGCAGCCACGATGGCCTGGTGGTACATCAGGCCCGCTTCCTCGTATTCGCTGGCAGGGTCCGAAGGAAAAACCAGCAGGGTGCTGTCGCCTTTGCGCTCGCCGCTAAAATCCCACTTCAAATCCAGTGACTTTCGAGTGGCCCAGAGCCAGTCAGTGGCAAAAGCTAACTCTGTGCCCAGCACCGCGGGACCCTGTATGCGTGTATGCGTATCGCGCCATTGTCCAATGCGCTTGTTCAGGCCCAGGTATTCATCGCCCACATTATGCCCGCCTATCCAGGCGTATTTCCCGTCTACCACCACCACCTTGCGGTGGTTGCGAAAATTCAGCTGGAAACGATTGCGTCGCCCCTGGGTGGTATTAAAGGGCGCCACGTGCACACCGGCTGACTGCAACTGGTGGCACAAGTTGCTGCGACTGAACGGACGACTGCCGATCTCGTCGTAGAGGAGGTAGACCTTGACCCCGGTGCGCGCCTTGTCTTGCATGATCCTGCCCAGGCGCTGGCCAAGATCATCATCGCGAATAATATAAAACTGAAACAGGATATATTTTTCGGCCTGGTGCAGGCCCTCGAGAATACTGTCAAAGGTTTCCTGGCCATTGATCAGCAGATCCACGCGGTTGCCGGTTGTGGCCGGCATTCGCGCCAGGTTGAACAGGCTGGTGTACATGGGGGTATCGCGAGACAGGTGGACGATGTGATCCTCGATAGCACCCGTGGTGTGTCGGATCAAACGCAGTGATTCAGCCTCGATCTCGTCACGCTGTTCCAGGTAACCGTCGAACCTGTTGCGCCCCAGTACCAGGTACAGCGGCACACTGACCAGGGGCAAGGTCAGCAGGGAGATGGTCCAGGCAATCGCGCCCTGTGAGGTGCGAGTTTTGAGTATCGCCTCCACTGCGCAGAAGATAGCTGCGGCATAAAGCAGCAGTGCGGCGATAGCCGCGATTTGAGCGTACAGTGAAGCGTTCATGGTTCAGCAGTCTAGCAGGCCGCCTGTAGCCGCGATACTGCTGGGTAAGCTACGCGCAATACTGTTCACGATGCCATTTATGATGACATGCGGGGGATGATTGCTCAGCTGTTGCCCGTGGGTATGTCCTGGAATGCCATGCCCTTGTCGGCGCGGGGTTCCTGTGGCAATCCCAGCACCTGCTCCGCGAGTATATTACGCATCACCTCGTCGGTGCCCCCGGCCAGGCGCACCCCTGGTGAGAACAGTACCGAATGCTGAAAGTGTCCCTGTTCCGGACTGAAGGAGTCATCCTGGATAATGCCTGCCTGGCCGAACACCTGGCAGGCAAAGTTGGCAATTTCCTGGTTCATCACCGCACCTACCAGCTTGCCCAGAGAGGCTTCGGCGCCGGCGATACCGCCCTTTGCCACGGCAGTGATCATGCGTTTGTTGGCTGCCTGCAGGCCCGCATACTGGCTGTACCAGGTTGCCAGGCGCTCGCGCACGATGGGATCCCTGGCGATGGGCTGGCCATTGATTTCCAGTGACTTTACCAACTCCAGGAATTGCGGAAAGCCCGTGGGCTGTATGCCGCTGATCGCCAGCCGTTCACTCATCAGCACAGTGAGGGCCCCGGTCCAGCCGCCGCCAACCTCACCCAGGCGATAGGCATCCGGCACCACCGCATCGTTGAAAAATACCTCATTGAAATGCTGCCCGCCATCCATCTGCCTGATAGGGCGAATTTCGATTCCGGGCTGGCGCATATCGATCATGAACAGCGTGAGGCCTCGATATTTCGACACAGTGGGATCCGTGCGCGTCAGGACCACGCCGTAATCTGAATACTGGGCCCCGGAGGTCCATATTTTCTGACCGTTGAGAATCCAGTTGTCGCCGTCGGGCTCGGCGCGCGTGCGCAGGCCCGCCACGTCAGAACCCGCGCTGGGCTCGCTGAACAACTGGCACCAGACATCCTCGGCACTGGCCATGCGCGGCAGCAGTTCCACTTTTGCTTCCTCGGAAGCGAAATGCATTATGGCCGGGCCACAGTTGCCGATACCGATAACAAAGTGTGCATCACGGGTTTTATAGTTCTCCACCTCCTGGGCCCAGATTACTTCATGCAGTGGTGTCAGGCCGGCACCCCCGTATTCCCTGGGCCAGGTCAGGCAGGCAAAGCCGGCTTGAGATTTTTTCTTGTACCATGCCTTGGCCTCCTGGAAAGCCTGGTCGCCCTCCATGCCGAGAAACAGTTGATCTGTGCGACGCTGTGCATTGGCGTCGAGCCAGTCGCGTACTTCGCTGCGAAAAACAGCCAGTTCTGGGGTATCTTCAAAATCCATTATTCATGCTCCTCAGGCTGCGCTAATCAGGCGGCTGGCGATAGCTTCTTTCCATTGCGGCTGGGTGCCGATAACGCCGGACAGTAACTGCGCCCGGCGGTAATAAAGGTGGCAGTCGAATTCCCAGGTAAAGCCCATGCCACCATGTGCCTGGATGTTTTCACGGGTGATCTGGTAATAGGCGTCGCTGGCTGAAACTCTGGCGGTCGCCGCGGCAAGGGGCAAGTCCGGGGCGTCACAGGACATGGCCCAGGCGCCGTAGTAGGCGTTGGCGCGGGCCAATTCAAGGGCGACGAACATATCGGCGAATTTATGTTTGATGGCCTGGAAGGAAGCGATAGGTCGGCCAAATGCAAAGCGCTGTTTGGTATAGGCCATGCCCATGTCCATGGCGGCCTGGCCACCGCCAATCTGTTCAAAAGCAAACAGCACCGCCGCCTTGTCCAGCAGCTGCGCCAGAGCTGCCTGACCGTCCGTGCCCCCCCCCAGTGGGCTTGCCGCTGCGCCGTCGAACACCAGGCGTGCCTGGGAGCGACTGGGGTCCATGCTGTTCAGCGTGCTGCGCGCAACTCCGGTGGCAGTGAGATCAACCAGGTACAGCCCCGTGCCGGCGTTATCACTCCGGGCAAGCAGCACAGCAAAATCTGCTATATCACCATCGGGCACGGGAATTTTCTCGCCATGCAAGCCCTTGTTACTGACCGTGGTGTTGACTTCAAGTGCCCCCAGCCCCTCGCTGCTGGCGAGGGTCCCTATCAGCTCGCCGCTGGCGAGCCGGGGCAGGTAATACTGTTGCTGTTCCCGGCTGCCCCAGGCCTTGATAGCCTCGGTAGCCAGGTAGACGCTGGAGGAAAAGGGGACCGGGGCCAGGGAGCGGCCCAGCTCTTCGGCGATAACGCACAGTTCCAGGTAGCCCAGTCCCAGGCCGCCGAATTCCTCGGGTATGGCGATCGCGGTCCAGCCAAGCTCGATGATTTTCTGCCACAGCGCACGCTGATAAGGCTCCGGGGTATCGAGGATACTGCGCACCACCTGAGCGGTGGATTCCTGGCTGAGAAAATTGCGCGCCTGGTCGCGGATAAACAGCTGTTCTTCAGAGAATTCAAAGTTCATGACGGTTCCCCAGGTTTTGCCTGGCAAGGATGGATTTCAGGCCGGCAGTCGGCGCTGTAGGAGCTGCACAATTATAGGGAAAAGCGCGCTACGCACGGCTTAAAAAGTTGCACCGAGGCGAAGAACCCGGTGCGGAATAGCTGCTATTCCAGCAGCTGGTTCCTGAGTTTCGCGATATCGCGATCGGTCAGTTGCAAACCTTCACTCACATAGTTGTCGAAACTGCCCCACTGGGCATCAATTTCCTCAAATGCTGCAAGCAGCCAGGCCTCTTCCACACCCATCATGATGGCGAGTTTGTCGGCGGCTTCCTCGCCCTTGAAAACGCGCAGCAGCAGCAACTGGTTTTTGCGCGCCTCCAGCGCGTGCTGTTTGCTCTCCATGTAGTCTCGCATCACGGTTTCCTGGGGTACCCCCAGCACACGTAACAAAATTGCGGAGGCGAATCCGGTGCGGTCCTTGCCGGCACTGCAGTGCCACGCTACCGGTTTGCCTCTGGCATCCAGTACCGTGTGGATGAACTGGCGAAACTGCGGGGTAAACTCGGTCGCGAACTGCCGGTTTGCCGTCAGCATGAACTGATCGGGGTCGAAGCCGTCAAAATTCCCAGATTCCACCCGCTCCATGACTTCCCCTACCAGCGCCTTGTTGCCTTCATCCAGGGTGGGGATTTCGACCACGGTAAAACTCGCAGGCTGGGGTAGTTGGTTGGGCTCCTCCTCTTTCTCGCCGCCGGAGCGGAAGTCGATGAGCGTTGCCAGCTGCAGCTGTTGCAGGCCCTGCAGGTCGGCCCTGCTGCTGTGGGCAAAGGTGCCGGAACGATACAGTACGCCCCACTTCACTTGCTGTCCCTGCTCGTTCGCGTAGCCGCCGAGGTCGCGAAAATTCGCGATGCCTTCGAAGTTGAGCAAGCGGTGCGCGGCACGCTGCTCCGGGGGCAATTGCGCCGGGATAAGCAGTGGCGCGGAAGGCACGAACTGGATGATGGCGAAAATCGCCAGCAACACGGCAAAGGCGGACCAGAACACCTTCTTCTTGGACAAGTCAGACTCCTGCTTTGGTATCAGCTCTGCCCGCGAGCATAGCACTCCGATCTGGAATGACAACGTGTTGCGTGTGGATCAGTGTGGATTTTCCGCGCCGGTATAAAGGCATGGATATTCGCGATGATGCGGTTTATGCTTCGGGGCCATTCGATATACTGATTTTAATCCTGAGGTGTGTACATGTTGAGATTTGCTTTGCTGCTGGTGATGAGCCTGGCCCTGGGCAGCCCGGGAAGCTTTGCCCAGCCGCCACTGCGGTTGATGGCCAATACCTCGCCGCCTTATGCTGACGAGAAATTGCCGCAGCGCGGCCTGGCACTGGAATTGGTGGAACATATTTTTGCCAGGACCGATATCACCCCGAAGATCTCTATTGAAAACTGGTCGCGGGCGGTGGAGGGTGCCCGGTTGGGCGTTTACGACGGCCTTGCGGCGGCCTGGTACTCCGACGAACGGGCTAAAGATCTGCTCTACAGCCAACCTTACCTGCGCAGTGAATTGATTATCCTGAAACGTCGCGGGGACGGCAATGACTACTCGGAGCTGGCCGACCTGTCCGGTGGCCGTCTTGGGGTGCGCGTGGATTATGCCTACGGCGTCGATTTTGCGGCCATTCCCGGCCTGACCCTGGTGCCGGAAAATCACCTTATCCAGAATCTACTCAACATGCTTAACGGCCGCTTGGATTTTGTCATAGGCGACCAACGCACCATCATCCAGCAACTGCATGAATACCTGGGCGATAAAGTAACGCAGTTTGAGGTGACCAATATCAAGCTGCCCCCGGTGGCGAGGCACGTGGCAGTGAGTCGCGAGCTGAAGGGGCACGAGAAGATTATCGCGGATTTCAATGCAGCGCTGGAGAAGGTTCGCAAGGACGGCAGCCACCAGGCGATTGTCAAGAAATGGGATGCGCGCTACGGTGGAATAGAATAAAAGCTCTTCACCCATGCCCGCGATTGTAAAAGATAAGCGCATAACGAGGGCGCGGGCGGGGAAGTGTTTCTCACCAAGCGAATATCGTGGAGCGACTGAGAAGCACTTCCCCGGCCGCGCCCTCTTTATGCGCTTATGTTTTACAATCGGGGGCATGGGTGAAGAGCTTTTATTCTATGCCACCGTAGCGCGCATCCGATTTCTTGACTATCGCCTGGTGGCTGCCGTCCTTGCGAACCTTCTCCAGCGCTGCAGTGAAATCTGCGATAATCATCTCGTGCCCCTTCAGCTCGCGACTCACTGCCACGTGCCTCGCCACCGGGGGAAGCTTGATAT
>JARFQU010000187.1 GCA_029287595.1 Halioglobus sp. | reverse complement strand
CCGACCAGGAAATCAGTAAAATCTTCAGCGACCATGTTGCCTTCGCGATAATAGTAGGCGTAGACACCCATGGCATGCGCAACGGAGACCGCTTCAGCGGTAGACATGACAGCCGAGGCCAGTCTGTCCGTGCTGCGTCCGCCTGCTCCTTTTCCTTTGCCGCGGCGCCCCACAGTTGCTTGGCGTCGCCCTGCAGCGACAGTTCCACCGTAGTCCATAGTCGTTTGAAATCATTGGGCGTTACCAGCACCTTGTGTACACGTTCATAGGGGTACATATGGAGAATATCGTCTACCGAACTGTCGGGATCGTCGGTGGCCACGTGCAGGCTGTGATCATCGACCTTGAGCGGTACCAGGTGGTGACCGTCGAGAAAACTGCGGGAGAATGCCTCCATCAATTCAGGCTGTACCTGGGGCAGCAGTTCGTCGATAGGGGCGAACGGCAGGTCGTTTTCTTACGCCAGGCGCCGATACAGCACGGTGTCTTCCATGTTCAGTTTGTCGCGCAACACATTGATGATAGGCAGCTTCTTGTAGCGTGCGATGCGGCGCGCCTCTGACAACATCACCTGGTCTACCATGCCCATATCGAGCAGGGTCATGCCCGTGTCCCTGGAGAAGTCCACCATCGCCAGTTCCCTGCGCAGGGTGGCACCCAGTTCGGACACTTCATAGCGGGTAAGGATATGGGTGCCGTTTTCGCCACTCTCCAGGGCAATCAGGACGCCGCCGGTCGCCAGTTGTTGTAACAAAGTGGCGCTGGTCTTGACCTTGGGGCTGGAAATGAGGATGCGATCAAAGGGTCCCAGGTCAGGGGCGCCATCGCAGCCGTCCTGTTCTCGCAGTATAAGGTTGGCCAGTCCCAGCTGGTTAAAACGGGCCTGCGCAAAGCGCGCGTTGCTGGGATTATTTTCAATCGATATCACCTGGGCCGCCAGTTTGCTGAGCAGGGCGGTCACATAGCCTGCGCCGGTGCCTATATGCAACACTTTTGAATCTGCGCCCACATCGGCGTGTTCGAGGATTTCGGATACCGCATTGGTTGGCGGTATGCTGCGGCCCAGTACCAGGGAAGAATCGCTCATTTCAATGAAATGGTCCCGCGGCAGGGCTCGCATGGCCTTGGTCACGCGAGTTTTGTATTGCCTATGATCTTCCATGGTGTGCCCTGGACTCATCTCGGCGATCAATATGCTGCCTTGAGCTGCGGTGGGTGTTGAGGCAGATCAAACTATTAGCAATTGTTCTGGCCCAGTCCGGAGCGGATGAATTGGTCCTTGCCCGGGTTGTTCCTGGAATGTTGTGTTTACAGCACCAACACGGGCGAAAAAGTGTAGATTATCTGCCGGGCTTTGGCCATAAATGACATGTTTTTATTCTCTTCACGGCGTTAATTTATGCTTACTACGCGATACAATGGCGGGTTTATATGCTTTATTTAATAAACCAGCTCGCACAACGAGTGGCCGGGAGGTCCATAATATGACAGTCATCCAGGAAAACCTCGAAAGCAATACCGCACAGATGTTGCGGGACCAATACGATAAACAGCACGCGGCCTATCTCGCGGACCCCGTTCCCGCTTACCAGCAGCGCAAGGATGACCTGCTGGCTCTCAAACGTATGATCAACGAGAACCGCGAGGAGATTATCTCGGCGATCTGCCAGGATTACGGTAACCGCTCCCGCCACGAGACCCTTTTCGCCGAGATTATTTCCGTTACCGATGGCATCAATGACACTATCAAGAAACTTAAAAAGTGGATGAAAGTGCAGAAAAGGCACGTTGATGGCAGCATGTTTGCCGGAGGCAAGAATCGGGTTATCCCCCAGCCACTGGGCGTGGCCGGTATCATAGTGCCCTGGAATTTCCCTGTGAACCTGAGCTTTAGTCCCCTGGCTGCTGCCTTTGCCGCAGGCAACCGGGCCATGGTCAAGATGTCGGAAAACTCCGTTGCCCTGTCCCACTTGTTGCGCAATATCAGCGGGCGCTATTTCCCGGAAGAGAAGTTGGTCTTTTTTGAGGAAACTGGCGGTGTGGGTATCGAATTCTCCAAGATACCGTTCGACCTGCTGGTATTTACCGGGTCGGGCCAGACCGGTCGGTCGGTGATGGCCTCCGCTGCGCGCAACCTCACTCCGGTAGTACTGGAATTGGGTGGCAAGGCGCCCGCGGTGATTGATCCGGAATATCCGCTGAAAAAAGCGGTAGAACGCATCATGTTCGTCAAACAGTTCAATGCTGGACAGATCTGTACCAATGTGGACTATGTTTTCGTACACCACACCCAGAAAGATGAGTTTATCCGCCTGGCGCAGGCTTACGTGGCTAAACACTGTCCCGATATTAATCACAAGGACTACACTTCGGTTATCGACGAGCGCTCCTACCAGAGACTGCTGGATACGCTGGAGGACGCACGCACTAAAGGCGCGAGTATTACCAACCTCAGTGGTGAACAACAGCCCAACCCCGAACTGCGCAAGATACCCATGCATATCGTCAGCGATACTACTGAGGATATGACCATCCGCCAGCGCGAAACCTTCGGCCCCCTGCTGATGCTGCTGACCTATACCGACCCCCAGGAAGTGATAGATTATGTAAACGCCCACGATCGCCCCCTGGCGTTCTACCCCTTCAGCAATAACGCGCAACTGACTGATCGCTATATCGAGCGCATTATGTCCGGAGGGGTAACGGTTAATGACGCGCTGTTCCACGTGGCGCAGCACGATATTCCTTTTGGTGGGGTGGGCCCCAGTGGCATGGGGCACTATCATGGCTACGAGGGCTTCGTCACATTTTCCAAGCTGCGCCCGGTCTTTTATCAGCCCGGCTTCAGCGCGATGAAGTTCCTGCGTCCCCCCTACGGCGGTTTTGCCGACTGGGTTTACAATCTGCTGGTCAAGCTCAAGAGCTGAACGCAAACCGGCCAGATAAGAGGATGAACTTTTAAGGCGCCGCCGGCGCCCCGCGCTACGGAGAATAATAATGGCTCAAGCGTTCAAGCTTGCTGCGCTGGCGCTGTTGCTGGCGTTAGCCGCATGCAGCGATAGTAACGAAGCCACTACTGCAGAACCCGCTGCTATGGCACCCCCGGCGGCGGAACGAAAAGCCACCGCTGCCCTCCCGGTTGCCGATACGGAATGGGCGATGCATGGTCATGATGCCGGTGAGCAGCGTTATTCCAGCCTGCAGCAGATCAATCGCGACAACGTCGATAAGCTGGGGCTTGCCTGGTATTTCGATCTTTACACCCGACGCGGAGTGGAATCCACGCCGCTCATGGTGGACGGCACTCTGTATGTGACCGGGACCTGGTCCATGGTGTATGCCCTGGATGCGAAAACCGGCGAGCTCAAGTGGTTTTACGACCCCCAGGTTGATCGCTCTTTCCTGGCCAAAGGCTGCTGCGGCGCACCCAATCGCGGTGTGGCCTATGCCAATGGCAAGGTGGTAGTCGCCACTTTCGACGGTCGCCTGGTGGCGTTGAACGCTGCAGACGGCAGTGAGATCTGGGATGTGCAGACCACGGATCGGGAGCAATCCTACACTATTACCGGCGCCCCGCGTATCGGTAAGAACCTGGTGTTTATCGGCAACGGCGGCGCCGAACTGGGTGTCAGGGGATATGTGTCGGCCTATGACCTGGATTCCGGAAAAATGGTGTGGCGGTTTTACACGGTGCCCGGGAATCCAGACGATGGCTTTGAGAGCGACGTCATGGCCATGGCGGCCAAGACGTGGACGGGTAAATGGTGGGAATGGGGTGGTGGCGGTACCGTATGGGACTCGATAGTCTATGATCCGGAGCTGGATTTACTGTATATAGGCGTGGGTAACGGCTCACCCTGGAACCACAGCCTGCGCAGCCCGCAGGGTGGCGACAACCTGTTCCTCGCCTCCATTGTGGCGCTGCGCCCGGACACGGGCGAATATGTCTGGCACTACCAGACAACCCCGGGAGAGACCTGGGATTACACCGCTACCCAGCACATCATGCTCGCCGACCTGGAAATCGAGGGTCGTCAGCGCAAGGTGTTGATGCAGGCTCCCAAGAACGGTTTTTTCTATGTCATCGACCGGGCCAGCGGGGAGTTGCTGTCGGCCAGACCCTACGCCATAACTACCTGGGCCACGGAAGTGGATATGGCAACCGGGCGCCCTGTGGAGACTGTGGATGCGCGGCTCTTCGATGGCAAAAACGTCAGTTTGCCCAGCAATGCCGGGGCCCACAACTGGCCTCCCATGTCCTACAATCCCGAGACCGGGCTGGTTTATATTCCAACCATGGTATTCCCCGTCAGGTTCCTGCAACCCACCGAGGATAAGGACCGCAAGCCCGGGCAGGGCAAATGGAATGTCGGTTTCGACCGCATGGCTAATTCACCGCCCAAGGTACCCAATATCGGCGAGATAATGGACGCCGAGTTTTCCGGCCAGTTGCTTGCTTGGGATCCTGTAAAACAGGCAGCCCGCTGGCGCACCCCGGAGGGCCGCCCCAATGGCGGCGGCACCCTGAGCACCGCCGGGAAGCTGGTGTTCCAGGCAGGCGAGGACGATATGTTCAACGCCTATGACGCGGCCTCCGGTGAAAGATTGTGGTCCACTGACCTGCATATTTCCGGTGCCGCGCCCATTACCTATGCCCTGGACGGAGAGCAGTATGTCGCCATCGCCGTTGGCATCAGTGGCGGGTTCGCCTCGGAGGGCGGCCCCGTTGCCCACGACTGGCACCTCCCCAGTATATCCCGGGTGCTGGTCTACAAGTTGGGTGGCACAGCTGAAATTCCGCCGCCGCCAGAGGTTGACCGGGAGATACCGAAGCCCGCGCCGGTCACCGCCAGCGTTGAAGTAGTGCAGCGCGGTGAGGTGGTGTACCAGCGCCATTGCGCCTATTGCCATGGAGATGGATTCCGCACGGGTGGGCCGACACCCGACCTGCGGTGGTCATCGGCGCAGGTGCATGGCATCTGGCAGGACATTGTTCGCGGTGGCATCCTCAAGAGCCTGGGGATGGTCAGTTTTGCAGAGTTTGTGACTGAACAGGACGCAGAGGCGATTCGGCAGTACGCCCTGTCCGAGGCCAATCGCATCTACGGGCTGCAGCAGCCGCAAGACACGGTATTTCAGGACTGACACTGCTGCCCACAGCTGTTGTGCAGCGGCTGCTGTCATTGCACCTTGGTCTAATTGCCGTGGCGCAGCCGCAGGGTTAACTTCGGGGGATAACTTGTCGTGGGAATCCGTACATGAACAATCTTGAACTGTGGCAGCACGCCGCTGACAACATACATTGGTATCAGGCACCCAGCCAGGTGCTGGACAGCAGCAATCCACCGTTCTATCGCTGGTACCCCGACGGGCTAACCAACGCCTGCTACAACGCACTTGACCTGCATGTGGAACAGGGGCGCGGAGAGCAGGTCGCGCTGATCTATGACAGCCCTGTTACCGCTACCGTGCGCCGTTACAGCTATGCCCAATTGCTGGATGAGGTATCGCGCTTCGCGGGTGTACTGGCCGGGGAGGGAGTGGAGAAAGGCGATCGCGTTATCGTGTATATGCCCATGGTACCTGAGGCCTTGATCGCCATGCTCGCCTGCGCTCGCCTGGGCGCCATTCACTCGGTGGTGTTCGGCGGGTTTGCCAGCAATGAGTTGGCGGTGCGTATAGACGATGCCGCGCCCAAGGTTATTGTCTCGGCCAGTTGCGGCGTGGAGCCCTCCCGTGTGGTGGCCTACAAGCCACTGCTGGACGGCGCTATTGAGTTGGCCACCCATAAGCCCGGGAGCTGCGTTATCCTGCAGCGACCCATGCAGGAAGCGTCCATGGTAGAGGGGCGCGATCTCGACTGGGAGCAGGCCATGGCGGGCGCCGAGCCTGCGGACTGTGTCGCTGTCAACGCCAATCATCCCCTGTATATCCTGTACACCTCCGGTACCACCGGCCAGCCCAAGGGTGTGGTCCGAGATACCGGCGGCAGTATCGTCGCGTTGAAATGGAGCATGAAGCATATCTACAATGTCGACCCTGGAGATGTGTACTGGGCGGCCTCTGATGTCGGCTGGGTGGTGGGGCACTCCTATATCGTGTACGGCCCCCTGTTTGGCGGTAACACCACCGTTATCTACGAAGGCAAGCCTGTGGGTACACCGGATCCCGGGGCCTTCTGGCGGGTGATTGAGGAGCATCAGGTCAAGGTCATGTTTACCGCCCCCACGGCATTTCGCGCAATCAAGAAGGAAGACCCCCAGGGCGAGTATCTGGCGAAGTATGACCTCTCCTGTTTGCAGTCACTGTTCCTCGCGGGTGAGCGCTGTGATCCCCATACCCTGGAATGGGCCCAGGAAAAACTGCAGGTGCCGGTGATAGACCATTGGTGGCAGACAGAGACGGGTTGGCCCATCTGCTCCAACTGTCTGGGTATCGAACTGTTGCCGGTGATACCGGGTTCCCCGGCACGGGCTGTTCCCGGCTACGATGTGCAGGTGCTCAACGACGCCGGTGAGGCGATGGCGCCGGGTGACATCGGTGCCCTGGTAGTCAAAAACCCTCTGCCTCCCGGGACTTTCACCACACTGTGGAACGCGGAAGATCGTTTTGTTGAATCCTATTTCAGTAAATTTCCTGGATACTATGAAACCGGTGACGCCGGCTATATCGATGAAGACGGTTACGTGTTCGTTATGGCGCGCA
>JARFQU010000179.1 GCA_029287595.1 Halioglobus sp. | reverse complement strand
GTCTCGTGGGCTCGGAGATGTGTATAAGAGACAGAGTTAATCTATTACCAAGTACAACAACTACTACCTACAATACCAAAGAGCGATATTCGAACCTGGATCAGCCGACACAAGTGATAGCGTTCCCCGATTGGATCTCGGCTGAGCAGCAAAGTGCAGCCCGCGAAAAAGTGGCGAGGTTTGAACCGATCCTGGCACAGATGTTAATCGATGAATGGGCGGGCGCTATCAATGCAGGCAAGATCAAGAAGTCACCGCTGGGGTACCTGCACGAGCTGGCAACCAGGTTAGACAGCAATCAATTCAGGTGCCATTACGCCGATGATGCCGCACAGTTGCGCAAAAATGGACGGTCTATGAGCTAAACTGAGCGAAGGATTAGCTGTAGCGCACTGTCTGATGGGCCGATTGCTTCCACTGGAAACGGCACGTCATATACATCGCAATTTTAGCTGGCGCCTGCGTCTGAGTCGCGGTCGCTGCAAGGTACTCTGCCACGGGCTTGTCGCGATGTGAAATGCTGTCACTGGTTCGGTTACATTTTGCCATTTGCGAGTCCCTCCAGCGTGAAGAGATCGCCTTTGGGGGCGGGCTTACCGCAATACGCCGCCCAGTCATCCAACAAGGCTCGCCGCTTTTTCAGCAGATCCCCGCGCTGGTAGGCAGCTTTAACGGCGTCTTCAATCTTGTGGGCCAGGGCCATTTCCAGAATCGGCTCGGGGTATTCTGTTTCCTCCTCGCCCCAGGTCCGCAAGGTCGCTCGAAATCCGTGGATGGTTACTTTGTAGCCCATCGCGCCGCCGATCTCTCGCGCTACCTTGGACAGTCGGGCGTCCTGATGGTGCTTGCCAGTCGCAGTCGGGAAAATAGGTTCTTCAAGGCCGCCCCGTGGCAATGCTTTGAGAATCGTCATGGCAGGTGTTGAGAGATGTATACGGTGCTCCTCACCTTTTTTCATGCGCGCGGCCGGTATGGTCCACAGCTTGCGGTCCAGGTCGATCTCCCGCCAGGTCGCCCCGCACACCTCGCCGGAGCGGGCACCGGTGTAGATGACAAACTCTACCGCCGGGGCTGCAGTGTCCGGCCGTGTCCGCAGCTTTGTCAAAAACGTGCTGATCAGGGAAAAGGGCAGGGCGGGGAAGTTCGTCCCTTTTTTTGTTTCCTTGGGAAGGCGCTGTCTCAAAAGCTTGTCCCAGCGGGCGGGATTATTCCGATTGATATTTCTGGCGGCAAAAGCGCGGTCCAGCACATCTTCGATCAGTTTCCGAACGTCTTTCGCTGTTCTGGTCTTTATTGTCCAGATCGGTAGCAACACCTCCGCAATATGATCCTTCTCGATTTTTGTAATCGGAATGTGCCCCAGTATGGGTATGGCATAAGTCTCGAGCTTGTAGGTCCATGCCTTGCCCGCTTTGTCTTCGCCAATTGACTCCATTTCCCTGGCGAGCGCTACAGCATCGGCAAAGCTCATTAACTGGGCAGCGTTGGTTTTTAGTACCTTTTTAGCAGATCGGCGCTCCTCCACGGGGTCGATTCCATCCCTTACCTGGCTGCGCTTGACCCCGGCAAGATCCCGGGCTGCTTTGAGCGATAGTTCAGGGTAGGAGCCCAGACCAATGTCCCGCCGGCGTGAAGCCCTCTTGCCTGTATTGGTCGTTTTTTGTCCAATGGCAATACGTAAAACCCAGTAGCAAGCCCCAGTTTTAGCAACCCGAAGCAAGAGGCCAGGCGTTCCTCCCACAGGAAAATAGTTAAACGGACGCGATTCCGGCAGTTTCTGCGTCAGTCTTCGTACTTCCAGCGGCTTCAATTCCCTGGCGGTTCGGGGCATGAGTTTCCTCGCTTGGCTAGAGAACAACGATGGATGCCCGGAAATAGCGCGTTGTCTGCCTGGCGCGCATCACATCCACACTATCTAGCCATCATCCTAGCCAACATAAATACTTACGTTTGGATGCTACGGTATGTTACGGTAAAACACAACAAATTACAGAAAAATGCTTTATATATAGGGTTAAAATGCAACTGCATGTAGTTTGATGCGACAGAATGAAACAGGAATATGGCTGTCTGGGTCACCTCCACTCCCATCATGATCCTCCTGTTCGGTGTTTAGTCTCCATCCCGGCTGGTGTATCCTAGATCTCTTTTTCAGTTGGAAGGCACCTACGGCATGTCCTATCAGGTACTGGCTCGAAAGTGGCGACCCCGCAGTTTTCGCGAGATGGTCGGCCAGGAGCATGTGCTGCAAGCGCTGATCAACGCGCTGGATCACGATCGCCTGCACCACGCCTACCTGTTCACCGGCACACGCGGCGTGGGCAAGACCACGATTGCCCGTATTCTGGCGAAGTGCCTCAACTGTGAGCGCGGCGTCAGCTCAGAACCCTGTGGTGAGTGTTCCTCCTGCCTGGAGATCGCCGAGGGTCGCAGCGTTGATTTAATTGAAGTCGATGCGGCTTCGCGTACCAAGGTCGAGGATACGCGAGAGCTGCTGGAGAATGTGCAATACGCCCCCACGTCATCCCGCTACAAGGTGTACCTGATCGACGAGGTGCACATGTTGTCCGGCCACAGTTTTAACGCGTTGTTGAAAACGCTGGAAGAACCTCCGCCACATGTCAAATTCCTGCTGGCAACAACGGATCCGCAGAAACTGCCGGCAACTATCCTGTCGCGCTGTCTGCAGTTCAACCTGAAGAATATGCCGCCGGAACAGATTGTGGGCCACCTGGGCTCCGTACTGGAGCAGGAGATGGTCAGTTATGAGGAGCCCGCGCTGTGGTTGCTGGGCAGAGCCGCCAACGGCAGCATGCGCGATGCCCTTAGCCTGACCGACCAGGCGATCGGCTTCGGCTCGGGTAGCCTCACTGAAAGCGATGTGCGCAGCATGCTGGGCACCGTGGATCTCAGCTTTGTTTACCAGTTGCTGGAAGCCGTTGCCGCAGGTGAGCCATCGGCGGTACTGGATATTGTCGGTAAAATGGCGGAACACGCTCCGGATTTCGAAAGCAGCCTGGACGAGTTGATCTCCCTGTTACATCGCGTGGCCATAGCCCAGGCCGTCCCGGATGCCATCGATAACCAGTGGGGGGATGCGGCCCGCATTGGCGAAATAGCGGCTTCCCTGAGCGCCGAGGATGCCCAGTTGTTCTACCAGATAGCACTCAATGGCAAGCGTGATATCGCGCTGGCTCCCGAACCGCGCGCCGGCTTGGAGATGATACTGCTGCGCATGTTGGCATTTCGCCCCGCGGCCGTAATCGACGACAGTCTGGGGCCGGCCGACCTTCAGCCGGCGCAGCCGCAATCCCAGCCGGCTGCCGAGGGGGAGGTCGGCGCCCCTGTAAAAAAGCCCGGTGAGCCGGTCGCGCCTGCGGCGCCCCGGGCGAGCTCGATACCTGAGCAACAAACGGCGGTGGGTGCTGACGATGTAAGCCCGATAATCTCGGCGCCCGCTGCAGCGCCAGCGCAGCAGTTGCCGGTAGCTGCACAAGAAACGCCCGTTGACGGCGATGCTACCGGCCCGGTGCCGCTGGCTGAACTGGCACCGGACAATTGGCCCCGTTTGCTGGAGCACCTGGGGTTGTTGGGTATAGTTTACAATATTGCCTCCCACTGCGAATTGCGCAGCCGCAGCGCCAACGAATTGGAGTTTGTGCTGGATGAAGCGAACGCTTCACTATTCAATGACGGGCACAGTGAGAAAATTCGCCTGGCGATGGAGAATTATTTTGGCCAGCCGCTGCAGCTTAGTATTATCGCTGGAAAGCCCTGCAGCGAGACTCCTGCGAAACGGCAGGAGCGCCTGGCGCGGGAGCGACAACTGGAAGCGGTTGCTGAAATTGAGGGCGACCCGCTGTTACAGCAGCTGATTACCCGTTTTGATGGAGAACTTGACCGGGCGTCGATAGCGCCAACTGATCACTGAGGATGGCAAGCAGATGAAAGGAAGTATTTCAGACCTGATGCAACAAGCGCAGAAAATGCAGGCGGACATGCAAAAGGCGCAGGAAGAACTGGCCAGTGCCGAGGTGTGCGGCGAGTCCGGGGCCGGCCTGGTTTCCGTAGTGATGACAGGCCGTCATGACGTGAAGCGGGTATCCATAGACGATGCCGTACTGCAGGAAACCAAGGAAGTACTGGAAGATCTGCTGGCGGCTGCAGTCAACGATGCAGTGCGCAAAGTAGAGTCGCATAACCGCGACGCCATGTCCGGCCTGACCGCCGGTCTCAACCTGCCTGCGGGCTTCAAGATGCCCTTTTAGAGCGCACTCTGCCAAACGATGAATTTCAGTCCTGCACTACAAAACCTTATCGATGCGTTGCGTTGCCTGCCCGGGGTGGGGCCCAAGTCGGCCCAGCGTATGACCCTGCATCTGCTGGAGCGCGACAGGGAGGGCGCCACGGCATTGTCAGAGGCGCTACAGGTGGCGGTGGAGCGGGTAGATCACTGCAGTCGTTGCCGCAATTTTACCGAGCTGGAGGTGTGCGAGATCTGCGCTGATCCCAGGCGCGACCCCACTGTGATCTGCGTGGTGGAGACCCCCGGCGATGTTCTGGCCATAGAACAAAGCGGTAGTTTTCGCGGGATATATTTCGTCCTGATGGGTCACTTGTCTCCGATTGACGGGATCGGGCCCGCGGAGATTGGTCTGGATCGTTTTTATCAGCGGGTGCTGGCAGAGGGTATAGAAGAAGTGATCATGGCCACCAACCCCACGGTTGAAGGCGAGGCAACAGCCTACTATCTGACCGATATGTTACAACCCCAGGGCGTAAAAGTGTCGCGTATTGCGCACGGTGTGCCTCTTGGCGGAGAACTGGAGTACGTGGACGGATCAACGCTGGCCCACGCCTTATCCGGCCGCAGGCCGATGGAGTAGTTGGTGGATTGGCGTTTAATAGAATCGGATGCCGCCTTGCGGCAGTTGTTGGATCAGGCTGCGGGCTGTGAAGCGGTTATTGTTGATACCGAATTCATGCGCCGCAATACGTTCTATCCCCAGGTGGCACTGTTGCAGCTGTGCTTCGCCTCCGGCCCAGCTGCTGATTGCGCCTGGCTGATAGACCCACTGACCATAGAGGATACCTCCGGCCTGGCGGCCCTGCTGGGCAATAAGGACGTGTTGAAAGTGCTGCACTCTGCCAGCGAAGACCTGGAGGTATTTCAGCGCTGGTTGGGTGTGCTGCCACAACCCCTGTTTGATACCCAGCGTGCCGCTGCGTTACTCGACATCGGGTTCGGCCTTGGTTATGCAGCCCTGGTACAGGAAATCTGTAACGTGGAATTGCCCAAGGGTGAAACCCGTTCCGACTGGTTACAGCGGCCACTGACCGATGCACAATGCGAATATGCGGCACAGGATGTGAGCTGGTTACTGCAGGTATGGCACGAACTGCACCCCCGTGCCGCGGCACGGGGCAAACTGGAGTGGATCCTGGCTGACGGCGCAGATGCGACCGCCGCCATGGGCAATGGTTTGAACAGCTATTTCCAGCGTATCAAGACGGCATGGAAATTGAGCCCGCGACAACTGGGAAGCCTGGTGGCGCTGTGCGAATGGCGAGAACAGACCGCCAGGAAGCGCGACAAGCCCCGCAGTTGGATCATCGACGACAAGGCCTGCTTGCAACTGGCCCAGTGCAACCCGGAGTCTTACGCTGCAATGCGCGACACCGTAGATTTGCCGCCACCGGCGCTGCGCCGCTATAGCGAAGAGCTGCTGCAGGTCCTGGCGCGGCAGCGTGCTGTGCCCGATACGGAATTGCCGCAGCGCTTGCCCGCGCCCCTGAACGCCAGGCAGCGCGATTTGCTGAAGAAAATGAAGGCGCAGATTCGGGAGATCGCCGGTTCCCTGGAGTCGGCTCCGGAAGCATTGCTGCAGGGCAAAGACTACGAGTTGTTATTGCGCGATGCCATTGGCGAGACTGTGGTTGTGCCGGCGCACTGGCAAGGCTGGCGCCAGCAGCGGGTGATAGAACCTTTGAGACGATATTTGGTAGACATAATATGAACAGGATTCACTGCCAGATTTACCGCAGTTCACGCAAACCCGAAACCTACCTCTACGTGGAAAAGTCACGCGGGCTGGAGGATGTGCCAGAGGCGCTGATGCAGCAGTTCGGCGAACCAGAGGAGGTGATGTCACTGCTGCTGGATTCGGAGCGTCGATTGGCCCGGGCAGATGCGGCAGAAGTATTACAGCTGATTGCCCAGCAGGGCTTCTATCTGCAGATGCCACCTACCGCCGCGGAGTTGCTGCGCCGGGACGGGCAGGGTGAGTGACTGGTGGAACACTAAGGCCCTGGACGAATTGACAGGGCAGGAGTGGGAGTCGTTGTGCGATGGCTGCGCCAAGTGCTGCCTGCACAAGCTGGAGGATGCCGACACCGGGGAGGTATTCTATACCAAGGTGCGTTGTCGCTACCTGGATGAAGAAAACTGCCGTTGTACCGACTACGCCAATCGCTCGGTGCTGGTGCCGAATTGTATCCAGCTCAGCGCTGACAAACTTGACGAGTTGGGTTGGCTGCCCAGTACCTGCGCCTACCGGCTGCGTGCGCAGAACAAGCCCTTGCCGGACTGGCATCCGCTGGTAGCGGGAGATTCCAAGGCGCTGCACGAGTCGGGTATCTCCATACGCGGGCGCTCAATATCCGACGAGTATGTGCATGCCGATGGATTTGATGAGCACATCGTGCACTGGGTGGAATAGGAGCTATGCCATGCTAAGCCAGGAATCCTACCTGACGGCGATTTATGTCTATACCGGGGCGGCCGGCCTGATGCTGCTGTGCCTGGCCTGGTGGCTGGGGCGCAGCTGGCGTGCCGGATGGACGGCCTTTGCGGTATTGCTCGCTGCGGCGCTGTTGCTCACTCCCGCTTATCCCAGGGCGGGTGTTGACACCATGGCGCCTGCGCTGATTGTGGCGGGCTTTCAATTGTTTACGGAGGGTTACGAGGCCGCGCTGCATGCGCTGAGACCACTGGGGATCGCCTGTGGTATCGCAGTGGTACTGTCGATATTGCTTCGCTTTACCCTGTTGCGGAGCAAAACCAGGCCTGCCGCGCCCGTAAAACCCGCTTCGCAGCCCGGGTCGGACCCCGCTTGAGGCCTGTTGCTATGACCTTTGGCAATCTGTAACCTGTGCCGTTTTCGTATTTTTAACAAGTGAGAAATAGATGAAAAAGTTTGAGGGAACCGAACGCTATGTCGCCACCGACGACCTGCGCATGGCGGTCAATGCGGCGGTTACGCTGGAGCGGCCACTGTTGATCAAGGGCGAACCCGGTACTGGTAAAACCATGTTGGCCGAAGAGGTGGCCCTGGGTCTGGGCATGCGGCTAATCCAATGGCACATTAAATCCACCACCAAGGCTCAACAGGGCCTTTATGAGTACGATGCGGTATCGCGCCTGCGCGACTCACAACTGGGCGACGAAAAAGTGCACGACATCGGCAACTACATCAAACGCGGCAAACTGTGGGAAGCCTTTGACGCTGATGAGCAGGTGGTACTGCTGATCGACGAGGTGGACAAGGCGGACATCGAATTTCCCAATGACCTGCTGGTAGAACTGGATCGCATGGAGTTCTTCGTCTACGAGACCGGCCAGACTATCAAGGCGAAACAGCGGCCTGTCATTATCATCACCAGCAACAACGAGAAGGAATTGCCTGACGCCTTCCTGCGCCGCTGCTTCTTTCACTTCATCAACTTCCCGGATCGCGACACCATGCGCGAAATTGTGGATGTGCACTATCCCGCTATCGCCAAGGATCTGGTACAGGAAGCGATGGAAGTCTTTTTCGATGTGCGTGCCATCCCCGGTCTGAAAAAGAAGCCCTCGACATCTGAATTGATCGACTGGCTGAAACTGCTGATGGCCGATGATATTCCCGATGAAATTCTGAAGGAGCGGGATCATACCAAGGCTATTCCACCACTGTACGGTGCGCTTTTGAAAAACGAGCAGGATGTGCATTTGCTGGAACGTCTCGCCTTTATGCACCGCCGCGAGAACCGCTGATCCATGTTGATCAATTTTTTTCATGGCCTCAGGGACGCGGGTGTCCCTGTCACGACCCGGGAACTGCTGGACCTGATGGAGGGTCTGCAGCAGCACGTAGTGTTTGGCAGCATGGATGACTTTTATTTTTTCAGTCGCACCTGCATGGTCAAGGATGAGAAGTATTTTGACCGTTTTGATCGCGCTTTCGGCTTACATTTCAAGGAGCTTGAGGCTTTGGACGATGTCATAGAGGCGCTGATTCCCGATGACTGGCTGCGCTCGGAGTTTCTCAAGAACCTCACGGATGAGGAAAAGGAGAAAATAGAATCCCTTGGCGGCCTGGAGAAATTGATCGAGGAATTCAAGAAGCGCCTGGAGGAACAAAAGGAGCGCCACGAGGGCGGTAATAAGTGGATAGGCACCGGCGGCACCTCGCCATTCGGGCAGGAGGGTTATCATCCCGAGGGTGTTCGCGTCGGTCCCAATGGCCGCAACAAAAAAGCGGTGAAAGTCTGGGATAAGCGCGACTTTAAAAACCTGGATGACAGCGTGGAAATCGGTACCCGCAATATCAAGGTGGCGATGCGCCGGCTGCGCAAGTTTGCCCGCACCGGTGCGGCTGAGGAACTGGACCTGGACGACACTATCAGCTCTACCGCACGCAACGCCGGTTTGCTGGATATCAAGATGGTGCCGGAGCGGCACAATGCGGTAAAGGTACTGCTGTTTTTTGATGTGGGCGGTTCCATGGATCCGCACGTGCGTGTTTGCGAGGAATTGTTTTCCGCAGCGCGAACTGAATTCAAGCACATGGAATATTACTACTTCCATAATTTCATTTACGAGAGTGTCTGGGGCAACAATATACGCAGGCACAATGAACGCACGCCGCTACTGGATATCCTGCACAAGTACAGCCATGACTATAAGGTTATATTCGTCGGGGACGCATCCATGTCCCCCTACGAAATCGTGCAGCCCGGGGGTTCCGTAGAGCACTGGAATGATGAAGCCGGCGAGTTGTGGATGCGCAGGTTGCGGGAAGTCTACGATAAGGTGATCTGGTTAAACCCCGTGCCGGAGGACGAGTGGCAGTACACCCAGTCAGTATCGATTACCCACCAGTTGCTGGAGGGGCATATGTATCCCCTGACCCTTAAGGGGCTGGAAGAGGGTATGGCTTACCTGTCCAAGTAATTGGCGTAGGCGATCAAACTCGCGGTTACCGCGACGTTCAGCGATTCCACCCCGTTACCCATGGGTATAGATAAGGGGGTATCAGCCAACTGGCTGACAGTTTCGGAAATACCACCGGTTTCGTTTCCCAGTACATACACACAGTCCCCACTTGGACGGTGCTCGAACAGCGTCCGGGTTGCCCCCGCGTCCAGTGTACAGATTTCCATACCCCGTACCCTGCAGCTGCGCAACGCCTCCGGCAGCGATGCGCAGAACAGCAGGGGCGCCCGGTACAGTGTTCCTGCGCTGGCCTTGATCACTAGTGGACCCAGCGCTGCGTTACCTCGCCGCGACCAGATGATACCGTCGATGTTGCCCGCGGTGGCGGAGCGAACAATCATACCGAGATTCTGTGGGTTGCTGATGCCATCCAGTGCCAACAGTCGCCTGTGCGCTCCGGTGGCCGCTTCTGCCAGGTAATCATCCAGGGCGCCAAAGGCGGGGCAGAGGATGTCCAGGGCCACGCCCTGGTCCTGTTTGGCGTTTTTGGAAATGCGCGCCAGTTCATGGCGTGGGTGCAGTTTAATCGGTACGTTGCGGGACACTGCCAGTTGGCTGATTTCGTCGATAATTCCAGCATTGCGGTTGCTCTGTGCCAGGTGCAGTGCATGGCATGACAGGGTGTCGTCGCGGATAGCCTCAAGTACCGGTTTGCGCCCATAGACCGTGAGAACACGGTCAAAAAATGCCTTTTTTTGCTGGTAGGATGCGTTATCCGGCATGGTGGATACCACGGCGGTAGAAGTTACTGTAACTAGGCATATACAAACTGCTATGGTTCCCTGTTTAAGCTGCAGGATTTGCAGTGTAGCACGGGGCTGCCGGGCTATATCTGGCATGGTGGGAGAGATAGGCTATGCATGACATTGCAGCACTGGAAAAACTCCGGCGGCATCCAAATGAGTCGGCGGTAGTGGATGTCCTGGGTGCATACAGCTGGCGTGAACTCTTCGCCGGTACCCTGGGTGTGATGCACTTGTTACGCGACCACGACGTAGGCGCGGGCAGTCACGTGGCGATACTTTCGGCCAACCGCGTAGAGTATTTCCAGGCACTGCTGGGCTGCCTGCTGGCCGGTGTCTGGTTAACGCCGCTGAACCGGCACCTGAGCGCACCGGAAGTGGATTACGTACTTGCGGATTCACAGGCGCAACTTCTCTTTACGGCGGGATGCGAATATGGCGGGGCGACAGCGATGCCTGTGCTGCCATTGGTTTCCGGCCAGTTGGAACAGTTGAACGGATCAACTGAGGGCAGTCTGGAGCAAATTTGCGGATTGTTGCAGGGAGAACCCGGCGGCACTCTTATGTACACCAGTGGCACCACCGGGAAGCCCAAGGGAGTAAAACGCGCCGCTGCCGGCAACGTGGGCGAGACACTGGCCAACTGGTGCCGCCTGGGCCGTGGTATAGGCCTCGACGGTTCTGGTTGTCACCTGGTGACAGGCCCTCTTTATCACGCCGCACCGGGACTCTATGCTTTATATGATCTGCTCAATGGTTGCCGGGTTGTACTCATGCCCTCGTTTGACAGCGGGCAATGCCTGGCGCAGATACAGCGTTACCGGGTCACCCATACACACCTGGTCCCCACCATGTTCGTTCGCCTGTTGCGCGAGCGTGTCGAGCAGGGGGCCAGTGAGGACCTGTCGTCGCTACAGCTGGTGTTGCATGGTGCCGCACCCATAGCCCCGGATATCAAGCAACAGATGATCGCGTGGTGGGGGCCGGTGCTGGTGGAGTACTGGGGCGCCAGTGAGAGCGGTATCATCACGCGGGTTGACAGCGCAGAGTGGCTGGAGCATCCGGGGACCGTAGGCAAACCCTTGCCGCAGTATGAACTGAGTGTGCGCGATCAGCAGTTCGGTAAGCTGCCAGCAGGTGTGATTGGCGAGCTGTATGCCAGGCGCGAAGGACAAGCGCGGCCTTTTGCCTACTTCGGGGACGAAGCCAAGACGGAGTCCTGTTACCGGGATGACTGGTTCAGCCTTGGCGATATGGGATGGCTTGATGAGCTGGGTTATGCCTATATAGCGGACCGGCGCAGCAACCTGATTATCAGCGGCGGGGTGAATATCTACCCGGCAGAGGTGGAGAACGTATTACTGGCCCACCCGGCGGTGGCCGACGTGGTGGTGGTAGGTGTGGATGACGCGGAGTGGGGTAAAACGGTTCACGCCATCATACAACCGGTTGATGCGTCTGCACTGCAGGATGTTTTGCTGCGGGAGTTACACGATTTTGCCGCGGGGCGACTGGCTAAGTTCAAGTTGCCGCGCAGTTGGGAGTTTGTGCCGCAACTGCCTCGTTACGAGTCGGGTAAACTGTATCGCAGTCAGCTGTCGGTGCGCTGACTGAGCTTTTCCCGGCCGCTGGCCAGGGCCGTTACCCGTTTGGCTGACGCCACCATGCGTTCAGCGATTTCCTCTACCTGGGCGCCCATGATCGGTTTATCAAACGACCCGGCGACAAAACACATCACCGGGACTTCCCGATAGACAAATACCGGTACGGAAATAGTGCTGATTTCATAACGCGCCTTGGGATCTATGCGGTCGAGGTGGTAGTACTCGTCGCACAGATCGTGCTGGTATTTGTTGGCCGCTTCTTCCAGTTCGGTAAGGCTCCAGGAATTATGAATGCGGCTCAATTCCCTGGTCAGTTCAGCTTCAGCGCGGGTTTTCAGTGTGACTTCATAGCCCCTGGCGCGTATGGCGATTAACGATACGCGCAGTTTCTGGTCCAGTTTTTCATTGTATTCGCCGCGCGATTCATGGGCGCGGGTCAACCAGGCCTCCAGGTATTTTGCTGGCGAAAAAGCCGTAAAGCAGGCCGCCACGGGGGCAGTGTTGGGCAGGCGTAAGCCGAGCTGGAACGAGTCGATCAACGGCGATGCGCTGCCGTAAAGCGCCAGCAGTACCATGTGCATTTTTGAGCGCCCGGTGACGCCGAAACCGATGTTAAGGTCGTTCTGCAGCCCCTCGAGTTCCGGGCGCGCGTATTCCAGCACGGGGAACTGGGCGAAAGCGGCATTGCCCGCGGCAATGATGGAAGGGCCCAGGCGGTAGGCCTTGGTCTTGGGGTCCTGGACCAGGAAGCCATAATTGGCCATAGTGGTCAGAATGGCGTGACAGGTGGCCTTGTTCAGGTTGAGCCGGCGGGTCATCTCGGTGAGGCCGAAGGCCTGCTGTGGGTTGGCCATCAACAGATCCAGAATGGCCAGTGCGCGAGCTGTGGGTTGGGAAAATAAAGCCACCTGTATACTCCAGTTACGACGCCTGCCTTCAGGGTTCCTGCTGGATACCCTGTGGCGCGGTTTATTTTATTGTACTTGGCGCGCAATGGTAACGCCTCGCGCTACCGCAGTTCAAGTGCCCGTTTATGCCAACAGTCGAGGATTGAGGTGACTACCTACATACTCTATGGAACCTCGGCCTGCCATCTGTGTGAGTTGGCCGAAGATTTGCTGCAAGCGCGCCCGGAGGGCGAGCGGGTGGCTTATGAAAAGTGTGATATCAGCGAATCTGACGAGCTGTTCGCGCGTTATGGACTGACTATTCCAGTGCTGGCAAGTCCGGATGGCAGGGAGCTGTGCTGGCCCTTTACCGCTTCACAGCTGCAACAGTTCCTGCGCAGCTGATTATTCTTTCTTGCCTACGCGCACTGCCAATACATCACAGCTGGCGCCGTGTAACACCCCGTTGGCTGTGGAGCCCATGAGCAGGGCCAGCCCATGGCGGCCATGGCTGCCCACCACGATGAGATCGGACCCCAGCTCTTCTGCGGTGGCATGTATTTCCACTTCGGGGCGGCCCAGTATGATGTGCTGGTGCTGCGCGTCGATACCGTTACTTGCGGCGAAACGCTCCAGTTGTTGCGTCGCCTGTTGATGAATTTCATCCTGGATCCCGGAAAAGTCCATTGGTATATCGCCGCCGTAGGCAAAGCTCAGCGGCTCAATCACGTGAATCAGATGCAGATCCGCGTTGTTTTTGCTGGCGATGGCGTGACCGCGTTCTACCACCCGTGAGGAATCCTCACTCAGGTCTATTGCGACCAGGATTTTAGTATATTCAGACATGAACTCACTCCGACTTGATCAACCCCGACAGGCTATTTATAGCATAGAATTCTCCACCGGCAACGGTGTTTCGGGTATGGTGGCCCAGTGAACGCCCCATCGTTGACTTGAATCAGGTAACCTACTTGACCTATTTGTTCATCATTCTGGTAGTTGCCGTGGCACTGGCTCCATTGCTGCACTTCGTACCCAGTAAACGTCAGCGCAAGATAGCGGGAATGCGAGAATACGCGGCTCTGCACGGCCTGTTCGTTGAGTTTCGCAACCTGCCCGGTGTGTCACGCGAACGCGAACATGGCAGGGTTAGCGCGCCGCGCGGCGACATTATCTACTATGGCAGGAGGCTGCCGCCGCAGCGGGGCAAAGGCGCTGAGCGTTGCAGTTGGATAGTGGATGACCAGGGTTGGCGCGGTCTGCAGCGACGCGACACACCACCGGCTTTGTTACTGCAGTTGCCGCCCTCGGTGCTCGCAGCCAGTGTCGATGAAGGTAGCTGCGGGGTCTATTGGCAGGAGAGCGGTGATCCGGCGGAGGTGGAGCTGGTAGTCAGTGTTCTGGATGCCTGGTCAGGGCAATTGCGGCCATGACCTTTAGCGATTTTCCTTGACCGCGACGGCGTGCCGACATATATATGCCACTTTTTTCGCGCTTGCCGGGTTCCGACGGGCGCATCAGTCTGGGCTTACAACAGGAATTTATGGCTAAAACACTAGTTATCGTCGAGTCGCCGGCAAAAGCCAAGACTATCAACAAATACCTCGGGCCTGATTTTGTCGTCAAGTCCAGCGTCGGTCATATCCGCGATCTGCCCACCGCCGGTAGCGGTGGCAGCAAGGTTGATCCCAAGGAGCGCGCCGCGCAGGCTGCCAAAACCCGCAAAATGCCGCCGGCCAAGAAAGCCGCCTACAAAAAGAAAAAGGCCAGGGAACAACTGATACGCCGCATGGGTATCGATCCTGCCAGGGGTTGGGAAGCGAGTTACCAGGTTCTGCCCGGTAAGGAAAAGGTGGTTAACGAGCTGAAAAAGCTGGCCGCGAACGCCGACTCGATCTATCTCGCAACCGACCTTGATCGCGAGGGAGAGGCCATTGCCTGGCATTTGCGTGAGGCGATAGGCGGTGATGACTCACGCTACCAACGTGTGGTGTTCAACGAAATAACCAAGAAAGCGATTACCGAGGCCTTCGAGCACCCCACCGAGCTTGACCAGAACCGGGTGGATGCCCAGCAGGCCCGCCGCTTTCTCGATCGGGTGGTGGGCTACATGGTGTCGCCACTGCTGTGGTCCAAGGTGGCCAGAGGCCTGTCAGCGGGGCGGGTACAATCCGTTGCCGTGCGCCTGATCGTAGAGCGTGAGCGGGAGATACACGCGTTTATTCCCGAGGAGTACTGGGAAATTCACGCCGACCTGGCTACCGCCGGAGGCGATGCGGTGCGCTACCAGGTCAGCAAGTACCAGGGCGACAATTTCCGCCCCGGGAACGAGGCCAGTGCCAGCTCGGCTACCGCGCAACTGGAATCTCTGTCCTATGCGGTGAGCAAGCGGGAAGATAAACCTACTCGCTCTAAACCACCGGCACCGTTCATTACCTCGACGCTGCAGCAGGCGGCAAGCACCAGGCTGGGTTTTAGCGTCAAGAAAACCATGATGATGGCCCAGCGCCTGTACGAGGCAGGTTACATCACCTACATGCGAACAGATTCAAGGAACCTCAGCGCCGATGCCGTGGCTGCTTGTCGCGAATATATCGGCGCCAACTTCCCGCCTGCCTACCTGCCGGAAAAGCCCGCCTTTTACGCATCCAAGGAGGGCGCACAGGAGGCGCACGAAGCGATTCGCCCATCGGATGTGAATGTGCCGCAGTCCGCACTGAATGGCATGGAGCGCGACGCAGAGCGCCTGTACGAGCTGATCTGGCGGCAGTTTGTCGCCTGCCAGATGCCCGCGGCGGAATATACCTCCACTACCATTACCGTTGCGGCCGGCGATTACGAGCTCACCGCCCGGGGGCGCATCATCCGCTTTGATGGCCATACCCGGGTCCAGCCGCCTGCCGGACGCAAAGGCGAGGATACCGTACTCCCGGATGTCAACGAGGGCGACGCACTGACCTTGCTCAAGCTGGACCCGGCGCAGCACTTCACCAAGCCCTCACCACGCTACGGTGAGGCCAGCCTGGTCAGGGAGCTGGAAAAACGTGGCATTGGACGTCCCTCCACCTACGCTTCGATTATTTCCACCATTCAGGATCGCGGTTATGTGCGACTGGAGAACAAGCGCTTCTACGCGGAAAAAATGGGCGACATTGTTACCCAGCGCTTGCAGGGCAGTTTTGAGGAACTGCTGGATTACGGATTTACCGCTTCCATGGAAGAACACCTGGACGAGGTCGCCCAGGGTAAGCTGGAATGGCGGCAATTGCTGGACGAGTTTTATGCGGAGTTTAGTGGCTTACTGGAAAAAGCCAGTGAACCAGAGCCATTGGGCATGCAACCCAACGAGCCCACCCCGACAGATATCAAATGCGGTAAATGCGGCCGCGACATGCAGATACGCACTGCCAGCACCGGCGTGTTCCTGGGCTGTTCCGGCTATGCTTTGCCACCCAAGGAGCGCTGCAAAAATACCATCAACCTGACCTCAGGGGACGAGGCCATACGCGAGGATGCCGACGATGAGGCGGAGTCCCGGCAACTGCGTACCCGCCACCGCTGCAAACTGTGCAACACTGCGATGGATAGCTACCTGGTAGACGAGGAACGTAAGCTGCATGTCTGCGGGAATAACCCGGATTGCCCGGGTTTTGAAGTGGAGTCAGGCAAGTTCAAGATCAAGGGCTATGAAGGGCCGGTGTTGGAGTGCGACAAGTGTGGCGCCGAAATGCAGCTCAAGAACGGGCGCTTTGGCAAGTATTTCGGTTGTACGTCGGAAGACTGCAAGAATACCCGGAAACTGTTGCGTAGCGGCGAGGCGGCCCCGCCGAAAATGGACCCTGTGCCCATGCCCGAGCTGATTTGCCAGAAGGTGGAGGATCACTATGTATTGCGCGATGGTGCAGCCGGCATTTTCCTGGCTGCCAGCCAGTTCCCGCGCAATCGAGAGACGCGGGCACCCCTGGTCAGTGAGCTGCTGCCACATAAGGCAGAGGTCGATCCCAAGTATACTTTCCTGTTCAGTGCGCCGTTGGAAGATCCGGACGGCAATCCCGCCCAGGTACGTTTCAGCCGCAAGACCAAAGAGCAGTATGTGATGACTGAAAAAGACGGCAAAGCCACCGGTTGGAAAGCCTTCTACCACGGCGGCAAGTGGCAGGAGGAGCGCTCGGCGGGCCGTAAGAAGAAGGCATGAGCGGACCCCGGGGACAGGCAAACCACGAGCTCTACCTGGCCAGGATTCTGCTGTCTTCCTGGCGTAAAGCCCTCGCGGCAGAGGACGACCCGGCGCTGGCATTGGGGCAGGCTTTTTTACCCGGCATACGCGGGCACCTGATCAATGCTTACGGCTGGTTCCTGCTGGAAATAAGCGGCACCAAGGCGCTGCCATCGCAGCCACCGCGAAATTGCAGTGAACTCCCTGAGCCCGAACCTGGCAAGGCCGTGGCCGGCGAGATCCAGGAATTCCGGCAGCTGGAGCAGGGCGGCTGGCTCGCGGCCATGTTGGCCGTGGAGGGCGAGCTCGCGACAGCGACTGTGCGCAGCAGGAGCAATCTGGCCAGCCCGGCCCCGGATTTGCCCGACCCGGATACGGCGCAGACGTGGCTGGAGCAGCTCAATCGACTGTTTGCGCGCATGAGCGACTCGCTGGACGAATACTAGACATTATTGCCCGGCGCTGGCCGCTGGCATCTGCTGCTGTTAGACTGCAGGGGTAGTCTAATGAAACAGAGGTCTATTGAGTGTCTGCATCCTTACTGGAGATTGTCGATCTTGGAGACGGGGAAGTCGTCCTGCAACGCGCGGATGATGACTCTGAGCCCCTCGTGGTAATACGTTTCTCTGAAGAATCCCGCATCTACATGATGGATAACGGACTGGAGGTCGCCAAGGCCATGATCCAGGCCGGCATACAGGCTGCGGCCGTGCTTGCCGAGCAGGGAGACATGGAAGTAGAGGCGTCACCCGAAGCCCCGCGCGTCCTGCACTAGGTCGCGCAACCCGTCCTGATACCCGGACTATCCGATGGCGGATAGTGCTGGGCCGCCGCAGCCGCCACCGGTGAACTGTAAGAACTTACTCAGCTGAAAAATAACCTCAGGTACCGCGGCGCAAAACTCCCACGCTGAGGCCCTCAATGGCGAACTCCTGTTCGCGCAGGTCGACTTCGATCGGTTGATAATCAGGGTTTTCCGGCAGTAGCTCCAGGCGGTGTTTGTCACGGGTGCGGTGCAGGCGCTTGACCGTGACTTCATCCTCTATCCGCGCGACGATGATGTCGCCATTGTTGGCTACTGCGGTGCTGTGTACGGCCAGCAGGTCGCCATCAAAAATGCCGATATCGATCATGCTGTCACCCTGCACCTGCAGAAAATAGTCCGCTGAGGGTTTGAAAAAGCTGGGCGGCAGGTCGCAGTAGTCCTCGATATGTTCCTGTGCCAGCACTGGGCTGCCCGCGGCGACTCGACCAACAATGGGTATGCCTGCGCTTTCCGGCAAACGGATGCCGCGCGACGCGCCAGCGATGATTTCGATGGCACCCTTGCGCGCCAGCGCCTTGAGATGTTCCTCCGCCGCATTGGCGGATTTAAAGCCCAGGGTATTGGCGATATCCGCCCGGGTCGGCGGATAGCCGGTCTGGTCTATATGCTGGCGGATGACATCCAGGACTTGTTGTTGTCGCTGGGTGAGTTTCTCCATCACGAACACCTCATGGGTATTTATACAGGTGCTGTGATTATATACAGTAATTGAGGGTGGGTACAACAGACTATTCAGGAGGTACTGCCAGGGCGGTACCGTCGCGCCGCGTGAGATATCCCGCGGCGCCGGGGATGTCAGAACTCTTCGACGCCATACATCGTATCCGGCTCAATATGGTTGAGCGGATTGCTCCAGTCGTCGGGGTGCATAGGCAGGTCGGGATCCAGCAGATCCTCATCGTCAAGTTCAAAGGCGGCGCGCCAGTCCTCCGGGGCCTCGGCTCGCTCCAGCGGCATATGGCGCCAGGAATCCAGGTCGTACTCCGCTACCTCACCGTCAAGATACTGGGTTTCGATGGTAAGCGTCGTGGGATCCCAGTCGACTACTTCAAACAATGCGTTGGTTTGCCGGTCCTTATACCACCCGCCAATTACGGGGCTGAGCATTTTCATTGAACTGTACCTGGCCTGTTGCAGTGCATGGCCAATCAACATATCACGCTGGGGGTGGCTGTCCATTATGTGAAATTGGTATAAGAAACGGCTTCTAAATTACCTGAAATTTATCGGAAAAACTTTTCGCAGCAGATCAAACAGTTGCAATACCTTCCAAGAGTTGACTTAAGGCGGTATGCGCATTTATATACTCGTTTGTAAATAAGCGGATACTCCCCCAATGAAAAAATTGTCTAAAGAGCATGTAATTTTCCCTTGCCGCCTGCAGCGAACCTTAACCTCTGGCGGTGGCCGCAAGGGGGTTAATGCGGTGCCCGTGGGCGCCGCGCCGGTCGGGGCACGATTGTGAAGCGCCTGGCAATCATTGGTGGTACCGGCATCGATGAACTGGAGGGCTTGGAAATTGTTGGGGAGCACGAGGTGCGGTCCCCCTATGGTGCGCCGTCAAGAGCAATACAGGAAGGCGCAATGGCAGGCGGTCAGGTGTTTTTCCTGCAGCGTCACGGCAGTCCCAACGCGATTCCACCCCATTTAATCAATTACCGCGCGAATTTGTGGGCGTTGCACTCCCTGGGAGTGGATGACATTGTCGCGATCAATGCCGTCGGTGGCATTACGCCAGCTATGGTCCCGGGGCGGCTGGTAATCCCCGACCAGATTGTCGATTACACCTGGGGCAGGGAGCACACGATTGACGATGGCCGCAGCGGGCAGATGCAGCATATCGATTTTACCGAGCCCTACGATCGGGATTTACGCCAGGCGCTGCTTGGCGAAGCAGATCGTGCCGGCATTGCCCACGCAAGCAGCGCTGTACACGGTGTTACCCAGGGGCCCAGACTGGAGACCGCCGCCGAGATACGCCGCTTGGCCCAGGACGGCTGTGACATTGTAGGGATGACCGGTATGCCGGAAGCGGCTCTGGCCCGGGAACTGGGTATGGCTTATGCCTCGGTCTGTATGGTGGTCAATCCTGCGCCGGGTCTGGGCGACTTGCCTATCGCGTTGGACATGATGCAGGAAATCCTGCAGCGCGAGGCCTCGGTGGTGCGGCAACTGCTCACGCGATTGCTGGCGGCCCGCTATAGCAGCTAAAGCGGGTCCAGCGGATGGTCCAGGCGAAATCCACTGTCGGCTTCAGCCAGGGCAAGCGACTCCAGCTCCTCTTCGCTCAGGGGCAGGAATTTAATCACCACGCCAAGCTTGGGATGGTCCAGGTAATGCACCTCGTCACTGCGCATGCGTCGCCGCTGTTGTAATACAACCGCATGGCGGTAGGGGTATACGGGGCCTGTCTCCTCCTCCGGCTCTGCTGCAAGCAGCGCATCCTCGCTGGTATTTTCTTCGATCTCCACCTGCTGATCCAGCCATTGCTCCCCGAAGCCCTGCCGGGCGTCCTCTTCAGGGGGCAGTTGCTCCACGATAAGCGAGGGTGGACCCAGTGGGGGAGGCGGCATACGCCATTCGCCCGAGAGGTAATCTCCGGTGGTGTTCAACCACAGGTTGGTTTCCAGGTGCAAATAGCGCGACAGGTGAATGTTGATGCTGCCCTGCAGCTCAGGCCACTGCCCGGTGTCGCCCGAACGGTCCAGGATCAGGGGGAGCGATTGCTCCCTGGACAACACCGGCTGTGCCCAGGTCTCGTGAAACAGAACACGGTAGCGGCCACTGCGCTGCATGTAGGCTGCTTTGCCGCGAAACGCCTGTTGCGCTGCCGGCAGAGCGACGAAGGGCGTGGGATACAGCACGGCTGTAGCGGGCTGTAAGGGTTGCGGCATATTGGGATCTGCCGGTATCGCCGGTGCGGTATCCAGCGGAATTGCTATGTCGGTGGATGTCTCCTGCTGCGCCCGCTCGGTCAGTATTTGCCGGCCATAAGCGTCAACGATGCTATCGGCATGATACAGCTCCAGGTTGGCTGTAAGCTGCGCTGGCTTTACCAAAAAGCGTCCGGCGCCCGGATAAACCAGTGTCGGGGTGGGGTCCCACTGTTCACCGCTGTCGGCTCCCTGCTGGGTGAATACCATTAACTCTACGCGAAACCAGCGTTGCTCCTCCCGGGCCAGGCATAGCGGCGCGATGACGCTGCCCAGGCAGGCTAGCAGGCAGGCAAGCAGGCATTGGCACGGGCGAAGGTTCAGGGTTTGCATCAAGCGGCGTCTTCCGTGGTGTCTTTGGCAAAATTATCGAGTAACTGTTCCAGGTAACGCTGCCGCGCAGCGTGGTCCTCTAAGTCGCTGGTGAAGCGCAAGCGGTTCGCACCGGCCAGTTTGAAAGTTTTCGGTTCAGACTGGACCATTTTTACCAGTGTCAATGGATTCACCCGGGTATTTTCCTTGAAATCGATACTACCACCCTGTGGGCCCACTTCAATGGCGCGAATGCCCAATTGCTGCGCCCGCAGGCGCAGGCGCGATACCTGGAACAGGTTGCCCACCTGGGGCGGCAGCAGGCCGAAGCGGTCGATCATCTCTACCTGTAGTTCGCGCAACTCATCGTCGTTCGCCGCGGCGGCAATGCGTTTGTACAGAATGAGACGGCTGTTGATGTCCGGCAGGTAATCGTCGGGTATCAACGCCGCCTGGTGCATGTTCACCTCGGTACCCTGGTCAAGGGGCGCGTCAACATCGGGTATCTCACCGCGCTTCAAGGCGGCTACGGCCTGGTGCAGCATATCCATGTACAGGGAAAAGCCCACGCTGTGAATCTGACCACTCTGCTCGTCGCCCAGCAGCTCTCCGGCACCGCGTATTTCCAGGTCATGAGTGGCCAGCAGATACCCGGCCCCAAGATCGCCCGCGGCTTCAATGGCTTCCAATCGCTTTCCCGCATCCGCGGAAATAGCCGACCGGGGAGGGCACAGCAGGTACGCATAGGCCTGGTGATGTGAACGTCCCACCCGCCCGCGCAGCTGATGCAACTGGGCCAGGCCAAACTTGTCCGCCCGGTCGATAATTATGGTATTGGCGTTGGGTATGTCGATGCCCGTTTCGATGATGGTAGTGCACAACAGGATGTGGTGTCGCTGGTGGTAAAACGCAGACATCACCTGTTCCAGTTGTGTCTCGCGCATCTGGCCGTGAGCCACGGCAATACTCAGCTCCGGCAGCAATTCCCGCAGCTTGCGCGCCGTCTCCTCAATGGTCTTCACCTCATTGTGCAGGTAATACACCTGGCCTCCGCGTAGTGTCTCACGCAGCACGGCCTCTTTTACCAGCGCGATATTGTGCTCGCGCACAAAGGTCTTGATCGACAGGCGGCGCGCCGGCGGTGTGGCGATGATGGACAGGTCACGCATACCGCCCAGTGCCATATTTAATGTGCGAGGTATCGGAGTGGCGGTCAGTGTCAGGATGTCGACCTGCGAACGCAGTGCCTTGATCGCCTCTTTCTGCTTGACGCCGAAACGGTGCTCCTCATCGATTATCAGCAGGCCCAGGTCGCCGAATTTGAAATCACTTTGCAACAGCTTGTGGGTGCCGATGAGAATGTCGATAGCACCGCTGGACACCCGGCGCGTGATGTCTGTTAACTGGGCTGCTGATTTAAAGCGCGATACCACTTCGACCGTCACCGGCCAATCGGCGAAGCGGTCGCTGAAGGAATTGTAGTGCTGTTGCGCCAACAGGGTCGTGGGTACCAGTACCGCCACCTGTTTGCGGTTCTGGGTGGCGACAAAGGCGGCGCGCATAGCCACCTCGGTTTTGCCGAAGCCGACATCGCCGCACACCAGTCGGTCCATTACGCGTGGGCTGTGCATATCATCCAGGACGGCGTTGATGGTGGTTGCCTGGTCCGGAGTTTCTTCAAAGGGAAATCCCGCGGTGAATTGCTCATAGCCCTGAGACGCGGGTTTGAAGGCGAAGCCCTCGCGCGCTTCCCGGCGTGCGTAGACCTCCAGCAGCTGCGCGGCGATATCGTTGGCTTTTTCACTGGCCTTGCGCCGGGCCTTTTCCCACTGGTCAGAGCCCAGCTTGTGCAGGGGAGCCAGCTCCGGATCGCTGCCGGCATAGCGACTGATCATGTGCAGTGAGGCAACCGGTACATAAAGACGGGCGCCCTGGGCGTACTCCAATGTCAGGAATTCGGTTTCCTGGTCATCTACAGTCAGCTTTTGCAGGCCTGCATAGCGGCCCACTCCGTGCTCCAGGTGGACAACGGGGACGCCCTCACGTAACTCGTTGAGGTCTCTGAAGACATTGCCGCTGGCCTCATCCGATGCCTTACGGCGCCGCCTCTGGGCTACCCGTTCACCGAATAACTGCGCTTCGCAGACCAGGGTCGGTTGGCCGGGCCCGAAGTACAGGCCCCTGTCCAGAGGCGCGGTGGCAATGGCGAAGTCCAGCCCGGACTCCAGGAAGGCGTGCCAGTCCTGCACCTGGGTTGGCTGTAGCTGGTGCTCCTGTAATGCCTCCAGCAGAATTTCACGTCGACCGGCTGACTCGGCGCACAGCAGTACCGGTCCCTGGTGCTGTTGCAGGAATGCCGCCAGGTGTGCCGCGGGCGTCAATTGCCGCTTCTCACTGGCCAGTGAGGGCGGTGGCAGTACCTGTGTCTGCTGGTGTACTGGCGCGTCGGGGTTGTGGCGCAATTCCAGTACCGCGAAGTTCCCCAGAATCTGGTAGAGCTCCTCGACCGGGGTAAAACAACGCCCGGGAGGCAGCAATGGCCGCCGGGGGTCGATGCCGTATTCCTCGTAGCGGGTGAGTACATCCTGCCAGAAGTGTTGGGCGGCCCCGTAGTGGTCACCGATGGTGATGACGGCTGCGCCCTCCGGCAGGTAGTCAAACAGGGTGGCGCAGTTGTCAAAAAACAGGGGCAGGTAGTACTCGCAGCCACCCGGACTGCGCCCCGCGCTGACTTCCGTGAAGGTGGGGCACTGGTCGGGGTCGCCATCGAAGCAGTCATACCAGTTGAGCTGGAAACGACTCACCGCTGTGGCATTCAGGGGGTATTCCCGCGCCGGCAGCAGGTTGATCGCCTCTACCCGCGTGACGGTGCGCTGGCTATCGGGTTCGAAGGTGCGCAGGGTATCGACCTCATCATCCAGCAGGTCGATACGGTAGGGCAATTCGCTGCCCATAGGGTAGATATCAAACAGTGAGCCGCGCATGGCGTACTCGCCGTGCTCGTACACCGTTTCCACATTACTGTAACCATTGCGCTCCAGGTTGCGCCGGAATTTCGCGGTATCCAGAGTTTGGCCCGCTTCAAGCACCAGGCTCGATCCCGCGATATATTCGGTGGGCGCCAGCCGGTGCATCAGGGTCGGAATCGGTACGATAATGATGCCACTGCTGGTGGAGGGCAGGTGATACAGGGTGTTAAGCCGTTCTGAAACAATGTCCTGGTGAGGAGAAAAATTATCGTAAGGTAGGGTTTCCCAGTCTGGGAAGGCCAGAATTTCCGTCGGCTGGTCCAGGAAAAAAGGCAGCTCCCGCTCCAGCGCCAGGGCGGAGCTGGTATCGGCAGTGATGACCAACAGCAGGCGTTGCCGGCTGGCCAGCTCGGCAACGCAGCGCGCCTCACTGCTGCCGCTGAAGGGGCCCAGTGCAGTGCGGCTGCCCGCTTTGGTCGGCCAGGGGGTGTTTGCAACCAGTGTGGTGAACATAGAAAGGGCTGTGCCGGGTCCGCAGTAGAAGAAGCTGCGCCATTGTAGCGGCAAGCGGGCGCCCCCTCCAGTTGCGCTGCGTCAAGTGGACCGTGAATTTGCCGCAACGCGGCTTGCGCGCCGCCAGAGCTGTAAGGATAATACGCGGCCCAACCCCACAGGGCAGCACACAGGAAGGTAACTCACAGTGAATGACCGCAAACGAGAACGTCCCGACGATTACTTCAAGGACTGGAAAGAACGTGAGGCCCTGGCAGAGGGCATGATTCCCCTGGTAGGCCAGCTGTCGCGGGAAAAGAACGTCAAGTGTTACATCTACGGCCATTCACTGGTGAATCGCTCGGTGTTCGAGATCATGAAGGATCACCGCTACGTGCGTCAGGTGGAGGGCAACGAGCTGTCCGAGTTTGAAACCTACCCGATACTGAACGCACTGTCGCAGCTGGAGCTGGGACCGGCACATATCGACGTCGGCCGTCTCGCAGTTAAATATTACACCCGGGGAGCGGGAGAGGGCTTGAGCATAGAGCAATATGTTCAGCAGGAGCTGAGCGAGCTGATTGGCTCCAAGGCCAAGCCATTGCAGCAGCCCCAGGATGTGGTGCTGTACGGTTTTGGTCGCATCGGTCGCCTGATGGCGCGGATTCTGATTGACAAAACCGACGGCGGCGACTGTCTGCGGTTGCGCGCCATTGTGGTGCGCAAGGGCAAGGCCCCCAATGATCTGGTCAAGCGGGCCAGCCTGTTGCGTCGCGATTCCGTCCACGGCGCTTTTGACGGCACTATACGTGTGGACGAGGAGCGGCAGTCATTTGTTGCCAATGGCAATGAGGTCAAGGTGATTTACGCCGACGCGCCGGATCAGATCGATTACACCGCGTATGGCATCAATAACGCGATTATCATCGACAATACCGGTGTGTGGCGTGATGAAGCGGGCTTGTCACTGCACCTCAAGAGCAAGGGTGCCAGCAAGGTGATCCTTACAGCGCCGGGCAAGGGCGACCTGAAGAATGTAGTGGCCGGGATCAACAATGACATTATCACTGCCGATGACAGAATCATTTCCGCCGCTTCCTGCACCACTAACGCCATAGCGCCACCGCTTAAGGCGATGGATGACGAGTACGGCATCGTAGCCGGCCACGTGGAGACGGTACACGCCTTTACCAACGACCAGAACCTTATCGATAACTACCATAAGGCATCGCGCCGGGGTCGCGCGGCATCCCTGAATATGGTGATCACCGAGACCGGGGCCGCCACCGCGGTAGGCAAGGTACTGCCGCAATTGCAGGGCAAGTTGACGGGCAACGCTATTCGCGTCCCCACGCCCAATGTTTCCATGGCCATTCTCAATTTGACCCTGGCCAGGGAAACCACCCGGGAGGAGTTGAACGAATTCATGCGCTACCAGGCGCTGCATTCGCCCCTGCGCAAGCAGATCGACTATTCCGCGTCCCCAGAAGTGGTATCCAGCGATTTTGTCGGCTCGCGCCACGCCTGCATTTTTGATGCCCAGGCGACGGTGACCAATGGCAAACAAGCCGTGTTATACCTTTGGTATGACAACGAGTTCGGCTATAGCTGCCAGGTACACCGCATTCTGGAGCAAATGGCGGGTATCGACTTTGCCGTTTACCCGCGCGACAGCTGATTGTCGGGCGGACTCGCGGGGTTCCATCGGGAATTTTCGGGTCCGCTTCGACCAAGGTCGATTGACTTCCGTAAAACTTGTTCAAAATCAAACATCTCGTGGTCTCAAGCTGGTTTTTTAGTGGGGCATTCCGCTATAATGCGCCCGGTTTGGACGGTCGCGGCGGGTTTTTACAGCCGCGGGGTGGATTCAGGCAGGCAGCTCAGTCCTGCCAGCCCTGGCGATAGCCGGGCGATACGCCGGAACCTCCAGCCCACACACATTCTGATTCTGTAGGCGGGTCGTATGATCAAGATCAAGCGGGGCATGGATATCCCGATTCAGGGATCTCCCCAGCAAGTAATTGAAGACGCACCGGCTGCTCGGGCTGTGGCCCTGGTCGGATTCGATTACGTCGGCATGAAGCCCACCATGAACGTTCGCGAAGGCGAGCGGGTCAAGCTTGGGCAGCCACTGTTTACCGATAAAAAGACCGCCGGTGTTTGCTATTCCTCGCCAGCCAGCGGTGTGGTGTCAGCGATAAATCGTGGAGCCAAGCGCGTACTGCAGTCAGTGGTTATCGACGTGGATGGTGACGAGGCGGAAACCTTCAGCACAGCGGCAATTGATACGCTCGATACTGCGGCCATACGCGAGCAACTGCAGCGCAGCGGCCAGTGGACCTGCCTGCGGACCCGACCTTTCAGCAAGGTTCCTGCTCCAGATGCCGAGGCTGCGGCGATTTTTATTACCGCCATGGATACTCACCCCCTGGCGCCGGATCCCACCGTGATAATTGCCGAGCAGGAGGAAGCCTTTGCCCTGGGCCAGGACCTGCTGGCCAGGTTGACCAGTGGCAAGGTGCATGTCTGCGCTGCTGCTGGTGCGTCCTTGCCACTGGGTAAGGCGCCCAATATCGAGGGGTCGCAATTTGATGGCCCTCACCCGGCGGGCCTCGCCGGCACCCATATACACTTTCTGGCCAGTGCGGGTCCCGATAAAGTGGTCTGGACCGTTGGTTATCAGGACGTTATCGCTATAGGCCGGTTGTTTCTCGATGGCCGATTGTACACCCAGCGCGTGATTGCATTGGCGGGCCCCCAGGTGGAGCGCCCGCGCCTGTTACGCACCCGGATCGGGGTGGATCTGCAGGCTCTGTGCGCCGGGGAACTCAAGACTGGCGAGAATCGCATTATTTCCGGGTCGGTGCTGGGAGGGCGTGCCGTGCATGGCGCTACTGCTTACCTGGGCCGGTATCACAACCAGGTATCGGTGCTGCTGGAAGGGCGCCACCGGGAATTTATGGGTTGGCTCTCTCCCGGCGCGAACAAGCACTCCAACCTGGGTATTTACCTGACCAGCCTGTTCGGCAAGAAACCGCTGGCGATGACCACCAACACCAATGGTAGTGAGCGCGCCATGGTGCCGGTGGGTAGCTACGAAACCATCATGCCCCTGGACATCCTGCCCACGCATTTACTGCGCGCATTGATCGTCGGCGACACAGAGATGGCGCAGGCCCTGGGTTGCCTGGAGCTGGAAGAGGAAGACCTGGCGCTGTGCACTTATGTGTGCCCCGGCAAGTACGAGTACGGTCCCATCCTGCGGGACAACCTGACGCGCATTGAGAAGGAGGGTTAAGACGTGGGACTTAGAAAAGTACTGGATAACTTCGAACACCATTTTCAGGAGGGCGGGCGTTTCCAGAAGTTTTACGCCCTGTATGAGGTATTCGACACCTTTTTGTATGCGCCGGATTCCGTCACTAAATCAACGGCCCACGTGCGCGATGGCGTAGACCTCAAGCGCATCATGATCACCGTGTGGCTGGCGGCATTCCCGGCCATGTTTTACGGCATGTACAATCTAGGCTTCCAGGCTAATGAAGTCCTGGCCGCGGGGCAGGGCGTACCGGGCTGGCACGGCTGGCTGATTGAACTGCTGGGGGGCTACGATGCCAGTAACCTCTGGCATTGTTTGTGGTTTGGCGCGGTATTCTTCCTGCCTATTTATATCACCACCTTTCTGGTGGGGATTACCTGGGAAATTATTTTCGCGATAAAACGCGGGCATGAAGTGAACGAAGGTTTTTTCGTCACCTCAATCCTGTTCGCACTGACCTGTCCACCCGATATGCCCTTGTGGCAAGTGGCCTTGGGCATCAGCTTCGGTGTGGTAATCGGCAAGGAAGTGTTTGGCGGCACCGGCAAGAATTTTCTCAACCCGGCACTCACCGGGCGGGCCTTTTTGTATTTTGCCTACCCGGCCCAGATGTCCGGTGACGCCGTATGGACCGCCGTAGATGGTTACACCGGCGCTACCATGTTGTCAGTGGCTGCTTCCGAGGGCATGGCGGCCCTACAGCAGCAGTGGAGTTGGATGGAAGCTTTCGTGGGATCAGTGCCCGGCTCCATCGGCGAGACGTCTACCCTGGCGATTCTGCTGGGCGGTATCCTGCTGCTGGTAACCCGTATCGCATCCTGGCGCATCATAGCCGGTGTCATGGTGGGCATGATCGCGCTCTCGAGCCTGTTCAACATGGTCGGTTCTGACAGCAATCCCGCCTTTGCCATGCCCTGGTACTGGCACCTGGTTACCGGTGGTTTTGCCTTCGGCATGATATTCATGGCCACCGACCCGGTATCGGCCGCGATGACCAATACCGGAAAATGGGCCTTCGGCATCCTGATCGGCCTGATGACTGTATTGATCCGGGTTGTCAATCCGGCGTTTCCAGAGGGCATCATGCTGGCGATCCTGTTTGCCAACCTGTTTGCTCCGCTGATGGATCATTTTGTGGTGCAGGCCAATATCAAACGGAGGCTCGCCCGTGTCTAGTAATGACAGTATCAAGAAAACCCTGATTGTTGCGTTCTCGCTATGCATCGTCTGTTCGGTGATTGTTTCCACCGCTGCGGTGCTGCTGAAGCCAACCCAGGAGATCAACAAGACACTTGACCGCAAACGCAATATTCTCGCGGCGGCGGGCATGCTGCAGGAAGGGGTTAGCGTGGAGGATCAATTCGCCCAGGTCACTAC
>JARFQU010000143.1 GCA_029287595.1 Halioglobus sp. | reverse complement strand
GCCCTGAAGATGGCCCGGGCTTACTGGCGCCAGAAGGGGCAGTCTTCGAGAACCAGGCTGATCGGGCGCGCCCGGGGGTATCACGGGGTCAACTTCGGTGGCATTTCGGTGGGCGGTATTGCCGCCAACAGGAAACTGTTCGGCCAGGGGGTCGAGGCGGCGCACCTGTCCCATACCCTGTTGCCGGAAAACGCATTCAGTCGTGGGCTGCCCGCCGCGGGCTGGCAGCTGGCGGACGAGCTGACCGAACTGATCGCGTTGTACGACGCCTCTACGATTGCCGCGGTTATCGTAGAGCCAGTGGCCGGCTCCACCGGGGTTATCCCGCCACCCGCAGGTTACCTGCAGCGCCTGCGCGATATCTGTAACGCCAATAACATCCTGTTGATCTTCGATGAGGTGATCACCGCCTTTGGCCGCTGTGGTGGTATGACCGGCGCCGATGTGTTCGGCGTCACCCCGGATATCATGAACGTTGCCAAGCAGCTTACCAATGGCGCGATTCCCATGGGAGCGGTCATAGCGAGCAAGGAAATCTACGATACCTTTATGGAACAGGGCGGGCCGGACTATATGCTGGAGTTCCCCCACGGTTATACCTATTCCGCACACCCGGTAGCCTGCGCCGCGGGGCTCGCCGCGCTGGAGATACTGCAGCGCGAGAAACTGCCCCAGCGGGTGGCGCAGATGGCACCGTATTTCGAAGACACACTGCACCAGCTCAAGGGCGCCGCCCACGTCTCCGATATCCGCAACTTCGGTTTCGCCGGCGCCCTGCAGTTGAGCGCCTACGAGGGCGAGCCCGCCCGCCGTCCCTACGAGGTTGCGCAGCGTATGTGGGAGAAAGGCTTCTATGTGCGCTACGGTGGCGACACTATTCAGTTGGGCCTGCCGTTTGTAATTGAAAAAGAACAGATAGACAGTCTGGTCAGTGCGCTGGGCGATACACTGGCTGAGTTGGCCTGATACAGCGTATCGAACAGCAGGCAATGACGGCGTGTTGCGACGCTGTCACCTGCAAGTATTCACAATGATGCTTCTTTAAACACGCCAGTGAATATGGTTGACTGCGCTGTGTGTCTCATTAGTAACGGGTTGAACCATGTTTGATAAGAAAAATGTCCGCCTGGCCGGTTTCGCCGCCTTATTACTTTCGAGCTCTGCCGGTCACGCTGGCGGACTGTGGATTACCGAATACGGGCAACCGGCCATGGGTCGCGCCGGCGCCGGGGAAGAAGCGGGTACCGACGATGCCACGACAGCGCTGCTGAATCCCGCCGCCATGTCGCGGATAAAGGAGCGGCAGATTACGGTCACCGGCGGTGCCATCTACTCGGATATCGAGTTTGATCTGGAGCAGGGAAGCCAGCTTAATGGCGACGGCGATGGCGGCAGCGCCGGCAGCCTGGCGCCTCTTGGCAGTGTGTATTACGTGCAGCCCCTGGATGATCGCTGGACCCTGGGCCTGTCCGCTGTGGCGCTTACCGGGTCGGCGCTGGACTATGACGATGACTGGGCCGGACGCTTCCAGGCACAGGATGTCTCTCTTATTGTGGCGGGCCTGGCGCCCGCCGTGTCTTACCGTTTTACCGATAAATTTTCGGTCGGCCTCACAGTCCCCGTGATGTATTCCTCGCTGGAGCTGGATATCGCCGTACCCAATCTGGTGTCTGTTGAAGATAAAGAAGGCAAGGCCGAAATTGATGGCGATGATGTGCAGGCCGCAGTAACCGGAAGCTTTCTCTATGAGTTTACCGAAAACACCCGTATAGGGGGCCGCATAACCTCCAAGTTCGACTTTGAATACGACGGTAATCTTAACCGGGTACAGGTCGGGCAGGAGGTCGGTCTGGAAACAGAGCTCACCATGGCGGCAGTCGCCCGTCTTGGCTTGATGCACGATTTTGGTGAGAAGTGGTCGGCTTACGCCACGCTGGGTTGGGACAACTGGAGTCAGCTGGGTGACGTCAACCTGAGTACGACTACCAATGGGGTCGCGTTGCCGCGCCGCTGGGAAGATACTTACCATTATGCCCTGGGAGCGGACTATCGACTTAGCGACACCTGGACACTGCGTGCGGGCGCCGCCTACGATACCAATCCGGTCAGCAGCAGGGACCGCACCGCGGATATGCCACTGGACCGCCAGGTTCGCCTGGCCTTCGGCGCGGATTATATTCGCGACAGCGGCATGAAGATCAGCGGCAGCCTGGTCTACGCGGATTACGGTGATGCCGCTATCAACTCCAGTCGCCAGCCGCCCCTGGTGGGTTACAAGGGCGATTACTCTGAGAACCAGATCTGGTTTGCCGCCGTGGCCTTTAACTGGCCGCTGGGCGATTAGGCTGGCGCGATTTCCCTGGGCTGCCTTAGCGGCCCAGGATAGAGCGCGCCACCAGCTCGCGCATGATTTCCGAGGTCCCGCCATAGATGCGCTGGATACGCGCATCGGTGTAGAAGCGAGAAATAGGGTATTCCGCGGTGTAGCCATAGCCGCCAAACAACTGCAGGCAATCGTCTATGGTCTTGCACTGCATTTCCGTACTGGCGTATTTGAGTATGGCCGCATCTTCAGAGCTCAGTTCGTCCCGGGTATAGGCCTCGGCGCACTTCTCATAAAAAGCGCGGTTGATGGCGATCTCGGTCTTCACGTCCGCCAGGGTAAAGCGGGTATTCTGGAATGAGCCCACGGTCTGGCCAAAGGCCTTGCGCTCCTGCACGTAGGCGATGGTGAGGTCCAGGGCGCCCTCGGCAGCTGCCACGGCCTGCGCGGCGATGCCCAGGCGCTCCCGCGGCAGTTCGGTCATCATGATGACAAAGCCCTTGTTCAATTCGCCCAGCAGGGCGTTTGCCGGCAGGCGCACGTCCTGGAAAAACAGCTCCGCGGTGTCTGAGGTGTGCTGGCCAATTTTCTCGATCTTCTTGCCGGTAGAGTAGCCGGGCAGGCTGGTGTCTACCAGGAACAGGGAGGTCCCTTTGGCACCTTTGCCGGGGTCGGTGATCGCGGCGACCACCACGATATCGGCATGCACACCGTTGGTGATAAAAATTTTCGAGCCGTTGAGCACCCAACCGTCCCCATCGGCCACCGCATTGGTGCGAATTCCCTGTACGTCTGAACCTGCGCCGGGTTCGGTCATCGCCAGGGCACCTACCGCCTCACCGCTGACCATTTTTGGCAGCCAGTTCTCTTTTTGCTCCTGTGTACCGAAGTGCTCTATATAAGGCGCCACGATATTGCTGTGAATACCGTATCCGGAAGCGATGCCGCCAAAACCCATTCGCGAGAGTTCCTCGATGATGGCGAAGGTGACCTGGGGTGTGGTACCCGCAGCGCCGAATTCCTCCGGCATGTCAGGGCACAGTAAGCCCGCTGCACCCAGGGTATTCCACATTTCCCGGGGGACGATGTGTTGTTCTTCCCAGGCTTCAATGTGGGGACTGATCTCCTGCTCAAACGCGCGGCGCGCCATGTCGCGAAATAGTGTCAGTTCTTCCTGGTCCATGTTTGCTGTCTCCGGGGTTAGGGTCTATTCGGGCGGCAATTTTGGACGATTCCGCGCACAGATACAATCGCGCGAAAAATGGGGCGCACCTAACCCCAACAGGGTGCTGGCCAAGTGCTGCTGTAGTGCTACACTTAGCTCCCTTGAAAATACCTGATACGGAGAGCGGCCATGCGCGACTACAAGCAGTTTTACATCAACGGAGAGTGGGTTGACCCTGTCACACCCAACGATTTCGACGTTATCAATCCCGCCAATGAAGAGGTCTGTGCACAGATTTCCCTGGGATCAGAGGAGGACGTCAACCGCGCGGTGGCTGCCGCCCGGGGTGCCTTCGACAGCTTCAGTCGCACCTCGCGCGAGGAGCGTGTGGAACTGCTGGAATCCTGTATTGAGGTATACCAGAAATACTACAACGATATCGCCGATGCGATACGCGAGGAGATGGGTGCGCCACAGGAACTGGCGGCGGGTGCCCAGGCTTTTTGTGGCCTCGGCCATTTGCAGGAAGCGGCCAGGATACTGAAAACATTCCAGTTCGAAGAAGACCTGGGCGAGAACCGCGTATTCAAGGAGCCGATCGGTGTCTGTGGCCTGATCACGCCCTGGAACTGGCCGGTTAACCAGATTTCCTGCAAGGTCGCCCCCGCCCTGGCGGTGGGTTGTACCATGGTGTTGAAGCCCAGTGAAGTGGCGCCGCTGTCGGCCTACCTGTACGCCAAGGTCATGCACGAGGCGGGTGTGCCTGCGGGCGTGTTCAATATGGTCAATGGCGATGGCCCGGTGGTGGGTACCGCGCTGTCCAGGCACCCGGAGGTGGATATGATGTCCTTCACCGGTTCTACCCGCGCCGGCACCCTGGTCGCCCAGAACGCGGCACCTACGGTCAAGCGTGTGACCCAGGAACTGGGCGGCAAGTCGCCCAATATCGTGCTCGATGATGCGGACCTGGAAGCGGCGGTAACCCGCGGCGTGATGCACATGTACAACAACACCGGACAGTCCTGTAACGCGCCGTCGCGTATGCTGGTGCCTGCGGCCAAGCTGGCCGAGGCCGAAGCCATTGCGGCGAAGGTTACCGCATCGGTGGTAGTAGGCGACCCCGCGGCCGAGGGCACCACCATGGGCCCGGTGGTATCGGAGGTGCAGTTCAACAAGATCCAGGATCTGTTGCAGAAAGGCGTGGCTGAAGGCGCCAAGCTGGTTGCCGGCGGGCCGGGCTTGCCCGAGGGCATAGACAAGGGTTACTTCATTCGCCCCACCGTGTTTTCCGATGTCAACAATGACATGACCATTGCCCGGGAAGAAATTTTCGGCCCGGTGCTGGCCATGATCCCCTACGAGGACGAGGAGGAGGCGATTCGCATTGCCAACGACACGCCTTACGGGCTGGCAGGTTATGTGCAAAGTGAAGACATCGCCCATGCCAGGGCCGTGGCCTCCCGTATTCGTGCCGGTAACATACATATTAACGGCGCGCCCGGTGGTTTCGATGTGCCTTTCGGTGGCTACAAGCAGTCCGGCAACGGTCGGGAGTGGGGCCATCACGGCTTTACTGACTTCCTGGAGATCAAGGCAGTGGAAGGTTACGGCGAGTAACGATGGGACGATTTGTTCTCGCTATCGATCAGGGCACTACGGGTAGTACCGTGGCCCTGATGGATGCCCGCGGTGTGTTACGTGGCAGTGTCAATTTCGAATTCCCGCAGATTTATCCCCAGCCCGGTTGGGTGGAGCATCGCCCCGCGGATATCTGGCGCTCGGTGGGCAAGGGCATTAGCGCGATCCTGCGTAAAAAAATCTGCAAACCCTCCGATATCGTCGCCATAGGTATCACCAATCAGCGCGAGACGGCGTTGTTGTGGGACAAGGATACCGGTGAGCCACTCAATAACGCCGTGGTCTGGCAGTGTCGGCGCACCACTGACTTTTGTGAGTCGCTGCGTGGAGCTGGCCATGAGCAAAGTGTACGGCGCAAGACAGGCCTGGTACTGGATCCGTATTTTTCCGCGAGTAAATTTCGCTGGCTGTTGAAGAATACCCGCGGGATTTCCCGTCTGCTGCAAAGCGGGCGGGTGGCGGCGGGAACAATCGACAGTTTCCTGATCTGGCAGTTGAGCGGTGGCGAGACCCATGTGAGCGACGTATCCAACGCCTCGCGGACTTCACTGATGAACCTGAAAACAGTCAGTTGGGATGAGCAGATGCTCAAACTGTTTCAAGTCCCGCGGGAAATCCTGCCAGAGATTGTGCCCTCCAGTGCCATTCTTGGTCGCACACGCGGGGTTAAGGGATTGCCTGATGGCATACCTATCTCCGGTGTGGCCGGCGACCAGCAGGCGGCGCTTTTTGGTCAGGCCTGTTTTAGCGTCGGTGATGCCAAGTGCACCTTTGGCACCGGGTCCTTTATCGTGATGAATACCGGGGCTGAGCTGTTGAAAAGTGATGCCGGTTTGCTGACCACGATCGCCTGGCAACTTGGCGAAAAGGCAAAACCGGTATACGCCCTGGAGGGCGGTGCTTTCGTCTGTGGTGCCGCGGTACAATGGCTGCGCGATGGCCTGAAGATAATCAAGACCTCGCCGGCGGTAGAAGCCCTGGCCAGGCAAGTGGCAGATCACGGTGGTGTCGAATTCGTGCCCGCCCTCACCGGCCTGGGTGCGCCGCACTGGTCGCCGGAGGCCCGGGGGACTGTTACCGGACTGACCCGCGGCAGCGAGCGCGGCCATATCGCCCGCGCCACCCTGGATGCCATGGCCTTGCAGAATGTTGATATCCTGCGGGCGATGGAGGCTGACCTGGGCAAACGCATGAAACCCCTGCGGGTAGACGGTGGTGCTGCCGCCAATGACCTGTTGATGCAGATTCAGGCCAATGTGCTGGGTCGGCGACTGATCAGGCCCGCGGTAATTGAAACCACGGTGGCCGGCGCCTGTTACCTGGCTGGCCTGGGAGCGGGCCTGTGGCAGAGTCCCGCCCAGGTGAAGGAAATGTGGAGTGCCGAGCGGGAGTTCAGTGTGCAAATGAGCCCTGCGGCGCGGCGTAAACGCCACGCCTCCTGGAGCAATGCGTTGCAGCGTACCCTGCTTTAGCTGTCCAGCCCACCCATCAGCATGTACTTGATTTCGACGTAGTCATCGATGCCGTACTTGGAGCCTTCGCGCCCCGAGCCCGATTCCTTGACCCCGCCAAAGGGTGCCATCTCGTTGGAGATGATCCCTTCATTGATGCCGACTATGCCGTAGTCCAGCGCCTCGGCCACCCGCCACACCCGCCCTATATCCCGGGTGTAAAAATAGGAGGCCAGGCCGAATTCCGTGTCGTTGGCCATGGCGATTACTTCCTCCTCGGTGGAGAAGCGCACTACCGGTGCCACCGGACCAAATATCTCGTTGCGGAATACCGCCATCTCGGAGGTGATCCCGGTGAGTACCGTGGGCTGGTAGAAACAGCCGCCCAGTTCGTGGGCACCGCCGCCCAGTGCGACCTGCGCGCCAGCAGCAACCGATGCCTGCACCAGCTCATCGACATCATTGACCGCCTTGATATTGACCAGTGGGCCAATCGTGATGCCAGCCTGCATGCCATCACCCACGGTGAGCTCGGCGGTCGCCTTCACCAGTTTTTCCACAAAGCTGTCATACACGGCATCCTGCACAAACAGGCGATTGGAACACACACAGGTCTGGCCAGCGTTGCGGTACTTGGAAACCATGGCGCCCTGCACGGCAGCATCGATATCCGCATCGTCGAACACGATGAAAGGCGCATTGCCACCCAGCTCCATCGAGGTTTTCTTCACCGTGGCGGCACACTCTGATACCAGCATCTTGCCCACAGGGGTGGAGCCGGTGAAGGTGAGCTTGCGCACAATGGGATTGCTGGTCAATTCGTTACCGATGGCGGCCGTGCTGCCGGCGACCACGTTGAGAACACCCGCGGGCACGCCGGCGCGCGCGGCCAGTTCCGCCATGGCAAAGGCGGACAGGGGGGTTTCCGTGGCGGGCTTGATCACGATACTGCAGCCAGCGGCAAGAGCCGGTGCTGCTTTACGCGCGATCATGGCATTGGGAAAGTTCCAGGGTGTTATGGCCGCAACCACGCCCACGGGTTGCTTGATACACACGATACGCTTATCCGATGAGGGCCCCGGGATCACGTCGCCATCGATGCGCTTGGCTTCCTCGCCGAACCACTCGACGAAGGCGGCGCCGTAGGCAATTTCGCCACGGGATTCCGCCAGTACCTTGCCCTGTTCCGCGGTCATGATCAGCGCCAGGTCTTCCTGGTTGGCCATCATCAGGTCGAACCACTTGCGCAGCACCCCGGCGCGCGCCTTTGCCGGCAATTTCTTCCATTCGTCCATGCCCCGTTGCGCGGCACTGATCGCCCGTGAGGTCTCCGCGGCGCCGAGTTTGGCGACCTGGGTAATGACTTCGCCGTTGGCCGGGTTGGTGACGGCGAAGGTGTCGCCGTTGTCGGCGTCAATCCATTGGCCGTCGACATAGGCCTGGCTTTTCAGCAGGCTGGGATCGGAGAGAGACAGGCTCATGTTGTTGTCCTTGGGTTGGGTTAAAAAGGCCGAGGTAGTTTAGGGTGAGTATCGCTACCCTTCAAGAAAAAACAGTCCGCTTTGACTGATTTATTGGCGCCGTTTGCGACTGGCCAGCCCGTATTTACGTACCAGTCCGCGCAGCTGGTCATAGCTCAGGCCCAGGGCGCTTGCGGTCTGGCGCTGGTTGTGGGCATGCTCCGCCAGGGCGCGCTGTAGAAGTTTTTTCTCGACGCCGGCCATATGCTCACTGAAGTTCTGTGGCGCGGCGGGCGCCTTGTCGCTCTCAGATCGCGTGGTGATGCGTGCTGTGTCGGTCTCCGACTGCGCTGCCGGATTCTCCCGGGGCAGTCCCACCGGGTCTTCCCATGGGGGGTGGAAGGGATCGATCGCGATGTCTTCCACCGGGGAAACCGGATCGTTCCAGCGATACAATGAGCGCTCTACCGCGTTCTTCAGTTCACGAATATTTCCTGGCCATTGGTGCTGCAACAACTGCTGTTGTGCTTCTGGGGAGAAGCCGGCAAACATTTCCCAGCCCAGCTCGGCACACAACTGCACGGCGAAATGCTGTGCCAGGTCAGCGATATCCTCCCGTCGCTGTCGCAGGGGAGGGAGGTGCACCACATCGAAACTGAGCCGGTCCAGGAGATCGTCCCGGAACTCGCCGCGTGCGGCCATCGCCCTCAGATCAATATTGGTGGCGGCAATGACCCGCACATCTACCTGCAGGGTTTGCTGGCCCCCAAGGCGCTCGAACTCACCGTACTCCACCAGGCGCAACAGTTTTTCCTGCAGCCGCAGTGACATGGTGCCCAGTTCGTCCAGGAACAGGGTGCCGCCATCGGCCCGTTCGAAGCGGCCCCGGTGGCTGCGGGTGGCTCCGGTGAACGCGCCGGGTTCGTGACCGAATAATTCCGATTCCAGCAGGCTGTCGGCCATCGCGGCGCAATTCACTTTCACCAGGGGAGAATCCCAGCGGGGAGAGAGATAGTGCAGGCGCTCGGCAATCAGTTCTTTGCCCGTGCCGCGCTCACCCAGCACCAGAATGGGACGGTTGATCTGAGCCAGGTGTGAGACCTGCTCCAAGGCGGTAGCCAGGGCGGCGGAGTCGCCGATCATGTTCTCAGTGTTTCGCATAAGGTAAAATATACCTATAAATATGGTTATATAAACCATTAATTAGGTATAAAAAACCCTAATAAGTTAATAATTGCTGCCTGATATGCCATAAAAACCTTAAAAAGCCATTTATATCAACAGCTTGAAAATCCTGGCACGATTTCTGTAGATACCTTTAGCGAACACAGCAGCGCCATGGGGTTATCCCCGGGGCAGGAGAGAAACAGATGAACACACTGGAACACCGCTCGATTATCTACGCCGCTCTCGCCTTGTTGTGCGCCATGGTAGCGCCCGTCATCGGTGTGGCCGCGGTGAGTTGGAGTTTTCTCCAGATGGTGGTGGTGATCGAATTGACCTATTGGTTTGGCCAGCCGGCGCGGCAGCGCTCCGCCGGTTTATCGATAAAGTAACAGGAGAAGCAAGATGGGTATTTTTTCCCGAATGACAGACATTATTAATTCCAATATCAATGCCATGCTGGATCAGGCGGAGGATCCCCAGAAGATGATTCGCCTGATCGTTCAGGAAATGGAGGATACACTGGTGGAAGTGCGCAGTTCCTCAGCCAGGATACTGGCCGAGCGCAAGGCGGCCGCGCGACGCCTGGAGCAGGTGCAAGCCGATGCCGCCAGTTGGGAAGACAAAGCCCGACTGGCGATCGCCAAAGGCCGGGAGGACCTCGCTCGCGCTGCATTGCAGGAGAAGCGGGCGATCGAAGAGGAAGTCGTGCTGGTCGAGGCAGAACTTGCCGCCACTGATGAACACATCGCGCAGTTGAATGAAGAGGTGTCCCAGTTGCAGCAGAAACTTACGGAGGCCAAGGCCAAGCAAAAAGCGCTGCTGATGCGCAGCGAGACGGTGGAATCACGGATCAAGGTCAAGCGGCAGATGCACCGGGAAAAACTGGATGATGCTTTCCAGCGTTTCGATTACTTCGAGCGTCGCATCGACAATCTCGAAGGGCAGCTGGAGGCCATGGACGTGGGTCGTGAGGTACCGCCGGACCTGGCCGCGGAAATCGACGCGCTGCAGGAAGATGAACAGATCAACGAGGAGTTGCAGCGCCTGAAGTCCGAATTGAGCGGGACTGACCCTGCTGCGCAGTGACCGGCAGTTCAATTTGGCTCGCGCACACATTGATGGCAGCATGAGGGCTTTCGCCCCGCGCTGCCCGAGGAAGGTATAGATGGAGTTTTGGAAATTTTTGTTCGTCCCGACGATTCTGTTCCTGGTGATCGTGGCGCCCCTGTGGATCAGCATGCATTACCGCAGCGTGAACCGCTCTTCGCGAAGTCTCAATCGCGAGGACAGGGAGTCGATAGAGCACATGCTGGAAACAGTCGACAAGCTAACCGACCGGATTGGTACCCTGGAGTCCATCCTGGATGTAGATCACCCGGACTGGCGAGCGCAGGTTAACCGCGAGCAACGGGATAAGGAGTAAATCATGGCACGTAATCATCGCAGTCACCGCTTCCAGGCGCGCAAAAGCGCCGGCTGGGGCATGAACCTCTACCGCAACACCCGCGAGGGCAAGATAGCCGGAGTGGCGGCTGGACTGGCGGATCACTTTGACGTGGCCCACTGGGTGGTGCGCCTGTTGTGGATCGCAGCTTTTCTGTTTACCGGCACCCTGGCCTTGTGGGCTTATCTGGCGGCCTGGATTCTGCTGGCCCCGCGTCCCATGAGACGGGCCGAAGACGGCAGTTACTACGAGGAACCCGAGTACGAGGATGTGGCGGTGGAAATGGAATACGACGAGCGTCACCACGATTACCGCCCGCGCAAGGTGTTCCGCTACAGCGACAGCAGCAGTGTGCGCCTGCGTCGTGCCCGGGAGCGCCTGGATGCAGCGCTGCGCCGGGTGGAAAATATGGAGTCCTACGTGACTTCACGACAGTTTGAGCTGAACCGGGAGTTCTCCAAGCTCTAACCCGTCTGCGACAGCGGCCTTTTCCTGCCGCGTAAACTTCGTTATGCTCCCTGCAATAAATCTATTAATGCAAGGGGCGTAGCAATGGCCAGAGCAAGTCTGGAGCAATTGCACCAGCAAGCTCAGTTCGCGATGACTGAGGAACCCTATATACCCCCGCCCAGCATGCTGCTGGCGCTGACCGAGGCCCACCGGGCGGTCGCCGAAATTATTACCTTGAATATCAGCCGTAAGCGGCTATTGCGCATGGCGCCATCCGGCGATGGTCACCCGGTTATGGTATTGCCCGGTTTTATGGGCGGAGACGGTTATAATGGCGCCATGCGCCGCTTTTTAGCGCGTTTGAATTACGCGGTACACGGCTGGGGCATGGGGCGCAACCTAGGGCCCAGGGATGGGGTGCTGGAGGGCTTGCAGGAGCGCATCCACTATCTCTACGAGCGCTACGAGGGCCCGGTTTCCCTGGTGGGTCATAGCCTGGGTGGTATTTTCGCGCGGGAACTCGCCCGTGAATTTCCCGACAAGGTGCGTCAGGTGATATCCCTGGGCAGTCCGTTCGGCGAGGGGCGTATGACTGCCTCCATTCCCGCCCGCCTTTTTACCGCGCTCAATCCGCCGGAAGACTTACCCATAGATCAGGACCTGCTGCACCACGCGCCGCCGGTGCCGACCACCGCGATCTATTCCAAGGGCGATGGTATCGTCAACTGGAAGACCACCCTGCAGCAAGACGGCCACGCCCACAGCCAGAGCGTGCAGGTGCGTGGCAGTCATTGTGGCATGACCCTCAACCCCTCGATCTGGTTTCTGGTAGCCGAGCGCCTCGCTGTACCTGAAGGTCAATGGCAGCCCTTTGAGCGCCATAGCTGGCGCAATCTTTTTTATCCTGCGAGCCATCCCTGAGCAATGCGCTGTGGCGTTATGTGTTGGCCATTGGCACTGAATATCTGTTAGCAATCAGTCGTCCAGGTGGTTTCGTCACCGCCACGTCGGCCTTTTTTCGCCCGGCGATCCTAAACAAAGTTGTCGGCTTTCTCCTAACTAGCTTCTCAGGGTCTACACTGAACCGTAGCGCAGGGGTTTGCCGTGAAGCACGGGGGTTGGTTTTTACGCTGAGCCAGTTACGAACATCAGATTTTTGGAGTTCATGCCTACACATGAAGAAACTTAAGAACGAGAAAGAATTGGTAAAGAAGGCCATCACCGAGGGCATGAAGTACGGGGAGGAGAGGGGCGTTGTAGAATTTGAACCTACGGACTCTGCCAGCGAAAAAATTGAATATATTTACCGTTTGCTGGTGCACGACAAGATAATACAACCGATTCCCCAGGATCAGATATCCCAGCTATCCATGAAGCACAAGTTAGCCATCTGGGCCTCCAAGCTGAAGTAAGCAATACGACAGAACCTGATCGTGCGCAGCTGGTCAAGTAAACAAATCGATTTGCTCATTGCCCTTATTGGGGCTGAACAGGTCGGTGCGCTGGGGCACGCTTTCGCCATATTTTAATCCCAGGTTGCGGCAACTGATGGCGAAGCGTTGCTCCAGTAGATCTGCGAAGGTTCCGGTGCCACGCATGCGATGCCCAAAGCGGCTGTCGTAGTCTGCGCCGCCTCGGCTTTGCCGCAACAGGCTGATGACATGATCCGCCTTCAGGGGGTAGTGCCGCTGTAGCCATTCGAAGAACAGCTCGCGAATTTCCAGTGGCAGCCGCAATAACATATAAGCGGCCCCTGTGGCCCCGGCATCGGCGGACCGAGCCAGTATCTTTTCCATATCGCAGTCATTGAGGGCGGGAATAACCGGAGCGAATAACACAGTGACTGGTACTCCCGCCGCTGCCAGAGCTTCCACTGCGGCCAGGCGCGCATTGGCAGAAGCTGCGCGAGGCTCCATATTGCGTTTTAATTGCGGGTCCAGGGTGGTAATGCTGATGGCTACTGAGCACAACTGCTCCGATGCCATTTCCGCCAATATGTCCAGGTCCCTGGTGATCAGTGCGCCCTTGGTGATCAGGGCTACCGGGTGACGGTAGCGCTGCAGCACCTGCAGCAGTTGACGGGTGATGCCATGCTCTTTTTCCACCGGCTGGTAGGGGTCGGTATTGGCGCCAATGGTGATGGGTTTACAGCGATAGCCGGGGCGTTGCAGTTCGCGCTCCAGCTGCTGTGCCGCATTGTGCTTGTAGGTCAGGCGGGTCTCGAAATCCAGGCCCGGGGACAGGTCCAGGTAGGCATGGCTAGGGCGCGCGTAACAATAGACACAGCCGTGTTCACAACCCTGGTAGGGGTTGATGGACTGTTCAAACGGCAGGTCCGGTGAAGTATTGCGCGAGATAATGGTGCGGGCATCTACCCGGCGACACTCGGTAACCGGTGAGGGGCCGCAGATGCCGTCATCCCATTCACTGTGCAGCGGCTGGAAGCGGCCAGTTTTGTTACTCAGCGCGCCGCGACCCTTGCGCAGGGTTTGCTGTGAGGCGATGATGTCATTTTTTCGGGGCATTGCTATTACCTGGTACTGTACAAAAACACAGTACCATGGCCGTGGCCGGCAAGACAATACCTGCCACGGACTGTAATACCGGCATCGGCGATAGGGTAGCCAGCATCGTCAGTGTTATATTATTTCCCTGGAATAGTCGGATAGTGAACATTATGAATCAACCGCTGGCGCTGCAGCACTCGCTGATGGCCACATTTATCCTGCCGGTGGCCAGGGCCCTGCGCCTTTGCGGTATCGATGCGCTGGACGTCCTGGACGAAGTGGGTATTGATGCCGCCAAGGCGGCCAACCCTGACTGGCGAGTGCCACACGCGAAATTCAACGCGCTGATGACCCGCAGTGTGGAGCTTAGCGATGATGAGGCCTTCGGCCTGCTCGCCGCAGAGCAGTTGCAACCGCAGGTTCTCCATGGGCTGGGCCTTGCCTGGTTGGCAAGCGACACGGTTTACGACGGCCTGCAGCGCCTGGTGCGTTTCGGCAAACTGGTCAGTACCACGCTGGATATGCAACTGATCGAAGAGCGCGACCTGGTGCATATGGTGTTGGGTCGCAATGTGGAAATGGATGGCTTTGCTTTCGCCAATCGCGACTACGCAGTGGGTATGGTAACTCGCATGAGCCAGATGACCCTGGGAGAATTCCTGGCGCCGGTCGCTATCGAGATAGAACGGCCCACACCGCGGGAGCCGCAGCGTTGGGATTACATGTTGTCCAGCCGCGTTTCTTTCGAGGCTGACGCCACGCGTATTACCTGGTCGCGGGCCGATATCATGGAGCCCCTGGTGACCGGGGACCCGGCGCTGGCGCGGGTCAATGACGAGCAGACCCAGGCGTACCTGGAAAGCTTCCTGTCTCAGACCATGTCTCGCGAGGTAGTAGACAAGATCGTGGAGAGACTGCCTGACGGGCCGCCCAACCAGCAGCAGATTGCCGATGCCCTGCATGTCAGCAACCGCACCCTGCAGCGTAAACTGAAAGACGAGGGCACCAGCTTCATGAATCTGTTGCAGGACACCCGGCTGCAGTTGGCGCGCAAGTACTTGCGCCAGCCCAGTCGCTCAGTGGTGGAAACCTCGTATCTGTTGGGCTTTTCAGAGCCCAGTACCTTTTCCCGAGCCTTCAAGCGCTGGACCGGTGTGGCACCCGCTGATTTCAGAAGCCAGCCCCCGGAACAGTAACCTCGCTATCACCGATGGATGGCGGGACAGGGCAGCCGGCGCGCAATAATTTCCACATGAATTGATGCATGCCACTTCCCAGCGCCCCGCCAGCCTCTATAATCCTTGGTCTGGATAGTCCTTGGGAAAACGTATTATGGGTAAAATTCTTATCATTGCCGACCAGAAAGGCGCCGGTCATGCCACGCCCCGGGGGCTTGAACTGGCTGACAGGCTGGGCTATGACGCCGACGTAGTCGCATTTACCTACGCGCCGCTGAAACGCCTTAAGCTTCCTGCGCATGAGCAGACCCTGATCAAGAAGCGCTTGCTGGCAGAGCGGGAGGAGGTGTTACAGGAGCGTATCGACAACAACGCCAAACCGGGACAGAAGGTCAGGCTGAAGGTCGTATGGGAAAAAGATATCGCCCGCTGGGTGCAGCAGCAGTGTGCCGGCGGCAAGTATGCCGGAGTAGTCAAGACCGGTCGTCGCACTGAGTCCCTGGTGCATACTTCCACAGACTGGCAGTTATTGCGCGAGTGCCAGGCGCCGGTGCTGCTGGTATCGGCAAAAAAATGGCATCGCACCAAGCCCGTGTTGGTGACACTTGACCTATCCAGTGATTCCGCCACGAAGAAGAAACTCAATAGCAAGGTCCTCGGGTTTGCGAAATCCCTCGCGCAGGCCCTGGGTGTGGAACTGGAGATTATCACCGCCATCGAGATACCGACCCTGCTGTCCGACCTGGACCTGGTCGATCCCGGCGCCTATGAGCGCGATGCCCGGGCCGGGATGCAGGCGCAGATCGGCAAGCTCGCGGCGGCACACGATATTTCCGAAAGTGCTTTCTTCTGCAAGCGCGGGCCGGTAGAAAAAGTCATCACCAGTCGGGCGGCGAAAGTCCGGGCGCAGATCGTGGTAATGGGCACGGTTGCCCGTACCGGGGTCAAGGCCAGGTTGCTGGGTAATACCGCTGAAAAAGTCCTGCGGCATATGAAGACCGATGTTTTAGCCATCAAGCCCTGAGCCTGCATTTTTTTGGTGCAAAAACTTGCTTTATTGCTTTTAGCGGCTATTTTTTAATCAGCACGTTGCATTCCCTGCACGTGCTGACACGTCCCCTGGCCGATGTTTCTGCCCCGAAACATGAGGCCTTTGGCCCGCCATCATCCCATGATTGGCGGGCTTTTTTCTCTTTAAAACAATAAGTTAAAGAAATAAACTCAGGTCAGTTCTAGCCAAGCTCCAGCCCTTGTCGCAAATGGCCATGCTGTTGTCGCAGTGGGCCATGTGGAAAATGCTTTTGTCGCCCTATTATAGCTCCCGTGATCGAAACAATTTTAGGAGCAAGGATATGCACGAATTGGTACTGAGAATCAAAGACCCTGAGTTGTGCTATATATTTGCGGCAAACGCCAGGCGCAGGGGGCATCCGGAGCTCGCGCTGCAGGCGTACCGCCGGGCAGTCGATTTACGAGCCCGGGAGCACCCTACCGCAGATGAGGCTGAGCTGGCTGCAGTGAGGGCGATTTATGCCTATGAAGAGGCCTTGAGCTATGCCAGGGGCAAGCGCACCCGCGCTACCGGAACATGGCAGCTGGTGAATCGCCACGGTTTGCTGTCGGCCCTGCATCGGCGCCTGGACTCCCGCGGCGGCGATGATGTGATGCCCACACTGAAAGAGTTGGGCATGGAAGATTACAGTTTTACAGCGGTGCGCGAAGCGTACCCGGATGCCTTTGCCCAACTCGCGGCCTGAGGCAGCCAAACCGGCTCAGGAGTGAAGTTCCCTACTTTGGCCCGGTCTTATCTAGCGGGCGCGGGCGGGAAAGTGTTTCTCACCAAGCGAATATCGTGGAGCGACAGAGAAATACTTTCCCGCCCGGACCGGTTGGCCGACACCAAACCCAAACCCAAACCCAAACCCAAAAAACATCCAGAAACAGAATGTTTCTATAGTGCGCAGAGCTTTTTTATACTCGTGCAGGGATTGGGCTATTGTTTTGCCTTAAAGTAGTTTAGATTGGTATCTCTCGTTGCCTTAAGATCAGCGCGTAAGTCTATGTGTTTTATGATAATTTTTGGCACTCCATAGCAGGTAGAAAAATGACCAGCCCGATCAAGACACGCCTTGCGGATCTCCTGGACCACGATCTGTTCACTCCCCGGGAGTTGAGCTGGTTGTCCTTCAATGCCCGGGTGTTGCAGGAGGCAGCGGACGCCTCGGTACCGGTGATCGAGCGCCTGCGTTATCTGGGCATATTCTCCAACAACTCCGACGAATTTTTCCGGGTCCGTGTGGCGGAGGTGCGCCGCCTGATTTCCGTATCCAGTGGCGCCAGTAAGCAGCAGTCCAAAGAATTGCTGGCCGCGATACAGAAGCGCGTGGTCGAACTGCAGCGCGAATTCGATCGCAATTACAAAGAGATTATGACGGAACTAGCCGCCCGACGAATCTATATGATCAACGAAACCCAGTTGGACCCGGGGCAGATGGAATTCGTACAGGCCTATTTTACCAACACGGTTCTCCCGGAATTGGAGCCTATATTGTTGCAGGAGGCGCAACCAATACCCGCGCTCAATGATGAATCCCTGTATCTGGCAATCGATATACAGTCCGGAGAGCACTATCACTATGCGGTGGTAGAAGTACCTACTGATCGCCTGGACCGGTTTGTGGAAATACCTCGCAGGAAAGGCAAGGGGGGTAAGGTGTTTATCGTGCTGGACAACATTATCCGCGCCTGCCTGCCGCAAATATTCCGCGGGGTCATCCCGGTAGATACTGCCGCTGCCTACTGCTTCAAGTTTTCCCGCGATGCCGAACTGGAGCTCGATACCGGCATACTGCAGAGCCTGATAGCCAAAATGGCTACCAGCCTCAAGCAGCGACGCAAGGCGGACGCCGTGCGTATGGTCTATGACGAGAAGATGCCCCAGCGCCTGCTCGACTACATCAATGCGCGTTTTGGTTTTGGCAAGTACGACAGCCTTATTGCCGGCGGTCGCTACCACAACTCCAAGGATTTTATGGGCTTTCCCAATGTGGGCCCGAGGTACCTGGAGTTCAAGCCGCTGCCGCCGATCCGTATATCGCGGCTGGATGAACCCGGCAGTATTTTCGACGCTATTCGCGAGCGCGATGTCTTCCTGTATTACCCCTACCACCCATTTGCCTACGTGGTGGACCTGCTGAAAACCGCAGCCCTGGACCCCGATGTAACGGATATAAAAATCTGCCTTTACCGCGTGGCCAAAAATTCGCGCGTTATTGATGCGCTGGTTAACGCGGTTGATAACGGCAAGCGCGTGCTTGCGGTGGTAGAACTTGCCGCCCGCTTTGATGAGGCGGCGAACATCGACTGGGCGCAACGGCTGACGGAAAACGGCATTCAGGTAATCTTTGGTATTCCCGGGCTCAAGGTCCACAGTAAGTTAGTGTTAATTGAGCGCAAGGAAGGTAGCGCAAGGCGTTTTTACAGCCATATCGGTACCGGTAACTTTAATGAAAAGACCGCGCGAATATATACCGATTTCACGCTGATGACCTATGACCAGAATGTGGGCAAGGACGTATTCAGTGTCTTTGACTTCCTGCAGTACACCTACAAGCGACCGGACTATCGCCTGTTACTGGTCTCTCCGCACAGTTCCCGTCCGGGACTGGTGCAGTTGATCGACCAGGAAATTGCCAACGCCCAGGCGGGTTACCGTGCTTGCATGACCCTTAAATGTAACAACCTGGTAGATAAGGACATTGTCACCAAGCTCTATGAAGCCAGCGAAAGCGGAGTGGAGATCCGCCTGATTATTCGCGGTATGTGTTCTCTGTTGCCAGGGGTAAAAGGTATATCGGAAAATATCCAGGCGATCAGCATCGTCGACCGATTCCTTGAGCACCCCAGGGCTTATGTATTTTATAATCGTGGCAATCCGCGTTATTTAATTGGCTCCGCCGATCTGATGACCCGTAATCTCGACTACCGGGTCGAAGTACTGTGTCCTATTTTTGATGAGCATGCCCAGCGTATGATTCAGGACATACTGGACCAGCAGTGGCATGACAATGTGAAGGCGCGGGTGCTGGACCAGAACCAGGTCAACCAGTATGTAGAGAGCAGGAAGAGGGTGGCTCATATTCGCTCCCAGGAAAGTATTCACCGCTATCTGAGCACAGGTAAGCTCCCGCGCTATCCCAAGTCGCATATGAATGTTCCTACCAGGCGCCGCCGCAAGCTGCGTTAAGGGCACGAAATGGTTTGGCTATGTCCGCAGGCCTGGGGCAAGATACTCCCGGGTTACCACAGGGTTTGAAAAGGGTTTGAACTATGGCAGGCAGCAGTCTACTGGTTCTGTTGGACGATATCGCTGCGGTTCTTGATGACGTGGCTATGATGACCAAGGTCGCGGCTAAGAAAACCGCCGGTGTCCTTGGCGATGATCTTGCGGTCAATGCGGAAAAAGTAACCGGTGTCCGTGCCGATCGGGAGCTCCCGGTAGTGTGGGCGGTAGCCAAGGGATCGATGCGCAATAAATGTATCCTGGTGCCCGCAGCGCTGGGCATTTCCCTGGTGGCTCCGTGGCTGATTACGCCGTTGCTGGTTCTGGGTGGACTGTACCTGTGCTTCGAGGGTTTTGAAAAAGTCGCCCACAGTTTCCTGCACAGTAAATCCGAAGATGCCGCCAAGCACGAGGACCTCGTAGTGCACCTGGCAGACCCCGGCGTGGATATGGTGGCTTACGAGAAAGACAAAATCAAGGGTGCGGTGCGCACCGATTTTATCCTGTCCGCAGAGATTATCGTATTGACCCTTGGTGTGGTCGCGGAGATGCCTTTTACCTCACAGGTACTGGTGGTATCGGGTATCGCACTGATAATGACTGTCGGGGTCTACGGCCTGGTAGCCGGTATCGTTAAATTGGATGACGCAGGTCTGTACCTGATGCAGAAGGAAGGCGAGGGCACCTGGCGTGCGCTGCAACGCTGGCTGGGTCTTCGCCTGCTCAACTTTGCACCCTGGCTGATGAAGGCGCTTGCGGTAGTGGGTACCATCGCCATGTTTATGGTCGGCGGCGGCATCCTGGTGCACGGTTTTCATGCGCTGGATGTGTGGATCAGGCATTTTGCCCAGCAGCTGGGGGAGATCGCTGCGGCGGGGCCATTGCTGGCAGCGCTGACTCCGACCCTGGCGAGTATAGCGATAGGTATGGTGGCGGGTGCGGCGGTACTGGCCCTGGTATCCGTGTGGCGGCGCTTGCGCGCCGCCTGAATCTTCCGGTGCCGAAGCTTCCCGGTGACCTATTTCAGCAGGGAGCCAAGGATGCCGCGAAACAGTTTACGGCCTACACTGCTGCCCGCTGCACGCGCCATACTCTTGAAGAAAGCTTCGCCGGCACTCTCGCGGCTGCGTGAGCGGCTACTGCTTTTGCCACTTTCTTTCGCCGCACGCTGTTCCAGTTCCGCCTCCTCCTGTTTTTTCAGGCTGGCCGCAGTGCGTTCCAGTAATACCTCGTAAGCAGAGCGCGAATCGTAGGGATCCTTATAGCGCGTCTGGTTGATATCCTGGTCCAGCACGACCTGGCGT
>JARFQU010000087.1 GCA_029287595.1 Halioglobus sp. | reverse complement strand
CCAGAGCCTTTTCCGTTGCGTTGAGGTTCTGCCTGAACTGGCTCATTCGATCGGCAGGGAGTGGATCACGGCAGAAGGCGCCGAAATCCTGGGGAGCCACATCACCGATGGCGGTTGTAGTTTGCAGCATCATCAGGATGGTCACCCATACAGCGGTGACCAGGTGAGCGGATCTTCCCATGTTGATTCCTCTCCTGGTATACGGCATACAGAGAAAGTAAGAAAAGAATAGGATAGTCTCGCCGATTGTCGAGCACGGCGTAACAGCTCGGGTTGCATCGCCCTGGTGTTTATCCCAGCGGAAGATGCCCCACCTTCACCCAGATCAGCGTCTCCTGTTCAACATAGGGGAAGTGCCTGCTCAGGTGGGGGCTGCGTATCCACGTGCCCGCGGGGTAGCGGCCGTCCTCATCCAGGAACTCGCCACTGATCACGTAGATCTCCTCGCCGCCGAAATGGCTGTGGTCCTGAAAGCGTTCGCCTGCGGGCCAGCGCACCAGTGCCACCTGCTCGCTGCCGTGTTGGTGCAGCGGTAATACCTGCAGGTTGCCGGCACCCGGCTGGAAAGGCGCGTTGAAGGTATCTATCACCACATGGGCACCGTCGTCTTCCTGGAATTGATGCAGCTTGACCAGCAGTACGCAGCCTTCCTTGCTGAAGGGGGCGTGGCGAAAACCCTCCGGATTGCGAAAATAGGTCCCCGCGGGGTAGTCCCCGGTCTCGTCTGAAAAAGTCCCCTCAAGCACCAGGATTTCCTCACCCAGGGGGTGGTCATGGGCCCGGAAGCTGGCACCGGGTTCATAGCGCACAATGCTGGTGGCGTGTCCGCGCTCGGCGTCTTCCCGGGCCAGCGGTTTGCGCATCACACCGGGCATGGGGCTGGGTACCCAGTCGACACAACCCGTCGCTATGACCACGCGTTCACCGAAGTCCATATTGAACATGTAAGCCTTCCTCCATGCCACTGCGTTGTCGGCCGCCCGTTACCCGGTGGCGAGTGTATCCAGGCACACGGTGTATGCGCCGGCAGAATGAACCAGTTCTGTCCCGTAGGCAAGTGGTGCGAAGCCTCGCATTATCAGTGGCCGGCAGGTGTTCCGCAATCGACAAAAATTCCCGCGCGCATCTCGGCCGATATCGGCTATGATTGCCTTCAACATGCGTAGAATTTTAATACTAATAGGCATTGCCACCCAGCTCGCCAGCTTCGCTGGACAGAGCCATGCCGCCGCCTTCACGGTGCGTGATATACAGGGGATCTTCAATGGCAGATTGTCCTACGGCGCGCTATACCGCCTGAACGACAGGGATTCAGACCTGATTGCCATTGCCAGTGACGGCAATTCGCGCTCTTCCAACCTGGACGACGGCAACCTCAATTACGATAAAGGTATTGTCTCCAGTACGGTTCGGGCCGCTGGTGAAATGGCTGTGAGCTGGGGTGATTTTGGCGCCTATGTGCGCGGCACGGCATTTTACGACTTCAAAAACCAGTCTAACGATCCCGCCCGTACTGAATTCGACAGCGACGCGGAGAAGCTGGTGGGTTCAGACGTGGAGTTGCGGGAGAGCTATGTCAGCTGGAGCGTCAGCCCCGGTGGCATGCCCGCGCTTATCCGCGTGGGTCAGCAGGTGGTCAACTGGAGCGAAACCACCTTCGTGCGCGACGGTCTGGATGTTATCAATCCGGTGGACCTGGTCACCGTGCTGCAGCCTGCGAGCAACCGCGACGATTTGCGCATTCCGCAGCGCATGCTTTGGGCCGCGGCCAATATCACCCAGACGTTCTCCATGGAAGCCTATTATCAATACGAATGGGAGCCCGTGGAGATACCACCGGTGGGCTGGTATTTTTCCAACAACGACGGCGTCGGCGGAGAGGGGCTGAACGCCTGGATGTATGGCGGCGGCGAGGTGTCTGACCTGGGTACGGACCTGGATGAGTATTTCAGTTTGCCCGATGGAACCCTGGGCTTTGATGCGGACTTCCAGCGCCTGCCCGGGAAAAATCGTGACAAAGCCAGCGATACCGGGCAATTTGGCGCAGCGGTGATCGGTTTCCTGCCCGACAGTAATGCCACCAAACTGGGCCTGCATTACATTCGTTATCACAGTCGCTATCCACTGGTAATGGCGCGCACCGGAGACGCCGCCGCGGTCGCTGCCACCGCGGAACCGCTGGTGGCTGCCCGTGCCTCGGCCCTGGAGTCGATCTATCTTGAGCAGGGCCTGGCCCCGGGCGAGGCGACGGCCATGGGTCGGGACGCCGCGGAACAACTCACCCTGAGTAACTATGCCAACGACTCCTCGTTTTTTGTCACTTACCCGGAGGATATCGATCTGCTTGGGCTAAGTTTCAGCACCTCCTCCCGGCGCACCGGTACACTGTTCGCTGGGGAATTCAGCTATCACCAGGACTTCCCCTTCCAGATTGCCTTCAGGCCCCTGTTCGATGCCGTGTTCTCCCCGGTCCTGTTTGATCCTGATCTGGGTGATACCCCGCTGGGAAGCTATGGCCCCAGCGAGCAGATCGGCGGTTTTGTCAGGCTGGATCGCTCGCTGGCGACAATCGAGGCGGCGCAAATTTTCCGTGGTCGTCTGTGGGCGGACCAGGTCCTGGTGAGCACCGACCTCAGTTGGTCCAAGGTGCATGATTTGCCCGATCGCAGCACCACGCCGTTGACCTCTGAAGACGAGGACTCCTGGGGCTACAGGGCGCAGGTGATAGCGAGCTATTCAGGTCTTTTCGGGGGTATTAGTATTGCGCCGTTTGTCGCTTTTGCTCATGACTTCGATGGCACCACACCGGCGCCCATCAGTACCTTTATCGAGGACCGGAAAACGCTGAGTATCGGCATACGGGCAAGCTATATCAACCGGATTGTTGGGGAATTGCGCTACACCGGCTTTAGTGGCGGTGGGCAAACAAACACCCTGCGGGATCGCGATTACCTGCGATTCCAGGTGAGCTATTACCTGTGAGCAGGTTTCTTGCCGGCCTGGTTTTCCTGCTCCTGGGTGCGCTGTGTACAGCCGCCGAAGTATTCCCGGGTCCTGGCCTGACGCCGGTGGGTGCCGAGCAAGCGGGCAATGCAGCGGGCACCATCCCGTCCTGGACCGGCGGCCTCACCGCGCCGCCGGACAGTTACGTCGCAGGCTACCACGAGACCAACCCCTTTCCCGGTGATGCGCCACTGTTCCAGATCAACGCGTCCAATGCCCAGCAGTATGCGCAACAACTGTCCCCGGGCCAGTTGGCACTGCTGGCCAGGTACCCGGACACCTGGTACATGAATGTGTATAAGACGCGTCGCACGGCGTCTTTTCCGGATTTTGTCTATCAGGCAATTAGCGAAAATGCAGCGTCAGCCCGGGTGCTTATGGAAGGCAGCGGCGGCGTAGAGGGCACGCGGGTCAGTTCCCCCTTTCCACAACCCAGCAGCGGCGTCGAGGTAGTATGGAACCACAACCTGCGCTTTCGCGGGCTGCGGGTAAATCGTATGGAAGGCAGCGCCGCCCTGACCCGGGCGGGGCGCTACTCCCTGGTCGTATCGCTGCAGGATTGGGGCTTTCCCTATGGCCTGCCCGAGCCGATACCCTTTACGGAGCGCTACCCCAATGTATTGCTGGCGGTGAAATCGAAAGTGCTGGCGCCGTCGCTGTTGTCCGGCGATGGCACCCTGGTATTCGAGACCATCAACCAGACCGATGACCCGCGTAAGGTGTGGCTTTATCCGCGCAGCTTGCGCCGGGTGTTGCGCGCACCCCTGTTCGCCTACCAGATTCCTGCCGGTAACTCGGACGGCCTGCGCACAGTGGATGATTTCGGTTTGTATAATGGAGCGCCCGATCGTTACGAGTGGCAGCTGCTGGGTAAAAGGGAGTTGTACATTCCCTACAATGCCTACAATCTGCATGGACCCCGGGTGGGTCCCGACGATATTGTGCGCACCGGCCATATCAATCCGGAGCATGCTCGTTACGAACTGCACCGGGTCTGGGTGGTCGAGGGTCAGCTGAAATCCGATGCCCGGCATATTTACAGTCGGCGGGTGTTCTTTGTCGATGAGGATAGCTGGCAAATCGCCGTGGCGGACAGTTACAACATGGATGGCGAGCTGTGGCGTGTGAATGAAGCCCATGCGCTCAACTACTACACGGTCCCGGTGTTGTGGTCCACGCTGGAGGTATACCACGACCTGATAGCCGGCCGTGTACTCATCAATGGTCTGGACAACCAGTACCGTCCCTATGAATTTCGCGTCAGGTCGGATGTCCGCGAGTTCAGCCCCAATGCGCTGATTTATTACCTGCGCTAACTCTCTTCCCCGGTGCGGTAAGGCCCGCAGTAGCACTCTTACCGGAGTTTCGTAAGAACGCCACGAGCTCGACTCAGCACAACCCCGGCATCTCCCGGCTCCGTGCAGGCCATACAAAACCTGTCAGGGCGAACGAGCATAATCACCGGCTCCCGTTTGCCAAGCCAAGTGGCGAGTTCGAGGCTTTCGTCGAGAAAACTATCCGCGTTTAGGGCCGAGTGTTCAGAAACAATCCGCACAACGCTCGCCCCCATCTCGACCCAGGATGCAATGTCCTCCCTGCTCAGTTCCTCTGTCGGGTCGCAATCGTAGCCGATAATTGAGAAACCTGTCCCAATACACTCATCAAGCAGCTTACGGCCGCCATCAACAATCAGTTCGGGCTGAATCAGCAGCCTGCCGGCCACGTCTTCGCAGCCACTGGATACGATTAACCCCTTATCTACTGATCTCTCCACGATGGATTGGAACATCTCCTCTTCAACCGCCGCGACGGCGGCAGGATCCTTGTTCACTTCGGCGAAGAACGCGTCCCTTTCCGCTGCCAGCGCAGGATCAATGGGCTGAATCTGCTGCCCCAGGTTCAGCGCCATCTCGATCAATTGCCAGGCATGGTCCCGGCGTTCCTCCTCGTAGCTATCCAGAATTCCCGGGTTGGCATTTCCCTTCACTACCATGGCCAACTTCCACGACAGGTTAGCGACGTCCCTGAAGCCGCTGTTCAGCCCCTGGCCAGCAAAGGGTGGCGTCATGTGTGCCGCGTCGCCCGCAAGAAAGACTCTGCCTACCTGAAACTTGTCCGCAATAATTGCGTGAAAGTCGTAAACCCGCTTGCGATAGATATCGACCTGCTCCACATCGGTGTAGGGCGCGATAATGTCGCGTATATTTTCATCCTGGAGCAGAAAGTCCCTGTCTTCGCCGGGCATCAGCATCCATTCCCAGCGCCTCTCGCCATGGCGCTTTCTCATGGTCATGCCGGGTCTTTTGGGATCACAGTAAAAGCGGCAGTCCGGTTCACCGTTGAGATACGGGTCCCTGGTATCGATCACCAACCATGGCAGGGGGTTACTCTCACCTTTCATCTCAATGTTCAACAGCGAGCGAATCGTTGAGCGGCCCCCATCACAACCCACGAGGTAGTCCGCAGTAATCTCGAGCTCATCGCCCTTGTTGTCGGTACACAATATGCGAACCCCCGACGCGCCCTGCTCAAAGCTATTGAGCGTATGACTAAAGCGCAGATCGACGCTGCTTCTGCGCTCAAGCGTCTTTGCCAGGTATCGATCCAGTGCGGGTTGGTCGAAGGAATTTACCGTCGCGAAGCCGTATGGCCGCTGCTCCGGGCTACCTGCCCGAAATAGCAACTCACCTTCACCATTGAGATAGTCAACCGAGACACCACTGATTAACTCGTCTTCAAAGCCCTTGAACAGTCCCACCTTTTGCAGCGTGCGCAGCGATTCACCATCAATCGCAATGGCCCGGGGCTCGGTCACCGTACTTTCCAATTTTTCCAGAAGGACGACATCGACTCCCTCTGCTCCCAGCAAGTGTGCGAGCGTCAGTCCGGCGGGGCCCGCTCCAACAATAACGACCGATGTACTTAACGTAGTCATACATAACCCTCAAACTCTGCTGTGATTGGATGCAAGTTACGCTCTGGTAGTGAGCGCCCTGTCAGGCATCCGCGATTTCATTTCTCTGACAGCCCAGGTCGATAGCGCCATCGGGCGTTTTTATCTCAAGTTCCAGGACATCACCCGGCTCCAGAAAACGGGTCTGGGCCAATTGCGCCGCAGTAAACTTTTTGCGCCTTTTCTCGTCGTTGGTAAAGTTGAGTATGATTGACAGGCCAGTCTTCAGATTTGCGTTAAGAAGCACACCGCCCGGGGTGCCAGTCAACAGGCAATCGCCCGCAGAGAAACCGGCGAAGCTGGACAGGTCTGTGAGCGTGTCAGCGGGTCGATGGATCAGGCAGTCGGTGGAGGAGGACTGCTTCACCTCGCCATTCAGTTTCAGTGTCAACTGCAATGCGTACAACTGCTCAAAGTCCTGCTCGTCCATCAGGTACAGAACGGGGCCCATGGGGCAGAAGGTAGGCTGGCTCTTGCCCCTGAACCACTGCACTATGGGTGAGCCGAACATAATGTCACGTGCGGATACGTCATTGCACAACACCAATCCGCCGACATACTGCGACAGGTCTGAGTCTGTGATTGACGTGCGCTCAGACACGCCTGCTTTCAGCACCAGCGCCAGCTCTATCTCGTAGTCGAGTAACTGGCAGCCCCTGGGCCTGATAATCGTCTCGTTGGGCCCACAGATACTCGACGCTGCCTTCATGAACAGCAGGTTTTCGCCATCATGCCCATCAGATACACCGGACTCCGCCCGGTGGTCGGCATAGTTCAAGCCCTGGCAGAACAGCTGAATGTCACTGGAGATCGGCGAATGCAGCTGTACAGCAGCAGCAGACACCGTTTGCTCATCCATATCCGCCGCAAAGGCCTCACACCCGGCAAAGTAGCTGGCCATCACCTCTCGATGAGAGGCGTACCGGGTCTTGAGCGGACGAATCACGCCGTCACTCAACACACCCCAGGAAGCACTGCTGCCTGCGGTCTCGCTGTAATTAACAATTGAAATACCCATGAACGTCTTCTCCCGTCTATTTTGTTTGTCGATACCGGAGGCCCTGACTATTCGCCGTCCTTATACCTGTTGAACTACTTCAACCACGGCCGGGGTTTACGCCCGATCGCCCGCATCATCTCTTGCATCATCTTTCTTCTGGCCGCTCCACCGAAGACAATGCCAAGAATTGCCCGGAGACCGGGTTTCGGTCGCATGGCATCGGGAACATCATTCCCCCAGGCCCATAACCCTCCGCGGTCAAACAGGTGGTACTGCATGGGATACGTGCTATCGAACACGTCGCCATCCGCGTAGTGCTCTACTTCGTGCCCAAAGGGGTCGAGCCAGTAGTCAAAAATCTGGCTGCCCAGGATGTGACGCCCCATACCCCAAAAATGCTTCCAGCCTTTAAGCTTCAGGTACTGCTGCCCCTGCCCTATGGCATCCTGATCCAGCGTCTCATAGGCGCTGTGCATGTACCCGGCCTCAGGACCGGCAGCCAGCACCACGGTATGATGGTCTGCGGGGGCTGACCCCTTATCCAGGCGGGTAAACGCGAGCACAGGCCTGCCCGTGTCCGTGCACAGCACATCGGTGGGTAGTAGCCCAAGATGTTTTCTATACCACTGCCAGGAGGCATCGAAATCGGAAACCATCATGACGTAATGGCCAAAACGTTCTATCGCACTGGGCGCCAGGGGAGTTCGTTGGCCGTGATTGACCCTGTCTTTCTGATGCGGCAGGTTCAGGGGAAGTGATTCCCTGCGCGTCTCCAGTGGCTCAAGCACGGCACGGCCGTAAACCAGGTCAACCAGGAAGCCATCCGGGTCAGTGAGCCGGACGCGCTGGCCTTTGCCTGGCCCATCCACCGGTTCGATCTGCACACCCGCTGCCTGGGCCACTTTTTGTAACGCCTCTTCTGATTCTACCGCGAAACCGGCCCCCAGAAAGCCGGCTTTATCGGCCTGGTGAGCAACGTAGATATAGGGGTCCGGCCCATAGCCGCGCATATAGAGCCTTGTGTCAGATTGTTCTGCCACAACCATGCCGAAGTCCTGCAGGAACGCTTTCTGCCGCTCAAGATCGGGTACCTGAAACATGATGTAGGCGGTGTCCACCGCGCGTGTTAGCGGCTCACCATGGAGGTCAATGGTGATACTGCCCGGCGCAGCAAGCTGTTCTGCGGAATACTGGTCTGATCCCGGGTATGCGATTTGATCCAGTGATGTGGTCGCAACCATATTAGACTCCTCTGGCCTGATGAATGAATGCGCTGGTAGCCGGCCGCGTCAGTGCATACCCAGCGATGCATCGATTGCCCACCTCTCGTTTGCAGCAATCGAAGAGCATATTAGGAGTAAGTGACCTTTTAGTCAATGACTATTTGGTCATATAAATTAAATATTTTACCGATTAGATGGACCGTGTGGTCACCAAAATGTAAAATCGCCGCTCAGACCAGTTTGTCAGGAGCGATTATCATGAGTCAGGCGATGAGTGCGAGAGAGGCAAATAGCCTCAGAATACGCGCGGCACTGGTCACCGCATGCGGCGATCTATTAGTCGACAAGCCCATCGATGCAGTGACCATCAATAATATTGTTGAAAAAGCGGGTGTCGCCAAGGGTAGTTTCTACAACCACTTCCCGGACAAAGAAGCGCTGGCGGCCGCCGTATCTGAAGCGATTCTAAGTGAAGTCGAAACCGCCATCAGGGAAGGCAATGAGAACGTTACCGACCCCGCCTACAGGATAGTGCGCGGCATGTGCAGCTACGTGCAGCTTGCGGTATCTGACCCCAGGCGTGCCATTATCATGGCGCGCGGCTTTCAGTCGGTCTTTGCAGGCGAACACCCGCTGGATCGCACCGCCAGGGTGGATATAGCTGACGGCATCAGGTCCGGCCGCTTGGAACAACGCTGTGAGGACGCGGGGCTCATCCAGGTCATGGGTGCCGTGTTCTTCACTAACCTGAAAATTCTGGAGCAGAGTCTGTCTGCCGAGGAAGCTATAGAGCTATGTACCAAGGTATTCACCCTGGTACTGTGCGGCTTTGGCTTACAAGAGGAAGAAGCTCATAGAATCGTATCCGATTCGGCCAGGGATATCGTCACGGGCCGCGGCCTGTGAAGTTCCTCATTATAGATGTGACCAGCAACACTGGCGCTGTGTACCAGCGCCGCAATAATATTACAGCTGCTCAGGACTCGTCGAGAAAGCTGCGCAGGTAGTCCGAACGGGTGGGGTGGCGCAGCTTGCGCAGGGCCTTCGCCTCGATCTGGCGGATACGCTCACGGGTTACATCGAACTGCTTGCCCACTTCTTCCAGGGTGTGGTCGGTGTTCATATCGATACCGAAACGCATGCGCAGCACCTTGGCCTCGCGTGCGGTGAGTCCGGCCAGCACTTCCTTGGTGGCTTCCTGCAGGCCCTGGCCGGTAGCGGCATCCACCGGTGAGTGGATGGTGCCGTCCTCGATGAAATCACCCAGGTGCGAATCTTCGTCGTCACCGATAGGCGTTTCCATGGAGATCGGCTCCTTGGCGATCTTCAGTACCTTGCGCACTTTGTCTTCCGGCATATCCATGCGCTCCCCCCGCTCTTCCGGGGTGGGTTCGCGGCCCATCTCCTGCAGCATCTGGCGGGAGATGCGGTTGAGCTTGTTGATGGTCTCGATCATATGCACCGGGATACGGATGGTGCGGGCCTGGTCAGCGATGGAGCGGGTAATGGCCTGGCGAATCCACCAGGTGGCGTAGGTGGAGAACTTGTAGCCGCGGCGATATTCGAACTTGTCCACCGCCTTCATCAGACCGATATTGCCCTCCTGGATCAGGTCCAGGAACTGCAGGCCGCGGTTGGTGTATTTTTTGGCGATGGAAATTACCAGGCGCAGGTTGGCTTCTACCATTTCCTTTTTGGCGCGGCGGGCACGGGCTTCACCCATGGACATGCGGCGGTTGATTTCCTTGATCTCTCCCACGGTGAGGCCGGTCTGCTCCTCAATCTGGGCGATGCGACGCTGCAGGCGCTGTATGGTTTCTTTCTCCAGCGCCAGCTTCGGGCCGTACTCTTTTTTGCGGGTGTGGCGCGTGATCCATTTCGCGTCTGACTCGGAGCCCTGGAATGTGTTGATGAAGTCCTTGCGCGGCATGCCACAGACTTTTACCGCCAGACGCATGATTTCGCGTTCCTGGTCGCGAACGCCGGCCAGTATGTTGCGCGGGCTATCAGTCAGGGGGTCGGAAACCCGGGGCGTGAGCTTGAAAAATTTGAACAACTCGCCCAGCTTCTCCATTTCCTTGATCGCGGCCTTGTCGGTGCGGCCCTTCTCGGCAATGACTTTTTCAGTTTTGTTGAACTGCCGCTTCAGCGCGGTGAATCGCTTTTTTGCTTCAACGGGGTCAGGGCCGGTATCGACTTCTTCGTCGGAGTCGGTGGTCGCAGCGGGGGCGGCCAGGGCGACTTCCGCGGCTGAGGGGACATTCTCGGCGGGATTCAGATAGCCGACCATGATGTCGCTCAGCTTCCGTTCTTCCTTGGCCACCAGAGCGTATTCATTGAGGATCTTTTCAACCGCGCCCGGATAGAAAGCCAGGGCGGCCAGCATTTCGCGGATACCTTCCTCGATGCGCTTGGCGATAACAATTTCGCCCTCGCGGGTGAGCAGTTCCACGGTGCCCATTTCGCGCATGTACATGCGCACCGGGTCGGTGGTGCGGCCGGCTTCGGTTTCCACTGCGGCCAGCGCGGCGGCGGCTTCAGCGGCGGCGATATCGTCAGCGGAGCCATCCCCTTCGGACATCAACAGCTCATCTGCGTCCGGCGCCACTTCAAACACCTGGATGCCCATGTCGTTGATCATCTGGATGATGTCTTCGACCTGGTCCGGATCGGAAATGTCCTCCGGCAGGTGATCGTTCACCTCGGAATAGGTCAGGTAACCCTGTTCCTTACCCTTGGCGATGAGATCTTTCAGGCGAGACTGCTGCTGCACGACATCTGTCATTAAGTTGACACCTTCAAAAAAGCAAAAAAAAATTAGCCGGCGATTATAACCGCAAAAGCACTGACCCAACTAGGAAAATGCCGGGAAATTTAGCGAAAATTAGCACTTTTAGCCTCACATTCACCGCCTCTAGCGGCTTTTTGTTATATGGGGGCTAAAACCGGTAATATCAAGTGGTACCGGGAATGAAAGCAGCGTGCACAGTGGGCTTAGCGCTTGTTGCGTTGGGCGTCCCGCCGCTGCTTTTCCTGTAGCAGCTCCCGCAGACGCTGCTTTTCCAGATCGCTGACTTCAGCGTAGTTGGTGAGTTTCAGTTTGTCGACCTGTGCCGCCAATTTTGATCGCTGGGGCAGGTGCTGCGACAGCTCGTTAATGGTGTCACTGAACTGTTGCTCTATACCTTCGGTGGGGATCAAGCGCTCCTGCCCTGCCAACCGGCTGAGCAGTTCCCCCTCAGTGGTGCCATACCAGTGCCCCAGCAACATGGCGGTATTGGACTCCGGTCGTCGCCGCAGTAATTCCAGCAACTCACGCAGCAGGCTCACATCCTCCCCCTCCAGGCCCTGCAGTACCCTGACCTCGGTGAGGCGGGCGATATGTGGCTGGTGCAATAGCAGGGCGATGGCGCTCTGGGCCAGGTTGGAGTAGCCAGTGGCCAGGGCGCTCACGGCGTCGCGTTGGCGTGGCCCAGGCGCCTCTTCTGGCTCCCGGAATGGCTCCGGGTCGTCATCGTAGCGGGGTGGTTCAGGGCTTTGCGCGGGGGGAGGCACCTCCAGCTGCATCAGGCTGTTCAACTCCAACCCGGTCCGCTGGGCCAGGGCCTGGAACATCAGCTGCCGGAAAACCCCCTCCGGCAACTGGCGGATATAGGGTAGCGCCAATTTGCTCAGGCGTGCTCGGCCGTCCATGCTACTGGTGTCCAGGCCCTGCTCCATTGATTCAAACAGGAAGGTCTCCAGGGGTGTGGCGCTATCCAGTAATTGCTGGAAATGCTCTGCACCGCCACTGCGTACCATGGTGTCGGGGTCTTCCCCCTCGGGCAGGAACAGGAAGCGAGCCTGTCGGCCATCCTCCATGCAGGGCAGGGCCGCTTCCAGGGCGCGAAAAGCAGCCTTGCGACCGGCCTCGTCGCCATCGAAGCAGAACACCACCTCCGGGCACAGGCGGTAGATGCGCTCCAGATGGGCCTTGCTGGTGGAGGTGCCCAGGGTGGCAGTGGCGTAGTTGATGCCGTGCTGTGCCAGGGCGATCACGTCCATATAGCCCTCAACCACCAGGATGCGTTCCAATTTGCGGTTGGCCTGCTTCGCCTGGTAGAGGCCGTAGAGCTCACGACCTTTCTGGAAGATGGGGGTTTCCGGTGAGTTGAGGTATTTGGGTTTGTCATCCCCCAGCACCCGTCCGCCAAAGGCGATAATGCGCCCCCGCTGGTCGCGAATGGGGAATACCACCCGGTCCCGGAAGCGGTCGTAGATGCGCTTCGACTCGTTCTCCACCAGCATGCCGGCCTGCATCAGCAGTTTACGCTGGGCCTCGTCCTCGCCCAGGGCCTGCAGCAGGTTGTCCCAGCCCGGGGGAGCGAAGCCCAGGTCAAACCGCTTCGCGATTTCGCCGGTGAGGCCGCGGCTTTTCAGGTAATCCACCGCTTTTTTTGCCTGGGGGTGCTGGCGCAGTTGCTGTTTATAGTAGTTGGCGACCTGCTCCAGCAGGGCGTACAGAGGTTTATTGCCCTGTTCTGATTCGGCCCGTGCAGCGCCACCGGGCGTGGGCTCTCGCGGCACCTGCAGTCCGGCACTGCTGGCCAGGGTTTCCACCGCCTGGGGGAAATCCACGTTCTCGTAGTCCATCACGAAACCCAGGGCATTGCCACCGGCGCCACAGCCGAAACAATAGTAGAACTGCTTTTCCGGGTTGACGCTGAAGGAGGGGGTTTTCTCGTCGTGAAAGGGGCAGCGGGCGCTGTAGTTCTTGCCGGTCTTTTTCAGTTTGACGCGCCGGTCTATCACCTCGACGATGTCGACGCGGTCCAGCAGGTCATCCAGGAAGGTTTGTGGTATCAGTCCGGCCATGGGCGCTCGTTGATGGTGAGGGGCTAGTCTACAGTCATTCCAGCACACACGGGAATCCAGCGCCTTAAAGATTTTCCGCGACGGGACAACTTGGTGTTCAGCTATCGCCGGAATGGGACTAAATAAAAGGTTCGTGGGGTAGCTGGTTAATGGATCTTCATCGCCAGGCGGCCAGCTCGATCGCGGTATACCCCCGGCGTTCCGAACCCCAGTCACTTCGGCGATGCACCGCGATCGAGCTGGCCTTGTTTCAGCATCTCCCCAAACATCCACTACCTATACTATCGTCTGGCGCCGAAGCCGTCGGCGGCGTGCCTGAACCTGCCGTCTTGTACACGCGCCCCTGCGGCCGACCGCCTGGCCCTAAAGACGCCATCACGTTCAAGGTCCTGCTAATGCAGGATAAAAGAAAAAAGTGTATACGCGGCCCAGCAGGACCGCCAAGAGGTCAACCAGTGAGCCGCTCTTTGACCAGTTTGCTCACCGCGCCGATATCCGCGCGGCCCTGCAGTTGTGGTTTGAGCTGCCCCATTACCGGGCCCATGGCCTGCATGCCCGTGGCGCCGGAGGCGGCAATGGCGGCATCTACCATTGCAACCAGCTCAGCCTCAGACAATTGCGCGGGGAGGAATTCCTGCAGCACTGCAATTTCGGCGTTTTCCACCGCGGCCAACTCTTCACGACCGGCATCGGAGTACTGCTGTGCCGAGTCGCGGCGTTGCTTGACCATTTTGTCGAGCACGGCCAGAGCGCGGGCGTCATCTACGTCGATGCGCTCGTCTACTTCAATACGTTTGAATTCGGCCTGGATCAGCCGGATGGTGCCCAACCGCTCCTTGTCGCGAGCCTTCATGGCGGCCTTCATGGCCTCCTTGATGGTCGCCGTTAGGGGCTGGTCACTCATAGGGGGGAGGTAAGGGCGCGGGCCTAGTACAGGCGTACGCGCTTGCGGTTTTCCCGTGACAGCTTCTTCAGGTGACGCTTGACGGCAGCAGCACCGGCGCGCTTGCGCACGGTTGTGGGCTTTTCATAGTGCTCGCGCTTGCGGACTTCCGCAAGAACGCCAGCTTTTTCGCAGGAGCGCTTGAAACGGCGCAGGGCGACGTCAAAGGGCTCGTTATCCTTAACCTTGATGTGGGGCATTAACTCTATACCTGTTTTGTCAGTTTCCCGGAAAACCGTCCGCCAATGGACAGTGATCCCTATAAAGGGCGCGCATTCTATACTCTCGCAAGGCAATTTGCAAAGGGGGTTTTGGGGGCTAAATCGGTAATTTGCGGCCATTATGGCTGGTTTGCGCCGGGGGCAGCCAGTATCATGCGCCGAAGGCCAAAATGGAACCCGAAAATGCTCATTCTGGGGCTCGAAACCTCCTGCGACGAGACCGGCGTGGCGCTTTACGATACGGAGCGCGGCCTGCTCGCGCACGCCTTATTCAGCCAGGTGGATATCCACGTGGAATACGGTGGTGTGGTGCCGGAACTTGCCTCCCGGGATCACGTGCGCAAGACCCTGCCATTAATTGAAGAAGTGTTGGCAGAGGCGGGTTGCCTGGCCGCGGATATCGACGGGGTGGCCTATACCGCGGGACCGGGCCTGGTGGGTGCGCTCATGGTAGGCACCACCCTGGCCAGGGCATTGGCCTGGGGCTGGGGTGTGCCGGTACTGGGCGTACACCATATGGAGGGCCACCTGCTGGCACCCATGCTGGAAGATGAGCACCCGGAGTTTCCCTTTGTGGCGCTGCTGGTCTCCGGCGGCCATACGCAACTGGTGCGGGTGGACGGGATAGGTGAGTATCGCCTGTTGGGGGAGTCCCTTGACGATGCTGCCGGGGAAGCCTTCGACAAAGCCGCCAAGATGTTGGGCCTGCCTTATCCCGGAGGTCCCCATATTGCCCGACTGGCGCAGCAGGGCGACTCGACGCGTTTCGATTTCCCCCGCCCCATGGTCAATCGTCCCGGCCTGGATTTCAGTTTCAGTGGGCTGAAAACCTTCACCCTGAATACCGTGCAGGCCTGTCGCGATGCCGGTGAACTCACCGAGCAGGACAAATGTGATATCGCCCGCGCCTTTGAAGACGCGGTGGTGGCTACCCTGGTGATCAAGTGTCGCCGGGCGCTGCAACAGCAGGGTCTCAAAACCCTGGTGATCGCCGGTGGGGTAAGTGCCAATGTGAATTTAAGATCAGCCCTGGATAAGGCCCTGGCTAAAGAGGGCGCAAAGGTGTTTTATCCCGCGCCGCTGTTTTGTACGGATAACGGGGCCATGATCGCCTACGCCGGTGCCCAGCGTCTGCTGGCCGGGCAGGTGGATGATGCCGGCACTCGTGTGCGCCCGCGCTGGCCAATGGAGGAACTGCCTCCTTTGCATAAGGCGGTGCACGGCTGATGGATACCGTCTACATAACCGGCTTGCGCGCGGAAACGGTCATTGGGGTCTATGACTGGGAGCGCAACATACGCCAGGGCGTGGTGCTGGACCTGGAAATGGCCAGCGACAATCGCCGCGCCGCCAGCGGGGATCGCATCGAGGACGCCCTGGATTACGCCGCCATTTCTTCCCGGGTTCTTGCGTTCATAGAAGACAGCGAGTTCCAGTTGATTGAAACCATGGCCGAGCAGATCGCCTCCCTGGTGATGGCCGAATTCCGGGTGCCCTGGTTGCGCCTGCGCCTGGGCAAGCCCGGTGCGGTGGCCGCAGCGGAGACCGTGGGCGTGCAGATTGAGCGCGGGGAGAGCCCCTGATGGCCAGGGTCTACCTCGGGGTCGGTAGCAATATCGAGCGGGAACGCTATATGGTCGCGGGTCTGGATGCGCTGGAGGGCCTGTTCGGCGAGATGAAGCTGTCGTCAGTTTACGACAGCGCGGCCATCGGTTTTCAGGGGCAGCCCTTTCTCAATATGGTGGTGGGGGTGGATACGCCGCTGGGTGTTGGAGAGCTGGCGCAAACCTTGCGGCATATCGAGTTTGAGTACGGTCGGCCGGCCAATGCCACCCGCTTCAGTGCCCGGCAACTGGATATCGATATCCTGCTGTACGATGACCTGGTAGGAGTAGTCGAGGACGTCGAACTGCCCCGGGGGGAAATCCTGGAGAATGCGTTTGTGTTGTGCCCCCTGGCTGAATTGCTGCCGAATGATCTGCACCCGGTTGCCGGACGCAGTTATGATGAATTGTGGCGCGCTTATGATAAGAGTTCGCAGACACTGTCCAGGGTGAATTTTCAGTGGCGTGGGCGGGGTATTTAGTCGCGCCAGACTCGATTATCGCTCACTGCACCAACCCCCGACCCCCATCCACTGCAATTACCTGCCCGGTGATAAAGGGCGCTTCGCAGGCCAGGAATTTCACTGTGGCCGCAATATCCTCAGGCTTGCCGATTCTTTGCAGCGGCGTGCTTGCCACTGTTCTGCTGCGCATGTCCTTATCGTAGGCTTCTTCTCCCTCCGGCCACAGGACGGCCCCGGGCGCCACCCCGTTCACCCGGATATCAGGCCCCAACTCCACTGCCAGGCTGCGGGTCAGCGATGCCAGGCCTGCCTTGGCAGCGCAGTAGGCATTGAACCCGGGTAACGGATGCTCCGTGTGCACATCCAGGATATTGACGATAGTGCCGCCCGCCTGGCGCAGGCCGTCAAGCAGTGCCTGGATCAGGAAGTAGGGCCCCTTGAGGTTGGATGACAGCATGGCGTCGAATTCCTCCTCGGTGCACGTCTCCATCGGGGTGGGTTCGAACCCGGAAGCGTTGTTGACCAGCAGGTCCAGTCCGTCGTAGCGAGCCAGAACCTCAGCACCCAGGCGCTGAATATCTGCCATTGAGGCCAGGTCGCCCTGGAACAGTGTGCAGGAATCCGGTCTCAGGGTGTTCAGTGCCTGCGCCAGGTCCCGGGCTGCTGCGCAGGAGCTGCGATAGTGCAGGGCGATATCGAATCCCGCCTGGTGCAGATGGCGAGCGATCTCGCTGCCGATGCGCTGGGCGGCGCCAGTGATGAGGGCAGTTTTAGCCACCGCGTAACTCCTCCAGCCGCCTGATCCGTTCCGCGTTGATCGCTTCACCCAATGCCTTGCCCTCAAGTCCCTGCCCGGCAAATTCCGCTGCGGTTACTTCCCGGGCGATAGCCAGAGCGCGCCGCAAATAGTCCGTCTGGGGATAGTCCCTGTCCTCAAAACCCAGGCGCCCCCGGGAGTCCGCCTCGCAGGCCAGCAGGAAGGCCTCGAAGCGCTCCGGCCGGCGCAGGGCGCCGGTGGCGTTGAACAGTTTCAGGATGGTGGTGCCGCGCAGTTCCAGTGCCCGGTGACAGTGGGTGTGGTACTCGCACACCTGCAGTGCCAGCTCCCGGTGCCGGTTGGGTGCCTTCAGGCGCTGGCAGGCGGCCTTGACCAGTCGCAGCCCCCGGTGCTCGTGGGCGATGTGGCG
>JARFQU010000081.1 GCA_029287595.1 Halioglobus sp. | reverse complement strand
CTATCCGCCCAGACGACCTGATAAAACCTAAGTCCACCTGTCATGCATCGATAATCGCACCTGGTCAAAGACTTATACTGAAAACAGAAGCTCGCTGCTGGAGGATTATCGAATGCCAGCCCTTCAAAATAGTAAACACCTAGGTGGCACCATAAAATGGCCCACAGCCATTCTACTCGCCCTATTTCTTAGTGGAGTTACCGGTTGTGCCTCCTGGAAGACTGGTGCCGAAAAAAACGTCGTAGAAAACGGCATCCAGTTTGAACTTTTTAGTGAGAGTAAAGATGGACGGAAACTCGGTACATTGGCCAGGGATATGGTCATACAAGGATGGCCAGCGAGAAAAGATTTTGTCGTTTTTCATCCTGACTGGCGGCTTGATGAACTTCATCTATTTCGTGATTTCGAGCGTAATGGGATTTTTATGCCTGTTGGAACCCGAGTATTTCCAAATGAGCAAGGTAATCCAGGGGTGGTGTGCTTCTCTCGTGATACCGCAGTTCAAGGTTACATGATCAAAGGCAATCGCTCTGGCGGATATATGACCGGCTTTTACCCCAATGGAAGATTAAAATGGTTTTATCCCAGAGACCCTGTTGTGATAGATGAGATAACCTGTACTGACAGTCTGTGGGAAGAAGTGCAACTTTATCCCGACGGAAGGTTGCGGCAGTGCAAATTGGGAAAGTCTGTATCCATAGCAGGAACCGAATACTCCTCTGGCTCTGTTATCCGCCTGGATCAATCTGGAAATGTAACCGTTGCAAAGTAAAGCACTGACTTTGCAAAAACCAGCAGTCAGTTATCAGAGGGGCTCGATGTCTGAAATTGCCACGTTGTAGTCAATTATGTCGAAGCGACAAACGACTGTATTGAGATATCGACGTTTGAATCCGGGGAATAACCCTCGCTTCTAAGGTGAATTTGACTCCCGTCAAAGGACTACTTACCTCTCATATTATTTTGTAACTATAAAGAAAGAATGGTGGAGGCTGATACGTGACAACAAAAAAAATGATAACTGCATCGCTAGTACTTCTTGTGATCGCTTTGAGTGGTTGCGCTACTCCAGTACCGGAACCCGCTAGACCCACCGATTGCGAAAAAGTCTGTGTCGATAATTGCCTTACTTTACGCAATTGCTGTGTGAAGAGTTGCAACTGGATAATCGAGAGAGATCAGCCAGATTGCAGGGATGACTGCACACGTGAGCTTGAGGACTGTTATAAAAACTGCGAGCAAGAGGCTCAGGACGAATAACCATCCAGCACCATGAGTCAGGTAAAGCGCCATGAAATCCTGAGGTAACGGCTTCAGCACTCTTACGACCCCATAAGGCCTCATACCACCATTGGGCGGATTTTAAGATACTTTCACAAGCTACTGTTTTGTAAAGAACAATACATGGATTTGTAACCCCGGTGTTACATGCGAGGCGCAATCTGGCAGCATGGAAATACTAGGTAAGTTGCAGAACTTCGAGATGCGGCTGTTTGCCAGGGTATTCCGGCAGACCGAAAAACGCATGGTGATCCCTATGGCCCGGGCGATCTCCCACTCCGGGGACGGCTACCTCCATGTACTGGTACCGCTGCTGGTCTGGGCGCTGGATCCCGCCGGCTTCGCCCTGCTACTGCCTCCACTGGTGATGGCACTGACCATTGAGCGCACGCTTTACTGGCTGGTAAAGAACAGCCTGCGTCGGCCCCGCCCCCAGCAGGCGGTGCCGGGTTTTCGCAGCCTGATCCGCGCCAGTGACCAGTTCAGTTTCCCCTCGGGCCACAGCTCCGGTGCCTTCCTGTTGGCCACGGCCCTGCTGGTCGTCTACGGACCTATCGCCACTCCCCTGCTCCTCTGGGCGTTCGCAGTGGCCATGTCCCGCATACTGCTGGGCGTGCACTTCCCCGGCGACACCGTCGCCGGCGCCCTGATGGGAGGCGGAATCGCCCTCATCTGCGCGGCGCAGCTGGGACTCTACTGAAATGAAAATACTCTACGGTGTCCAGGGCACGGGCCAGGGACACATCAGCCGCGCTCGTGCCATGGCAGCCTCGTTGCGCCAATGGCCAGCAGAGGTAACCTGGCTCTTCTCCGGCCGACCCCGCGAGGGCCTGTTCGATATGGAGATATTCGGTGACTTCGAACACCGCCGCGGTCTCTCGTTCACCACCCGGGCCGGTCGCGTGCGCTACTGGCCGACAGTGCACAACAATAATCTGCCCCAGTTCCTGCGCGAGGCGAAAGAGCTCGACCTGGACAGCTACGACATCATCGTCAGCGACTACGAGCCAGTCACTTCGCGGGCCGCCAGGGCCCAGGGGCGCAAGGTGATCGGTATCGGCCACCAGTATGCCTTCGGCCCGGCAACCCCCAAGGCCGGCGCCAGCTGGCTGCAGCAGCAGATCATGACCCGCTTTGCACCGGTGGATGTGCCCCTCGGCCTGCACTGGCACCCTTATGCCGAGAACGTGCTACCGCCTATCCTGGACCTGCCGGACCTGCCGGTAGAACGCAATGGGCACATGGTGGTGTACCTGCCCTTCGAGGACCAGGACGCGGTCAGTACTGTCCTGCAGCAATTCCCGGAGCAGCGCTTCGTGCAGTATTCAGCGGCCCTGCAGGACGAGGAACGGGGCAACGTATCGCGACGCAAGGCGGATGTAAAAGGCTTCAAGTTGGATCTGGCCGGTTGCTCAGGCGTGATCTGCAACTGTGGCTTCGAGCTTATCAGCGAGTGCCTGCAGTGGCGCAAGCCCGTCCTCACCAAGCCACTGGATGGCCAGATGGAGCAGCACTCCAATGCGCTGGCCCTGCGCCAGCTGGGCTACGCCACCACAACCCCGATATTCGACGCGCAAGCACTGGGGCAATGGCTGGACAGCCCGCATGTCACGGCGGACATCCAGTTCCCCGATGTAGCGGACGCCCTGGCACGCTGGCTGGCCACCGGCTGTCACGCAAGTCCTGCGCGCCTCAGCGAGCGGCTTTGGCAACACCAGGCACCAGCCAAGGTGCCGGCCCCTCTCCCGGGCCCTGCGGTCAACAAGATACCGGCCATGAACTGAATCCGT
>JARFQU010000065.1 GCA_029287595.1 Halioglobus sp. | reverse complement strand
CGAGAAATCTCTGGGCCTATACCTTAGAAAATACCGATCAGTGCCAGGATGTTGACCAGCAGGCTCAACAACACCTGCAGGAACAGCCTGTCCCGGTGATCTTCGCTGGATTCGCCGACCGGATTGTAGGCGGAGGGCAGCGCGGACTGGGGGCGATCGGAAGGCCTCTGCAGGGCATAGTATATTCCCGCGCCGGGACTGAATTCCGGACGACGGGGATGCTGATTTTCCGTAACTACTGGTACGTCCCGCGGGTTATAGTTTTATTTTTCTCTTTGAAACCATACTTTGCCAGCCAGTGCGAGAGCCGCTTGTGTGCACTATGCCTCAGGTCAGGGCATATCGGGTAATCGCCGCCACACCCGCCACTTGAGTTGCGGCCGTCCGTTATGTTTGCCTGTAGCCCATCCGGCTGTAATACTCTGGCTTTTCGCATGGGATTAAATGCTACACCCGGCACGGGTGGGCAGCGCACAGGGACATGAGAATGAGTATCCATCCGGATGCCGGGAAGCCGGTAAGTGACGACAAGCTGACTGACATTGCCGCCCTGGTCAGCCAGTACTACGAGGGGCGCCCGGATGCGGGCGACCCGGAACAGAAAGTGAGCTTTGGTACCTCCGGCCATCGTGGCAGCTCGCTGAAAACCAGCTTCAATGAGGCGCATATACTGGCCGTTGCCCAGGCCATCTGCGAGTATCGCGCCACGCAAGGCATCAACGGGCCGCTGTTTATGGGCAAGGACACCCACGCCCTGTCCACACCCGCACAGATGACGGCGCTGCGCGTATTCGCTGCCAATGGAGTGACGGTCAATATCGACCAGGATGATGGCTATACCCCCACCCCGGTAATTTCCCATGCCATCCTGTGTTACAACAGGGAGCGAGAAATGGCACTGGCTGATGGTGTCGTTATCACCCCTTCGCACAACCCGCCGGACAATGGCGGTATAAAGTACAACCCACCCAACGGCGGCCCGGCGGATACAGATGTCACTGGCTGGATCGCGGGGCGCGCCAACGAATTGCTGGCCAATGACAATCGGGATGTGCCGCGCCAGCGACTGGAAGAGGCCCTGAATGCAGCGACCACGGTTCGTCATGACTATATAACTCCCTACGTCGAAGACCTGCGCAATGTGGTCGACATGCGGGCTATTGCCAATGCCGGCTTGACACTCTGCGCCGATGCCATGGGCGGCTCCGGCCTGCGCTACTGGCAGGTCATTGCCGAAACATATGGCCTGGACCTGACCGTGCGCAACGATGCGGTCGATCACCAGTTCCGTTTTATGACCCTGGACCGCGATGGCAAGGTGCGCATGGACTGCTCCTCACCCTACGCCATGGCCAGCCTGATTGAACTGCGGGATCAGTTCGATATCGCTTTTGGTAATGACCCGGACTACGACCGACATGGCATCGTCACCCGCAGTGCGGGGCTGCTAAATCCCAATCACTATCTTTCGGTGGCTATCCAGTACCTGTTCGGGCACCGGCCCCTGTGGCGAGCCGATGCCGCGGTCGGAAAAACCCTGGTGAGCTCTTCGATGATCGATCGTGTCGCAGATCGCCTGGGGCGCGAACTGCAGGAAGTGCCGGTGGGTTTCAAGTGGTTCGTACCGGGGTTGTTGGACGGTTCCTACGGCTTTGGTGGCGAGGAATCCGCCGGGGCTTCTTTCCTGCGCCGCGACGGCAGCGTCTGGAGTACCGACAAGGACGGTATCATCCTGTGCCTGCTGGCCTGTGAAATTATGGCGGTTACCGGTAAGGATCCCGGTCAGCTTTACCAGCAACTGGTGGCGGAACATGGTGATCCGGTCTATGACAGGGTAGAGGCACCAGCCAACCGCGAACAGAAGGTGCGTCTTGCGGCCCTGTCACCGGAGCAGGTCAGTGCCGACACGCTGGCCGGTGAGGATATAACCGCCAAGCTGACTCATGCCCCGGCGAATGGCGCGGCTATTGGCGGTCTCAAGGTGTGTACGGCCAATGGCTGGTTTGCCGCGCGCCCGTCAGGTACCGAGGATATTTATAAAATATATGCCGAGAGCTTCCTGGGTGAGGAGCACCTGCGCCAGATCCAGCATGAGGCCCAGGAGATTGTCAGTGCAGCGTTGGTCTAGTGTGTCCGCGCTCCGGCTCAGCCTGGTCTGCCTGTGCCTGTTGTTTACCGCCGCATGCTCGTCGATCCTGCGCAACCCGGTTCCGGAGCAGTACCACCTGGATACTACTGTACTGGGCCGGAACGACCTGCGCATATGGGGAGACCGCACGGGTTTCGAGGCTTACCCCCTGGCCGCGCTGGAAAGCAGCGCAGCCATAGAGGAACGCTATGGCGGGATAATGCACAAGGAACACCATTATCTGGCGATTTCCGGCGGTGGTGCCAATGGTGCCTATGGTGCCGGTGTGCTCGCGGGTTGGAGCACGTTGGGTACACGCCCCGAGTTCACCCTGGTAACCGGTGTCAGCACCGGGGCACTGACCGCGCCGTTCGCTTTTCTCGGCTCCGACTATGACCAGCAGTTGAAAGAGGTCTATACCACGCTCGATACCTCGCGCATCATCATCAGGCGCAGCCTGTTTTCCATTATCCGCGGCGATTCCATTGTCGACAGTACACCGCTGTCCAGAGTCCTGGAGCGCTATATAACCGACGATGTGATCGCCGCCATCGCCAGGGAGTACCGGCGGGGCAGGGCTTTGCATATCGGCACAACCAACCTGGATGCGGGACGCCCGGTAATCTGGAACATAGGGCGTATGGCCGACAGCGGACATCCTGATGCCCCCAGGCTGATAAGGCAGGTACTGCTGGCCTCTGCCTCAATACCCGGGGTATTCCCCCCGGCCTATATCAGGGTACAGGCGGCCGATGGCAGGACTTACGAGGAGATGCATGTAGACGGTGGTACCTCTTCCCAGATGTTTCTCTATCCCTCGAGCACTGATTGGGGGAGACTGTTGGAAATCCTCGATGTGCAGGGCAGGCCCACGGCCTATCTGATTCGCAACTCACGGTTCATGGCTGACTTTGACCCCGTGCGCGCCCGCGTCACGGATATCGCCGGAAGGTCCGTGCAATCACTGATCCGCACCCAGGGTATTGGGGACACATACCGGATCGCAGCCATCTCCAAGCGCGATGGTATCCAGGTAAAACTGACCTGGATACCTGCAGACGCTATCAGGGACCCCGGCGAGGAAGTGTTTGACCCGGACTTTATGTCCGCCCTGTTCGAATTCGGCTACCAGCGAGCCATCGAAGAAGAAGTCTGGCGTAAAGTCGATATCGGCGCAGTTGAAACAATACAGATGGACTGATGTTGCCGATGGTGACCTTGGGCATGGTGCGGAATTTTTCCATAGCCTGGTGAAAGAAAGACAGGCTCTCAGGCCTGGCGACCTCCGCCACGGGAATCTGCTGGATCAGCGTGACATCGGCGTGGGCGATAAAGAAATCGGGGTCCGCACTGCTAAATACCACAACTCGTACCGCATCGTCCGCTTCCAGTTCAGTGCCAAGACGGGTCAATTCCTCTATCAACGGCATATCGCGCAGATTGATCGGGGGATTGTCGATCAGTACAGAAGCCACTCCGCGTTCCACGGTGACTTTCAGTAAATCGTAGTTTGCATAGCTCGTGGTAGTCTCCTGTGAGCATGATGATGATTGCAAAAGGGGACCCGAAAAGCATAGACCGGTCTTTTCACATGCGCCATCAGGGTGGCTTATGGGTAATCGTCGAACTCGAAGTCCCGCAAGATGGCGGTGTAGTTCGAGTTAAGAAAATGGGCCTGCCTCACGCGTGCCTGGCACAAGTTATGCGCCTGCTACAGGAGCTGCCTGCCGAGTAAGGTGCCCCAGCTGAGCATCGCCATGACAATGGCCATGAATACCATGGCCGAGCCCATGTCCTTTGCGCGTCCGGACAATTCGTCTGGCTCGTCGCCGAGGCGGTCAACAATGGCTTCGATGGCACTATTGGCCAGCTCGGCAAGCATCAGCAGCAGAAGCGGCAGGGTCAGGAGCAGGAAATCGTTTGTGTCCCTGGCAAGGAAGTAGGCCAGGGGAAAGCCGATCAGGGCGAGCGAGGCCTCCTGCCGGAATGCGGCTTCATGCTTCCAGGCAGCCCTCAAGCCCTGCCAGGAGTAGCGTGTGGCCGATATGATGCGTGTAAGACCTTGTTCGCCCGGTTTCATTGTATTTTCTCACTCCAGGGAAATTTCCTGCATATGTTAATCCTGATATGCTCCCGGGGCTAATTCACAGGAGAACAGTCGTGACCAAATCTGTACTGATAACGGGCGCCTCCCGGGGGCTTGGAGCCGGCATGGCCCGGCATTTTGCCGAGCGGGGCTTCAAACTGGCGCTGACTGCCCGTGATGCGTCCAGCCTGGCTCAATTGCAGGCCGAGCTGGCAACGCAATCGCCACAGGTGATCGTCAAATCCCTGGACGTTTCTGCATTCGATACGATCCCCGCTGTAGTGACCGAATGCGCCGGCGAGTTGGGTGGCCTGGATATCGTTGTGGTGAATGCCGGCGTTGCCATAGCGGCGGCCAGTGGCAAGGGCAGCTTCCAGAGCATGCGTGAGACGATTGACATCAACCTGATCGGCGCCATCGCTACGGCGGATGCCGCGGTCGAATTGTTCCGGGAGCAGGGACGGGGTCAGTTGGTCGGGATCACCTCGGTAGCGGCGCTGCGTGGCATGAAGCGACAGGGCGCTTACAGTGCCAGCAAAGCGGGATTCAGCAAATACCTGGAGGCGGTTCGCTGCGAGACTGTCGGTGAGGACATTACCGTCACCGAGCTGGCCCCGGGTTATATTGATACCGACCTCAACCGCTCGCTGGCCAGCCGACCTTTTCTGGTCAGCGCGGAAAAAGGTACCGGTATCATGGTCGACCTGATCGAACGCGGAGTCGGCTTTCGTTATGTGCCGCCCTGGCCCTGGGCGTTGGTTGCGCAAGTGATGAAAGTGCTGCCGGTGGCCCTGCTGCGACGAATGTAGTGTAGGGATGTCTTAAACCACTTTGACACGCGGTGAATCGATTGGACTGCCCGGCGGCAATTTGCTTTGGTCGGTCTCGCGCTGCCACAGCTGGCGCCCCAGCTCCGTCACTGAACCCGTGGCGCCAGCGGCAAGCCACTGGGCCAGGGCCGCGGCGACATTACTGAAACCGTCGAATGGCAGGCGGACAGGTGTAGCCTGCCATTCCTCGATCGCCCTGGTGGACAGGGTCAGCATGACGGTGGCATAGCCCAGCTGGCGCAGCGCCAGGGCGTTTGATTCCTGCTCCATCTGTCCCGCCAGAGGCTTGGTGAGGATGGGTTTGCCCCATTGCAGGCATTCGCTGATCAGCTCAAAACCGCTGTTACAGATAACGCTGTTGCACGAGGCCAGGTCAACCTTGAAGCCGTTGATACTGGCCGGGCGCCGCACCACATTGCCCAGAATCCCCGGTGTCAGGCCGTTTGCGTACTGGATAAACCGCCGTGACGGGAGGGCCTGCAACAGTTTCGTCACGGTGTCCTGGTTTTCAAAGGGCAGGTAGACAAGAATGTGGCCGCGGTCCCAGGGGGTGAGAGCGGGCAGGTCCAGTACGGGAGGCATTACGTTCGCGGCGTAGGGGTGCCAGTGCAGTCCCAGTGGCAGGTCAACCGGCGCGAACTGTCGCATGATGAGCTGTGACCACCAGCTGCCTCCAGTGACTGGTGTCTGCTGCCCGAATGCATACTGGTGGCCTATACCGATGCAGCGTATACCGGCCAGCCGCGCCGCCCAGGCGGTCACTGGCTCGTAGTCGGTAACGACCAGGTCGTAAGGTGACAAGTCCAGTTGCCTGACGTCCCGCAGAAACTGCAGTAACTTGTTTTCACGCAGGGTTGCCAGGTAGTCAATCCTGCCATTGCTGTGGGCGAATGACAGTCCCTGTCGATGCTGGAAGTTAGCGAATAGATCCATGTCAAACAACTTGTCCCGGGAGCGCCCCGAGAATAACCAGTTGACGCTGACATCATGCTCAGCCAGTTCTGTTGCAATGGCCCTGGCCCGACTGATATGCCCCTGGCCGGTGGCCTGTACGCCGTAGAGTATGTTCATGCTCACACAATTCCCAGTTTGCTTGCTACGAATATCACCGTGGTACTGCCCATGATGGCGCCCGCCAGTGTGTCACCGGGGTAGTGCACACCGAGAATAACTCGGGACAGCCCGATTGCTGTCGCCCACAGGTACATGGAAAATAAGGGGCCCTGGTAAACGAGGCACAGGGCGGTGGCCAGTAGAAAGGCGGCAGACGTGTGACCAGACGGGAAACTGAAACGGTCGGCAGCTTCCACCAGGCTGCGAAAGCCCGGCATGAATTCCTGCGGCCTGCGCCGTTTCAAACCGTTTTTCAACAGCCAGTAGAGCACGCGTTCCACGGCGAGAGAGATCAGTAACAGGGCTGTGAACACGCCAGCCTGGCTTGCCCCCAGCAGGTAAAGCAGCAGTGGTACCAGGAGGTAGAGGTAACCGTCCGCCGAGCGGGACAGGGCGCGAGCCAGGGGCCGGATCATGCGGCGTTCTCCCTGCCTGAAAACTTTGCTAAACAGTCGAACGTCGAGTCGTTGCATTGCGTACAGGATGTCCATGAGCGCAGTGTCGCCCGCCTTCATGGCGTTTATATGACGGACGTGTGGAGATTTTGTGAATGCCCCGGTAATAATTCACAATGTTGCCGTCACAAAATGTTCACTTCTTTTTGTTCTTGCTGTAATCAGAGGCGTTCATTGTGCAGGGCAATTCCACAAGGGGGAGGAATGCTCGATGAAAGCAAGAAACCATCCGATTAACAGCACGCCGGAAAAAGACCGAATAAGAGCCGAGATAGAAGCGCAGGTCGAAGCGTTCCTGCAAAAAGGCGGGCAGATAAATGTGCATGATACGGTCAGCACGGTGCATCCAGTACAGACGGGCAGCGTCTGGCCCAACCGGAATGATGTTCTGGGTATGATTGACTGAGCAGGCAACAGCCGCGGCCGACACAGCGCAAGACACGACGCTTGCAGCCTGTTGACGGTGGATTCAGGTGGCGGGTGCCTGGGCCTGTTCCCAGTTTGACAGCAGGGCACGTGTATCGCGCTGCCAGGGGTGGAAGCCGTCCTTGAACCACTCACGATAGGCCGGCCAGACACGGCGGTACACGCCGTTTTTTCCAAACAGGAAACGACAGCCCTGGAGCCACAGCCTGGGACTCCATACCTTGCCGTCGCGCCGCAGCATGTGAGCGGTGCCGACGGTGAAATCCAGCAGCAGGAAAAAGATAGTGCGTCGCATCACCTTGCGACGCATCTTGTCGGTTCCTCCTACGGCCCGGTAAACATCGAATGCCACGGACTTGTGTTCCAGTTCCTCCACCGCGTGCCAGTCCCAAAGTTCACGCATGGCGGGGTCCATCGACAGCGCATCCGGGTTGTCGGGGTCCAGCCCGGATTCAGCCAGGATTGCGGTGATGTGCTCCAGCGCCGCTGTCACCGCCAACTGCTCCAGGGGAGAGAGCATTTTACGGGTGAAGGCCAGTTTCTTCGCCAAACGCCCCTCGAGGTATTGCAGGTCGTAACCGCGTAACTGGCACAGTGTGCGGTTGTAGCGATCGTGTTCGCGCCGGTGAAATCCTTCCTGCCCGCAGAATCCGCGTATCTCCTCCTGTAGTTTGGGATCGGTGACCTGGTCGGAAAACGCCCTCACGCTGTCGATAAAGAATTTTTCCCCCAGGGGGAACGTGATCGACATCGAGTTGTACCAGGCGGTCTTGAACGGGTGGTTGTCATACCAGTCCCGGGTGAGGGCGTCGGCGATATGATGCTCGCGATTACGCGGAATCACCGGAACATCACTGGGAGTGTTGGATTGTCGATTCATCGTCACACCTTTTCCCAGGTTGCAGTCCGTTAAAGAATACGCCAATTTTTCAGCCGGCGTCAGGTCAAATCTGGCCATTGTGTACCTGGGCGGCGTGCTATTCTTCTGCGTTAACCACGTGTGGACAGCTGTAAACCGAGTACTGACAACTTAACTTCTTGAAACCAAGTTGTCCCGGCCTCGGTATTTCAGGCAACCGCCCTTTCCCATTCTGTAAACGCAATCATCCTGAGATTCCGATAATGTTGCGCCCGAATCAGATGCCTTCCCAGATTGAATAGATTTGCCACTGCAGCATGGGCCGACACGAAGCGCTGAGCCTGTCCCATCGACTTGAACCGCCGCATCCCTCGCTCTCGTACCCTCGTCGCCTCATGTGATTGCTCAGCCCGATTGTTCTCATACCGCTCAGTACTGTGGATAGATTCTGGCACCAGTTCACGATGAGCTACCGGATAGCTACGCAGCTTATCAGTGACGATCTTCCTGGGTTCTCCGCCGTGAATGCGCAGTAGACGTCTAAAGAATCGCTTCACAGCAGCCCCATCACCTCTGGCCTGTAGGTATACATCAACGACCTCACCATCCTGGTCCACAGCTCGCCAGAGGTAGTGCTGTTTGCCATTAATTTTGACGAAGACTTCATCGATGTAGAAAGTCTCGCCATAGCCTCGGTGTTTACGTTTCAATCGATTCAACCTATCCTCAAAGCGATTCAGAAGGAAATTGAGCGCATTGACCAGAAGCTCGACAAGTTAGTTGATGCGATACCGCAGTGGCGAGAGCAACGGGATCTGCTTATGAGCGCCAAAGGCGTAGGTAAAGTTGTGGCCTATACGCTCATGAGTGAGTTGCCAGAACTTGGCAAGCTCAACCGAAAGGAGATCGCGGCCCTGGTTGGCGTTGCACCGATGAACCGGGACAGTGGTAGCTACCGGGGCAAGCGACGGGTGTCAGGTGGGCGTAGTAAAGTCCGAACGGTGTTGTATATGTCTATGTGGTCGTCAATCCAGTATGACCCCAAGATCAAAGCCACATATCAGCGTTTAATCGCCGCAGGAAAGCCCAAAAAAGTCGCATTGGTCGCCTGCATACGCAAGCAGTTAATTATCCTGAACACCATGATGAAGAACGGCACCCACTGGACTGAAAAACTTGCCTAAACACTTGACGAGGAAGCATAGTCACTTGTCAGTACCCTCCCGCAGGGAGAGTTTGTCGAACCGGAGGGTTTGAATCAAATCCGCGATCTTCACCAAATTA
>JARFQU010000063.1 GCA_029287595.1 Halioglobus sp. | reverse complement strand
CTCCCGCACGGTAAGTGGGGAATTTTAGGGGGGAGACCTTAATTTAGCTAATAAATCGTTTTTATCGCCGCCATTTGGGAGCTGAATGTGGCTTCAGGGCGTGGGTTCCTGGCCATCCAGCTGCCTTGCGGTGTCTGCGATAAGCTTACGCAGCCATTTATTGGCCGGGTTGTGCTGCAGCAGAGGGCTCCAGGCCATCTTCAGTTCCAGTGGCGGGATCTCCAGCGGCGGGTCGCGCAGCACCACCCGCGGGTTATCGAGCTTGAGCAGGGCCGCCCGGGTGGGCAGGGTCACAATCAGGTCATTCTGTTCGGCCATGGTCATGGCCGCCTGGTAGTGCCGGGTAAACACGCGTATCTGCCGTTTTTTGCCCAGTTTATTCAGGGCGGCATCGACCCAGCCCAGGCGCTGCACGTCATCCGGGTTCACGCCCACCCCCACCCCCATGCCGGTCTTGCTCACCCAGACGTGGTTGGCCTTGAGGTAGTTTTCCAGGGTGAAGTCTTCCAGTACGGGGTTTTCCGGGCTCAGCACGCAGGAAAAACTGTCGTTCCACAGGTGAATCTGGTGAAAGGACTGGGGCATGGAGTCAAAGCGGTTGATCACCATATCTACCTTGCCGCGCTCCACATCGAGGAAACTGACGTCGGAGGGGGTCATGATATCCAGGGTGAGGCCCGGGGCCAGGTTGCGCAGCTTGCCCAGCACGGTGGGTAGCAGGGTGGACTCGGCGTAGTCGCTGGCCATGATGCGAAATACCCGGTGAGCGTCCTGCGGTTCAAAGGCGGAACGCTGCTGTACTGCCCGGTCGATGCTGGTGAGCACCTCGCGCACCACCGGTTCCAGCTCCAGGGCGCGTTCCGTTGGGGTCATGCCCTCGCTGGTACGCACCAGCAGCGGGTCATCGAACAGTTCCCGCAGCCGGCGCAGGCCGTTGCTCATGGCGGGCTGCGACAGGTTGAGCGTATTGGCGGCCTGGGTGACATTGCGCTCTCGCAATAGCGCATCCAGATAAACCAGCAGGTTGAGATCAATCCGATTGAGATTCACCGCTTGCCCTCGTATTCACTTGGTGAATGGTAGAAATCCTGATTATTGATTGGGGGAATTATACCCGTGTGATGAAAATTGCCAACGTTTACCGCCACTCAGCAGGTATCGCCATGACAATGAAAGTGTCGCTATAGATATGCATCGCTTGCCACCAGTCCAGTATAATCGCCGGTTTGAATAGACCTGAACAAGTGAGGATGATTATGGGCACCTACCGTGCGCCGCTGGAGGACATGGGCTTTATCATTGACGAACTTCTGGATGCCGGGAGCACGCTGGGGATTTTGCCGGCCTACGCCGACTTCGGCGTGGGGCCGGATTTGACTACCGCCCTGCTGGACGAGGGCGCCAAACTGGCCGGTGATGTGCTGGCGCCGCTGCGCCGTGTCGGTGATGAGCACCCCGCTACGTGCACTGCGGGCAGGGTCACCATCTCTCCAGGGTACGGCGATGCCTTGCAGCAATTTTCCGCGGGTGGCTGGATCGGTATAGCCGCTGATGCCAACTACGGCGGACAGGGCCTGCCCGAGTTATTCAGCACTGCCTGCCACGAAATGTGGAACAGTGCCAATATCGCTCTGGCGCTGGCGCCATTGTTAAGCAGCAGCGCTGCGCTGGCGATTGCCGCCCACGGCAGCGACGAGCAAAAGCAAACCTACCTGGAAAAAATGCATTCCGGTGAATGGCTGGGCACCATGAACCTGACCGAATCCGGTGCCGGTTCCGACCTGGGGGTGATGAAGGCCAAGGCGCTCCCCGAGGGCGATCACTACCGCATCACCGGGCAGAAAATCTATATCACCTGGGGCGATCACGAGGCCACAGAAAACATCATCCACCTGGTGTTGGCAAAACTGCCTGACGCTCCCGAGGGCAGTCGTGGCATTTCCCTGTTTATTGTGCCCAAGTTCCTGGTGAATGCCGACGGCAGCCTGGGCGAGCGCAACGACGTCTACCCGGTGTCCTGCGAGCATAAGCTGGGCATCCACGGCAGCCCCACCTGTGTGATGGCCTTTGGTGATACCGACGGCGCCGTTGGCTACCTGCTGGGACAGGAGAACCAGGGCCTGGCCTGCATGTTCACCATGATGAATGAGGCGCGCTTGAAGGTGGGTATCCAGGGCCTGGGTGTCGCCGAGGGCGCCTACCAGAAAGCGCTGGGCTATGCCCGTGAGCGGGTGCAGGGCGGCGTCCCGATTATCGAACACCCGGACGTCAAGCGCATGCTGTTGAGCATGAAGGCCTTGACTGAAGGCATGCGTGCCCTGGCGTATACCGAGGCGCTGACCATGGACCTGGCGCATGTGGGCCCCGAGGGAGAGCGGGCACAGCAGCAGTCGCGTATCGACCTGATGATTCCGGTGATCAAGGGCTGGCTCAGCGAGGTTGCCCAGGAATTGACGTCTCTGGGTGTGCAGGTGCACGGCGGCATGGGCTACGTGGAAGAGACCGGCGCGGCACAGTATTTACGCGACGTGCGCATAACCTCTATCTACGAGGGTACCAACGGCATCCAGGCCGCCGACCTGGTGACCCGCAAAATCGGCCGCGACGGTGGGGCGGCCATGGAGGCGGTGCTGGGAGAATTGCGCAACACGGTGAATGAGCTGAACGCCAGCGATGATGCGCGTATCGCGATTATCGGCAAGGGCCTGGGCGATGCCCTGGCCGGGATGGAGCACTCGACCCAGACTATCCTGCAAGCCATGGCTGATGATGTGGCTATCGCCCTGGGAGCGTCTTTTGATTACATGATGCAAACCGGATACCTGTTCGGCGGCTGGCAGCTGGCCCGCTCCGCGCTGGTCGCCTTGCGCCGCCTGAGCGAGGGCAGCGACAATCCGTTCTACGAAAAGAAAATAGCGACCGCGGTATTCTATGCCGAGCAGATTCTGCCGCGCTGCGCCGGTCATGCCGGTGCGGTGCACACGGCTGCCGGCAGCCTGCATTCCTATCCAGCCGACTGGCTTTAGAGGTGCCCATGAGCATATTGTCTACACCGGATCTTTCCGACGGAGCCCCCGAGGCGCGCGGCATCGAGCTGCAGTTTGGCAACTACGGGGCGATCAAACAGTTCAGTGGTGAGGTGGTGACCATCAAGTGCCACGAGGATAACTCACTGGTCAAGGCATGTGTCGATGAGGCCGGCGCCGGCCGCGTGATTGTGGTCGATGGCGGTGGCTCGATGCGGCGCGCCCTGTTGGGTGACATGCTGGCGGAGAAAGCGGCTGTCAATGGCTGGGCCGGGCTGGTGATCAACGGCGTGATCCGCGATGTGGACCAGATTGGCGAGACGGCTCTTGGGGTTCAGGCCCTGGGCACCTGCCCGTTAAAAACGGAGAAGCTGGGTGTTGGGCAGCGCGATGTTGTTATCACCATCGGCGCTGTTGATATCGCGCCGGGTGATTATATCTACGCCGATAACAACGGTGTGCTGGTGAGCAAGAAGCCCCTGCAGTAAGTACTATTTTGCAGGCGGGAATTTCT
>JARFQU010000039.1 GCA_029287595.1 Halioglobus sp. | reverse complement strand
CCGACAGCGCATTGAGGATGCGCTTCGCCACGATTTCGATGTCGTGAATATTGGCAACATCGGAGAGCACGACCGTGAATTCATCCCCCCCCAGTCTGGCGATCTCGGTAGCCCCTTCTGGTTCACCCTCGTCATCGGCGCTGTTAGTGGTGAAGTAGTTGATGGCGTCGTCTTCGCGCAATTCCATGGTGAGTCGCTTGGCAATCTCTACCAGTAATCTGTCACCCCGGGCGTGGCCTATGGAGTCATTAATGCGCTTGAAGTGGTCCAGATCGATAAACAGCAGCGCGGCGTTGGTTTTGTGTCGCTGGCTGCGTTTCAGTATGCGGTTCAGTTGTTCGTTGAAGCTGCGTCGGTTGGGCAGGCTGGTGAGCGGGTCGTAGTAAGCCAGGTAGCGTAGCCTGTCTTCCTGCCGTTTCAGCGCATTGAATGCGTTACTGGCGCGCAGCATGTACTGGACATCGCGCCCCAGCAGCGACCAGTTGACCGGCTTGGTCTTGTATTGTGTGGCGCCGGCTTCAAACCCCTGGTCAATGGAGCGACGATCATCTGAACCGGTGACAATCATAATGGGTATGGATTCGCCCTGGGGCATCTTTCTGATGCGTTCACAGACCTCCAGGCCGGTCATGCCTGGCATTTCGACATCCAGGAAGACCAGGTCCGGGCGCTCTCGCACGAAAACATCGAGGGCCTCCAGGCCATCCGCCGCTTCCACCACGGTCATATCGTCAGCTTCCAGGCACTGGCGGGTGAGCAGGCGCACATTCTGGTCATCGTCGCAGACCAGGATTTTAGCGTGTTGACGGGTGAGATCTATGCTGGACATTTGCTGCCAAGTAGAGCTTGTTATCGGTAGTCTAGGCTACCATCACTGGCACCGTGCGCCTAGTGCGAGCTTTCAGGAAAGCAGTTTTTCTCGGCTTTTAAAGCGCTGATCCTGCACAAAGCGCGGCAACTGCTGTAGCGGGATCGCCGGGCTGTAATAGAAACCCTGCACCTGCTGACAATGTTGCTGGCGCAGGAAGGCAATCTGTTCGTGGGTTTCGGCACCCTCTGCTACAACGGTGATACCGAGACGATGGGCCATTTCGATAATCATGGTGCAAACGGCCTCCTGGTGAGAATTGCCGGGTATATCGCGCACGAAGCCGGCATCGATTTTCAGCGCAGAGATAGGCAGTTCAGTCAGGTGTGACAGCTGGGAAAACCCGGTGCCGAAATCATCAAGTGAGAAGGATATCCCCAGTTCGCGCAATTCGTCCATGCGCGCCTTGATTGCGCCAGGGCTCTTGAGGATGGTCGACTCGGTCAGTTCGAACTCGAGACGGCTGGCGTCGGCACCGCTGCGCACGATAATGTCTTTCACTATCTCAACGAAGCGGTCGTCCTGAATCTGGGAGAAAGCGATATTGACCGCGACGTCCACGTCGCCCAACTGCCGCTTACCCAGCCAGATTTGGGCACCACAGGCGTGCTGAATAACCTGGTAACCAATGGTCTTCATCAGTCCCATGTCTTCGCAGGCGGACAGGAACTCGGCCGGGGATACCAGTCCGCGCTCCGGGTGATTCCAGCGCAGCAATGCTTCCATGCCTATCAGTTTGCCCGTTTCCAGTTCTACTCTGGGCTGGTAGTGCAACTCAAACTGGTTTTTGCGCACCGCGTTGCGCAACTCCGCCGCCAAAGATGTAGGTCCGCCCACGTCAAAGCTGATCTGGTCCGAGTAGCGAATGTATTTGCCGCCGCCGCCGCTCTTGGCCTGCTGCATTGCGCTGCGAGAGCAGTCCACAAGCTCGGAGAAGTCGCGGCCGTCATCCGGGAAAATAGCTGCGCCGATACTGGCCTCAATGGCCACCTGCTGGTCACTGAGTATCATGGGGGCGGATATAGACTTGAGCATCTTGGTGGCGATCAGTTCCACGTCGGCCGGCGAACTCACGTCTTCCAGAACCACGGCGAACTCATCACCGCCCAGGCGAGCAATGCTGTCGGTACTGCGCATTTTGTTAATCAGGCGACGAGAAATCGACTTGATCATCACATCACCGTCGGCTTCGCCGTAGTGATCATTGACGTTGGAAAACTGGTCGATATTGATATAGAGCAGCGCCGTGTTAAAACCATAGCGCTGGGAGCGATCCATGGCCCGTTCCAGGTGGGCGCGAAAGCCTATTCGGTTGAGGGCGCCGGTCAGGGTGTCGCGATTGGACAGTTGCCGTATCTGCTCCCGGGCCTGCTTCAACTGGATGTTGTAATCCAGCACCCGATGCACCATCGCGTCCTGCAGTTGGCTGCGCACCAGATAGTCCTGTGCGCCGTACTCCCGCAGGCGCGTGATGGTCGCATCGTCAGGGTCGTCCAGCAGTATCAGCAGCGGTACCGGGGTGTCGTTCTTTTGTGCCAGGCGCAATAGGTAGTCGGTCTGCGGGCCGTGCGCCATGATGACCGCGTCGATCTCCGGGTCCATCAGGGCTTCAAGTGGCCTGTCCATGACATCTGCGGAAGCCGGGAGAAAGCGTAGCGGTAGTGCTCGCTCCAGGCAGGCGGACAGGATCGTATGATCCGTATCTCGATCCGAGATGATGAGTATCTTGTGCTGTTCCACTAATGGTTCCTGAATGCTCAGCCCATGGGCCCTGAAAGCGGCGCTGCGCCCGCCTGCCTCGCACCCCGGCTGCAAAAGGGGCCCCTAGCCTCCGTTTGTCGCCGTCTAAATGGTGCTTATTCTTTATATAACAGCAGGTTATACGGAATAATCTAGAGAACTTCTAGTGAATGTTCTATTAAAAATACCGACATTTACCTGCCTCCTTCACGAGCGAGCCGTTTATCGGGCTTGAACTCGTCATTGCAACGCATAAAAGTGATAGCAAATGGTGGCCCCCGCCAACATTGTCTGGCGGGGTTGGTGTACTAAGCTGCCCGGCAAACGACGAGATTGGAGCAATCATGAGCCCGGAATTATTATTTGATATCACTGACGGCATCGCGTTGATTACGCTGAACCGCCCCGAGGCGTATAACACTATGTCGGCGGCCATTATCGATGGCCTGGGTGAGGCCTACCGTCGCTGCGATGAAGACGACGCTGTGCGCGTGGTCGTAGTTACGGGGGCGGGCAAGGTGTTTTGTACCGGCGCGGATATGAGCGGGGGTGGCGACACCTTTGACGGGGCGGCCCATGCCATAACAATCGATTCCTGCCCATTGAGCACCCAGGCCTGGGATGTGCGCAAGCCGGTGATCGCCGCCTGTAATGGGCACGCTGTGGGCGCCGGGCTTGGCCTGGCAGTGCAGGCTGATATGCGGGTGTTCGCTAATGAAGGCAAGTATGGCTTTTTACAGTCGCGCAGGGGCGTGGTAGCGGACTTTGCCGTGGAGTATGTGTTGCCCCGCCTGGTCGGTTTCGAGCGCGCCTTTGAACTGCTGGTTCGCGCACCGCGCCTGAGCGGCGAAGAGGCGGTGAGTTGGGGGCTGGCCGGGCGCAGTGTGCCGGCGGCTCAGGTGCTGGAGACCGCCCTGGATATCGCGGGTGATATTGCCCGTAATTGTGCGCCGCTGCCGGTGGGGCTGCACAAGCAATTGCTGTGGCGTGGCCTGGATATGAGCCGGGGTGAGCTCGCGGCGCTGGAGACCGAGGCGCTGAACTATACTATGAGCAAGGCGGATGCGGTGGAAGGTGGCATGGCATATCTCGAGCGTCGCGCCCCGCAGTGGAGCGGCAGTATCGCCAGGGAGTGGCCGCCATGGTTGCAGCCGTAACTGGCCGTTCCTTCAGTGGCAGCAGTTCGCGCGGCATAGGATTTACCCTCGCGGCTGGTCACATTGCTGCTGCAGAGGCAGGGCCGCAAGGGAATTTACGCCCCGATAATCTGTGATAGACTCGCTTTTCGTTTTATCCCGCCGTCTTGAACAGCTATGAGTATAGCCACAGATAAACTGGAAACCATTCGCCAGCAGGTGCAGTACCATCTGGACCACGCTGAGCGGAAGAAGCTCAATCCGCAACAGGAAGCTGACCTCAAGGATCAGATCAAACTGCGCCTGGAGCGTGAAAACGCCGTTATAGTGGCCCACTATTACACCTCGCCAGCCATTCAGGCACTGGCTGAAGAAACCGGCGGTTGCGTATCTGACTCTCTGGAAATGGCGCGTTTCGGTCATGATCACCCGGCTGAGACCCTGGTGGTGGCCGGCGTCAAATTCATGGGTGAGACTGCCAAGATCCTGACGCCGCAAAAGCGCGTGCTGATGCCCACGCTGGAGGCTACCTGTTCTCTGGATCTGGGTTGTCCGGTGGAAGAGTTCTCCGCGTTTTGCGATCAGCACCCTGACCGCAAGGTGGTGGTGTATGCCAATACCTCCGCAGCGGTTAAAGCCAGGGCCGACTGGGTGGTGACCTCCAGTATCGCACTGGATGTCGCCGAGCACCTGGCAGATCAGGGTGAAAAGATTATCTGGGCACCGGATCGCCATCTGGGGGATTATGTGCGCCGTGAAACCGGGGCAGATATCATCATGTGGGACGGCGCCTGTATCGTGCACGAGGAATTCAAGGCCAGGGGCGTCGCAGATCTCAAACAGGTCTATCCGGACGCCGCCGTACTGGTGCATCCTGAGTCTCCGGCGGCTGTGCGGGAACTGGCTGACAGGGTGGGTTCCACCACCCAGATCATCCGGTCCGCCACTGAAATGGATAACCAGCGCTTCATCGTGGCCACCGACCAGGGTATTTTCTATAAGTTGCAGCAGCAGGCCCCGGACAAGGAATTCATTATCGCGCCCACCGCGGGCAATGGGGCGGCCTGTCGCAGCTGCGCGCACTGCCCGTGGATGGCGATGAACGAACTGGAGACGCTGGCCAGCGTTTTTGATCGCAGCGATAACGAAGTTTTCGTGGAGCCGGCGTTGGGCGAGCGGGCCATGGTGCCGCTGCGTCGCATGCTGGATTTTGCCGCTTCACTGCAGGTGGCGGTCAAGGGTAACGCCTGATCGGGTAGCGCCGTGGCCGCCTGTTACATCTTTTCCATTTGTTCGCGCATCACCCCGATGTCGCGCAAGCGCTGGGTGATCTTGGCATTTGCCAGGTAGTCATTGCCGGTTAATTTCAAGGCATAGTTCAATTGTTTTTCCGCCTGGCTCAGATTGCCGTTGAGAATGAAATACTCCGCGCGGGACTGGTGCAGTCCCACGATATGGCCAGAAAGGCCCTGCACTTCAGCTAACAGGTACCACAGCCCGGGATCGTTGGACCGAATCCTGCTTTGCTCGATGAGGACTTCCTCGGCTATATGCGGCTGCCGGTTTTTCATCAGCGCGTTGGCGTAGGTCATGGTCAGCGGATGGTTGCCCGGCGATAACTCCACTTGCTCAGACAGCTTCTGTACAGCGCGACCCGGCTGGTTGCGGGCGATGTCGATCTCGGCATCCGCAATGATGTATTCCAGTCTTTCTGGACTGCCGGACCATACCGAGTCCAGCTCCAGGCTTGCTTCTTCGGCGCGGCCTCCAGCCGTCAACGCCAGCACCAGGCCGTAGGTGGCGGCCTCCCTGGAACGCGGATTCCCCTCGAGTTCCCCGCGAAATTTCTCGATGGCTTCTTCCGGGGTGTCCGCCAGTTCATTCACTACCCTGGCGCGCATCAGCTGGTAATCGAGGCTGGTGGTGCGCACCTGCTTGGGGTATTGCCTGGCCCGGTTGCGGGTGTCGGCGATACGGCTTTCCGACAGCGGGTGGGTGCGCAGGAATTCCGGTATCCGGTCGCCACTGGAATAACGTGAAGCCTGCAGCATGCGTTCGAACATTGCCGGTGCCGCATGGGGGTCCATGCCGGCGTCGACCATGGTCTGCATGCCTACCCGGTCCGCCTCCTGCTCGTTGCCCCGGCTGTAGCGCAGAGAAGAATCCTGGGCGGCAGCCTGGGTAGCTGACATTGCCGCCATCCCCACGTCGCTGCCTGTGGTGGCCATCAGGATAAGACTGGCCAGCATGGCGGCGGTTGTAAACGGCTGTTGGTTTTTCTGGAATTCCACACCACGGGAGAAGTGCCGCTGGCTGAGGTGGGCGATTTCGTGCGCCAGCACCGTGGCCAGCTCGTCTTCGGTTTGCGCCCACAGCAGCAACCCATTGTGAATGCCTATTACGCCACCGGGTACAGCGAAAGCGTTGATGGTCGGGTTGTTCACGATCACCAGCTCGATACGGCGATCCTCCAGTTTACTGTGGGTCACCAGGTTGTAGATCAGGTTTTCCAGGTAGTCGAACAACAGGGGGTCATCTATGGTCGGCACCTGGGCACGAAAGTAACGCAGCCATGCGCGGCCCAGTTGATGCTCGAATTCTGCGGAGAACATGCTGGTGCTGGACTCCCCAAGCTTGGGCAGCTTGAGCTCCTCGGGGGGTGGCTGTGTCGCCTGGCCCCGGACAGCTTCAGCCGGGAGCAAACAGAGCAGCAGAAAAGTCGATAGCAGTGCCGAGCCGGCGAACCGGCGCAGCGGAGCCGCTATCTCCAGAAAATCAAGCACAGGATGGAACCACTAATCTACACGTTTAATTATCCTGCATTGTACTGCATGCAGGTAGTATCGTAACAATCTGCTGAGTTGGAACTGTTTGGCGGCTGAAAGTTCATTCCCGGGGGGCGTATGGCTTATACTGGCGCGCTCCCGGAGATGGAACGCAGTTGTATGAGTGCCCTGGATATTATCGAACTGGATGCGACAGGCCTGCAGTGCCCTATGCCATTGCTCAAAGCCAAGCGAGCGCTGAACGCTATGGAGACGGGCCAGTGTCTGCGGGTATTGGCAACCGATCGGGGCTCAGTGCGGGATTTCAGGGTATTCGCGGAACAATCAGGCCACCTGTTACTGGAAAGCAGTGATGGTGACGGGGTTTACACTCACCTACTGCAAAAACGCTGACTATCGGAGCTTAATTGAACATGCTGGAAATTTTTAACAAGTGGTATCGACGCTACCTTTTTGAGGAGGAGTCGGTGCTGTTGTTGGTCATCCTGACCATTTCAGTGGTGCTGTTGATGACTATCGGCGATATTCTCACGCCGGTACTCGCCGCTATTGTGTTGGCCTACTTGATGCAGGGCGTGGCATCGCAACTGCAGCGGCATGGCGTGCCCGAGGTTTTGGGCGTGGCCGTGGCGTACATCCTCTTTGTTGGTGGCTTTTTCGGTTTCACACTCGGCCTGTTGCCCCTGGTTTGGCGGCAGTTGATGAGTCTGGCCAGCGAATCACCGCGCATGCTGGAGTTGGCCAGGCACTTCCTGGGGGTGTTACCTGAAAAGTATCCTGAACTGGTCACACAGCAACAACTGAGCGCGGTGTTGAATGCGGCCCAGGTGGAGCTTGCCGGATTGGGGCAGGCGATAGTGACGCGCTCCCTGGCCTCCATACCCGGGTTTCTGACGGTGATGGTGTATATGATCCTCATACCACTGCTGGTATTTTTCTTTCTCAAGGATCGTGAGCAGATTATGGGCTGGTTGGGCGGTTTCTTGCCTTCGGAGCGCCCCCTGCTGCGGCGCATCTGGGGCGAGATGAATGTGCAGTTCGCCAATTACGCCAGGGGCAAGGTGTTGGAGATGATTATCGTTGGCCTGGTCACCTATACCGCTTTTGCCTGGCTGGGTCTGAACTACGCTGCTCTGCTTGGCGTATTGGTGGGGCTTTCGGTGATTATCCCCTATATTGGCGCCGCCCTGGTGACCGTACCGGTTGTGATGGTGGCTTTTTTCCAATGGGGCGTGGGCAGTGAATTTTATGCCGTTTTCGCTGTCTATCTTGTCATCCAAGCCCTTGACGGGAATGTGCTGGTACCGTTGCTGTTCTCCGAGGCAGTTAACCTGCACCCGGTGGCGATTATCATGGCGGTGCTGTTTTTTGGTGGCATATGGGGCCTTTGGGGCGTGTTTTTCGCGATTCCACTGGCGACCCTGATCAAGGCCATTATTAATGCCTGGCCCACCCAGATGGTGATGGCCGGCAATTCTGAACCTGAAATGCAGATCTGATGGAGTAATTAATGTCCGTGTTGTTTTCCCGGTGGTGGCTGCGGCCTCTGCTACCCATGCTTGCGCTTTCTGTTACCACTTTGCTGGTGGCTTGCTACCAGCCATCGGACGCAGGGGATGCTGCGCAGCTGGCAGCAAAGCAGCCGGTGCAGAGCCCCAACGACGATTTAAAATATCGTTACCTGGAGCTGGAAAATTCATTGCCGGTATTGCTGATATCTGACCCGGATACGACCAAGGCAGCGGCTGCACTGGATGTTATGGTCGGTAGTGGTGACAACCCTCCCGGCCGCGGCGGCCTCGCCCATTTTCTTGAGCACATGCTGTTTCTCGGTACAGACAAGTACCCGGATGCCGCGGAGTACGAGCGGTATATTACCGAACACGGTGGCAGCCGTAACGCCTACACCAGCTTCGAACACACCAACTACTTTTTTGATGTGAACGCACAGTACCTGCCCGAAGCGCTGGATCGTTTTGCCCAGTTTTTTATCGCGCCACGCTTCGACGCCCAGTATGTTGACCGGGAAAAGAATGCGGTAGAAGCCGAGTATCAGATGGGGCTGAAAAGTGATCCCCGCCGCGGCCTGGACGTATTGCAGGAGGTGATGAACCCGGATCACCCCTATAGCCAGTTTGCCGTCGGAAGCCTGGATAGCCTGGCGGATCGCCCGGGCTCGTCGGTTCGCGACGAACTGATCAGCTTTTATAACAAGCACTATTCCGCCAACGCGATGCGCCTGGTAGTGATGGGTTCCCAGTCGCTGGACGACCTGGAGAGTCTGGTCGTGCCCATGTTCAGCGCCATTCCGAATAAGTCCTACGTGCCGCAGGAGATCGAAGCGCCGTTGTTCCAGCCGGGTAGCCTGCCAATGCTGGTGGAAGTGCAACCCCAGGCCACGCTGCGTCAGTTGGAGGTGTCATTCCCAATCCCTGACTATCGTGAGCTGTACGACGTCAAGCCGCTGGTGTACCTGGGTAACCTGGTGGGGCATGAAGGAGCGGGCAGCCTGCTATCCCAATTGAAGGCCGAGGGCTTGGCGGAGAGTGTGGCCGCGGGATCCGGTCTGGGGTGGCGCGGCGGTTCCCTGTTCAGCGTAAGTATCAATCTCACTGAGGCTGGCGCCAGAGATTACCCTCGGGTATTGCAGTTGCTGTTCGCCTATACGGATATGTTGCGCGACGAGGGGCCGAAGCAATGGTTGTACCAGGAACAGGCACAGCTTACTGATCTTGGCTTTCGCTTCAAGGAGCAGGGTAGCCCGATAAACTATGTCAGCGGGCTGGCCAGCGGCATGCATTATTACCCCCCGCAAGACGCACTGCGCGGTCCCTACCTGATGAATGATTACCAGGAGAGCACCTTGCGAGAGTTGTTCGATTTCATCACCCCGGACAATGCTATCGTGGTATTCAATGACAAACATGTGAATACAGACCGTGTCTCCCAGCGCTACCAGGTGCCATATTCCCGGAAGATCATTGGCCAGCAGCAACTCGGAGCCTGGCAGAGCGGGAGTAACGCGGATGCACTGCACCTGCCCACTCCCAACAAGTTCATTGCCGAGGATGTCTCCCTGGTTAAAATCGATGCCGACAACCCCTCGGTGCCAGAGGTGATTTGGGAAAACGGCCGCCAGAAAATTTGGTTTCAGCAGGATGACGAGTTTCGCATACCGCGCGGCGCCACCTACATCAATTTTCGTTCCCCGGAGGTAGGGCAGACCGCAGAGCAAACCGCTGCGGCGGTGTTATATACCGCCCTGCTGAAGGACCAGGTTAACGAAGTGGCCTATCCGGCGATGCTGGCTGGCCTGACATTCAATATTTACAAGCACGCACAGGGCATCAGCCTGCGAATCAGCGGCTACAACGATAAGCAGGCGACCCTGCTGGCACAGTTGCTGGCAGTAATGTCCGATCCGGTATTTGATCCGCAGCGCTTCGCCAATATTCGCAACGATATGATTCGCAGCCTGCGCAACTCTGTTGCCAAGCGCCCAAGTAGCCAGGTGATAGATGACCTGCGCGAGGCGCTGTTATATGGCGAGTGGGGCGAGCAGGCCTTGATTGCGGCTCTGGAGAAAATCGATAGCGAATATCTGGAGCGGTATGTCGCCAGATTCTGGCAGTCCGCCAGCGCCGAAATCATGCTCTATGGCAACTACGACGATGACAGTGCGGCGGATATAGCGGCGATGGTTGCGAAAATCATTCCCGAGTCGAAGGCTCCCGCGCTGCCCGATCTCAAGGTGCTTAAACTCGCCGCGAACGAGCAGCTGCAATACGCGGTTGATGTACCACACGATGATGCCGTGGTTGCCTGGTATTTGCAGGGAGCCGGCAATACCTGGGAAGACCAGGCGGCCACCGCGTTGACCGGGCAGATCATGAAGTCCGGGTTTTTTCAGCAACTGCGTACCGAGCAGCAACTGGGTTACGTGGTCAGCGCGTTTTCCTGGCCGCAGCATGATGTGCCAGGGCTGGTGATGCTGGTGCAGTCGCCGGTGACCGATGCCAGCGCGGTTGCCAGTGCCATGGAGCAGTTTATGCAGGGAGTTGTCCCGGACCTGGATGAGGCGCAGTTTGTCCGGCACCGGAAGGCTCTGGTGAACGAAATACTGCGTCCGGACAAGAATATGTGGGAGCGGGCAGAATTCTACTGGCAGTCCATCGCCCGTAAGCAATGGGACTTCGATGGGCGCCAGTCGCTGGCGGCCGCAGTAGAAAAGCTGACTCTGGAGTCCTGGCGAGATTACTATCAGGGCGTATTCCTGGAGCAGCGACATGCACTGCAGGTGGTGGCGCCGGGTAAAACCGGAAAGCTACCCCAGGGTGACATGCGCCGCTATGACAGCGCCGAGGCGATAAAGGCGGATCACCCGGTCTACATAATCGACTAGCAATGTGTCAGTAGTAAATTTACAAAAGGCGCGCCCTGTGGCGCGCTTTTTTTGTTTAATTTCGGCTAATTTCGCCAAAATTAGCCATATATAGCATTCCAAAAAAGAACTCATATTCCTTTACAGGGCCCTATGGTGTAGTATTTTTACAGGAAGGTGATTTATGTTGCTCCGAAGCTACAGCAGAAGCGATAAACTGCGCCTATACTTACTGCGCGACACCGCTTCAATAGTTCTATATTGGTACTCAATTGGATAATGCGTTGTGCGAATAGCGAATAGCAAATAACGAATAGATAGAGTGGAGAGCTGATGGAGATGGTGGACGATAAAGACCCGGTGGAAACCCGGGAGTGGCTGGAAGCCCTGGACGAGGTCGTCAAACACGGGGGTCCCCAGAGAGCCTCCTTTCTATTGCTACAGTTGGCCAAGCATGCGATCGATGAAGGTCTGCGGCTGCCTCCGGCCATTACATCACCCTTTCGCAACACCATCGCGCCGGCGGATGAGAAAATGATGCCCGGCGACCTGTTTATGGAACGGCGCATCCGCTCCCTGGTGCGCTGGAATGCGTTGGCCATGGTAATGCGCGCCAATGACAACGACGAGGGCCTGGGCGGACACATATCCAGCTTCTCCTCCAGTGCCACGCTCTATGATGTGGGCTTCAATTATTTCTTCCGCGGTACCGAGGGCGGTCACCCCGGTGATGTGGTGTTCTACCAGGGTCACAGCGCACCGGGCATGTATGCACGTTCCTTCCTGGAAGGCCGGCTGGACGAGTCGCAGCTCAATAAATTCCGTCGGGAAGTGGATGGCGACGGCCTGTCCTCCTACCCGCACCCCTGGTTGATGCCCGATTACTGGCAGTTCCCCACGGTGTCGATGGGCCTGGGGCCTATCCAGGCGATCTACCAGGCTCGGGTAATGAATTACCAGCAGAGCAGGGGTCTGGTGGATCACGGTGACCGCAATGTCTGGTGCTTCATGGGTGACGGCGAATGCGATGAACCCGAGTCTCTGGGTGCTATCTCCCTGGCCGGCCGTGAGAAGATGGGCAACCTGAATTTCGTGATCAACTGTAATCTGCAGCGCCTGGATGGCCCGGTTCGCGGCAATGGCAAGATTATTCAGGAACTGGAAGGGGTGTTTCGGGGCGCCGGCTGGAATGTAATCAAGGTGATCTGGGGTCGCAAATGGGATCCGTTGCTGGAAAAGGATAAAACCGGTTTGTTACAGCAACGTATGGACGAGGTCTGCGACGGTGAGTTGCAGAACTACAAATACAACGGCGGTGCTTACACCCGGGAACATTTCTTCGGTAAGTACCCGGAACTGCTGGAACTGGTGGCAGATCTTTCCGATGACGACATTATGTACCTGAATCGCGGCGGTCACGATCCTTACAAGGTCTACGCAGCGTATGCTGAAGCGGTCGCGGAGACACGGCGCCCCACGGCCATACTGGCCATGACGGTAAAAGGGTACGGGACCGGTGAGGCTGGAGAGGCCAACAATGAAACTCATTCGCTGAAGAAGCTGGACCTGGAGAGCCTGAAAGCCTTTCGCGACCGTTTCGCCATACCGATCAATGACGATGAACTGGCGAACGTACCTTATTACAAGCCGGATCCGGAAAGCCCGGAAATGCGTTATATGCGCGAGCGCAGAGCTGCGCTTGGCGGGCCCATTCCAACGCGCCGAAGTGCGATAGAACGACTGAACACGCCGCCGCTGTCCACCTACGCCAATCAGCTCAAGAGCAGTGGCAAGCGGTCCATCTCTACCACCATGGCGTTTGTGCGCATGCTGTCCAGCCTGGCGAAAGACAAGGAAATCGGGGAGCGCGTGGTACCTATCGTGCCGGACGAGGCGCGCACTTTTGGCATGGAAGGCATGTTTCGCCAACTGGGTATCTACTCGTCGGTGGGGCAGCGCTACACGCCTCATGATTCCGGCCAGATTATGTTCTACAAGGAAGATGAAAAGGGCCAGATTCTCGAAGAGGGCATCAATGAAGCCGGTGCATTTTCGGCCTGGCTGGCGGCAGCCACTTCTTACAGCACCAGTGGTTACACCATGGTGCCATTCTATATTTACTACTCCATGTTCGGTTTCCAGCGTATCGGCGACCTCGCCTGGGCGGCCGGGGACTGCCAGGCGCGAGGTTTCCTGATTGGTGCGACCGCCGGGCGCACCACACTCAATGGCGAGGGTTTGCAGCACCAGGACGGCCACAGCCATCTGCAGGCTAACACCATTCCCAATTGCGTCAGCTACGACCCCACGTACGCGTATGAGCTCGCGGTGATCATCCAGGACGGTATGCGACGTATGTACCAGGAAGGCGAGAACCGCTTTTACTACATCACCACGATGAATGAGAACTACGTGCAGCCGGATATGCCCGAGGGTGTGGAGGATGGCATTATCCGTGGAATGTACCGACTGCGGCAATCTGCCAGCGACGCGCCATTGCGCGTGCAGCTGATGGGCGCCGGCACCATATTGCGCGAAGTGGAAGCCGCGGCCTCCATCCTGGAAAATGATTATGGCGTGGCAGCCGATATCTGGAGTCTTACCAGCATCAATGAGCTGCAGCGCGAGGGTAAGGCCGTGCAGCGTTGGAACATGCTGCATCCCGGCGAAACGCCGCGCGTGCCCTATGTTACCGGGCTGTTGCAGGGTGAGACCGGGCCCTTTGTGGCGGCTACCGATTATGTGAAGGCTTACACGGACCAGATTCGGGAGTTTATTCCCGGGAATTTTATGGTGTTGGGCACGGATGGCTATGGTCGTTCGGATACGCGGGGCAAGCTGCGGGAGTTTTTCGAGGTCAGCCGTGAGTTCGTCGTGCTGGCGGCGCTCACCGCACTGGCACAGGAGGGTAGCATTGAGAGTGCCCGGGTGAGTGCGGCGATTGCGGCGCTGGGTATAGACCCGGATAAAGTCGACCCGGTAACGGTTTAAAAATAAGGAAATAGACGTGGCCAAAGAACAGGTAACTGTACCGGATATTGGTGGCGCCGAAGGCGCTGAGGTGATCGAACTGCTGGTAGCGGTGGGTGATGAAATAGCCCTGGACCAGAGTCTTATCGTGCTGGAGTCGGACAAGGCGTCCATGGAGATACCATCCAGTGTGGCGGGAACACTGGTGGAATTATTGGTGGGCGAGGGGCAGCAACTGGCAGAAGGCGCGCCTATCGCAATTATTGAAACTGCCGGTGTGGAGGAGCCCGCTGCATCATCGGAGCCCGAAATACCCGCACAACCTCAGGAGCAGCCCCGGACAGAGGCGCCGCAGCAGGAAGCCCCCCCGAGTGAGCCCCAGTCGGCGCCGGCGAGCAGTGCAGAGCAGACCGTTGCCGTACCGGATATTGGCACGGATGAGGCGGTGGAGCTGATAGAGATTTGTGTGCAGCCCGGCGACAGCGTGGCAGAGGGCGATTCGCTGGTGGTATTGGAATCGGACAAGGCCTCAATGGAGGTCCCTGCACCCGCAGCGGGGGAAGTCCTCAAGTTGCTGGTCGGTGAGGGTGATAGCGTCCGGCAGGGTGATGAACTGTTAGTAATGCGTGGCGTGGCGCCTGCTGCACCCACGCCTGCACCGGCCACTGAGCCAGCATCCGCAGCCGCGCCCCCAGAGATGCCTGCACCTGCGCAGGCAGCTGCTGCGCCGCCGACAAGCCAGGCCGCGGTTGCTGCCCCCGCAACTCCAGCCGGCACAGACTCCGCCGCCGGCGTTTATGCCGGGCCAGCGGTGCGCAAACTGGCAAGGGAATTTGGTGTCGATCTGGGGCTAGTGACTGGCTCTGGACCCCGCGGCAGGGTGTTGAAGGAAGATCTGCAGCAATTCGTGCAGCAGTCCCTGCGTGGTCAGTCCAGTACCGGGGCAGCCCAGGGCGGTGCACTACCACAGATTCCCGAGGTGGATTTCTCCGCTTTCGGCGAAGTAGAGGTCACCGAGCGCAGCAAGCTGGATAAACTCACGGCAGCCAATATGCAGCGCAGCTGGCTCAATGTGCCCCATGTTACCCAGTTTGACGAGGCCGATATCACTGAGTTGGAGGCGTTCCGCGCATCACTCAAGGCAGAGGCGGAGCAGCGCGGTACCCGGCTTACCCCCATGCCGTTCCTGTTGAAGGCCTGCGCGGTGGCCCTGCGCGATAACCCCAAATTCTGCACTTCACTGGCCGCCGCAGGGGAACAGCTGGTGTACAAGAAATACCTGCATATCGGTATGGCGGTGGATACGCCCGCCGGGCTGGTCGTGCCGGTGATCCGGGATGTAGACCAGAAAACCATATGGCAATTGGCTGAGGAGGTGCTGAACCTTTCAGCGAAAGCGCGCGAGCGCAAGCTGACCCCGGGAGAGATGCAGGGCGGCTGCTTTACCATTTCCAGCCTGGGCAATATCGGCGGCAATGGTTTTACCCCCATCGTCAATGCACCGGAAGTGGGCATTCTGGGTGTGTCCCGGGCCTCAATGCGCCCGGTATGGGATGGGCAAGCCTTCGTGCCGCGTAAAATGTTACCCCTCGCACTGTCTTATGACCACCGGGTCATCAATGGCGGAGACGGAGGACGCTTTTTTGCCCGGTTACTGGCGTTGCTGGGTGATATTCGCCAGTTGGTGATGTAACGGATAGGATTGCAATCGTTACGCCGGGGGCGATTGGCACGTTTTCTGCTCTGTGCATTGGTGACAGTTTCTTCCGGGATCGGATTTGCAGGAGATATCACTAGCAATGGGGTCGCCACACTGGCAGCAGGCCTTTCTCCGGCGGCATCGCTTGCCGGAATCCTACCTGTCCTATGCACAGCAATGGTTCATGCCACTGGCAGAGGGTCTCGCTGCGCACCAAAATAGTGCGGGGCGTCCCCTGCTGGTCGCCTTCAATGGTTCCCAGGGCTCCGGTAAGACCACGGTTTGTGACTACCTGCGCTGCTTTTTGGAAGAGCACGCTGGCCTGCATGTGCTGTCCCTGTCCCTGGATGACTTCTACCTGACCCGTGCCGAGCGCGAGGGTCTCGCAGCCCGGATCCATCCGCTGCTGGCTACACGTGGGGTCCCGGGTACACACGACATGATGTTACTGCGACAGACCCTGGCCACGCTGCTGGCAGCAGAGCCCGGCTCACTGAAGGTCCCCCGCTTCGACAAGTCGGTGGACGACCGTGTGCCGCGCGCGGCCTGGGATGAGATTACAGAGGGTGTGGATATCGTGTTGCTGGAAGGGTGGTGCCTGGGTGCGCAGGCGCAAACCGAGGCGGAACTTGCAGCGCCGGTCAATGCCCTGGAGGCCCGGGAAGATCCCCGGGGGGAGTGGCGACATTATGTGAATGAGGTATTGTCGCGGGAATTCGAGCCAATGTACCAACTCGTGGATCAATGGGTCATGCTGGGCGCACCTTCCTTTGACTGCGTCTATCGCTGGCGTCTGGAACAGGAGCAGAAACTGGCAGAGCATAGCCGGGGGGAGGGCATCATGAATGCTTCCCAGGTGGCGCGTTTTATCCAGTTTTACGAGCGTATAACGCGGCACTGCCTGGCGCAGTTACCTTCGCGGGTACACGATTTCTACCAGCTGGATGAGGCGCGCCAGGTAACCCGTCATCGTCATTGCGAGAGCCCTGGCAGTGAATAGCGCCGAGGCTACCCGCTACCTGGTATTCACCGACCTCGATGGTTCGCTGCTGGATCACCACAGCTACAGCTACCAGGATGCGCTGCCTCAGCTGCGCGAACTGGAAATGCGGGGGATACCCGTGATCCCGGCCAGCAGCAAAACCCGCCTGGAGATCGAACGCCTGCGCACGGAACTGGGCAATGAACACCCGTTTATCGTGGAAAATGGTGCGGCGATATTTATTCCCGTAGGCTATTTCGATGTCCAGCCGCCAGCTACCGTGGAGCGCGATGGCTACTGGGTGTGCGAGATGAGTCCACCCAGGAGCCAGTGGTTGGAATTACTGCGCGACCTGGAGGAACAGTTTTCCGGCGATTTCGACTATTTTCATCGCGCCGGCATAGAGGGCATCATGCGCATGACCAACCTGCCCCGGGAGCGCGCCGCGGAGGCCAATTCGCGGGAGTACAGCGAGCCTGTGAAATGGTTTGGCGATGAGCCGAATAGGAAAGAGGCATTTTTACAGGGCCTGCATGATGGGGGCGCGCGGGTGTTGCAGGGCGGCCGTTTTCTCAGTGTGTGCGGTGACTGCGACAAGGGCAGTGCGTTGCGTTGGTTGCGGCAGGTCTATCAGCTGCAACAGCCCGATCGGCCCTGCCATGATCTGGCCGTGGGCGACAGTGGCAACGACTGCGCTATGCTGGAAGCGGCTGAGACGGCCCTCTTGATCCGCTCAACAGTGCATGATCTTCCGCTGCTGCAGCGCACGCAGGGTATTATATGCAGTGCTGATTACGGGCCGGCGGGCTGGGCCCAGGGCGTGGCCAGCTGGCTGCACCAGCAACAGTTAAGAAACCGCGAGAATTGAGGTTCCAAAGCTATGGGCGATTTTTACCAGAACGGCATTATCACCACTTTGCACAAACTGTCCGACCGGCCTGTTGAGGAGTTGGAAAGTGAGCTGCTGGGATTTTCCAAGGTGCGGCCCATGGGCTTGATACTGCCTTCCCTGTACTCGGAGCTGGAAGGACAGGCATTGCCCGCCATCCTGGATGAGTTGGTCAAGGTACCTTATCTCAGCGAAATTGTTATCGGCCTTGATCGGGCAGATAAACAACAGTATAGGCAAGCCCTGGGTTTTTTTTCCCGCCTGCCGCAGCGCCACCGCGTGCTGTGGAATGACGGACCGCGCTTGCAGGCGCTGGACAAACAACTGCAGGACCTCGACCTGGCTCCCAGGGAGTTGGGTAAAGGGCGCAATGTCTGGTACTGCATGGGCTATATCCTGGCCTCGGCCCATACGGAGTCGGTAGCGCTGCACGATTGCGACATACTCACCTACGACAGGAGTCTGCTGGCGCGCCTGATTTACCCGGTAGCCAACCCGCGCTTCAACTACGAGTTCTGCAAGGGTTATTACTCCAGGGTGGCAGACGGTAAGATCAATGGCAGGGTCAGTCGCCTGTTGGTGACACCGCTGCTGCGTGCGCTGATGAAGACCCTGGGGGACATGGAATACCTGGACTATATGGACAGTTTTCGCTATCCCCTGGCGGGTGAGTTTTCTTTCCGTCGCGACGTGTTGAACGATATCTTGATTCCCAGCGACTGGGGACTGGAAATTGGTGTACTGTCCGAGATGTACCGCAATTACGCCAATAATCGTCTGTGTCAGGCGGACATAGCGGACGTCTATGATCACAAGCACCAGGAGTTATCTCCTGAGGATGAAAGCGGCGGACTGTCCAAGATGTCCATAGACATCGCCAAGGCACTGTTCCGTAAGCTGGCCACGCGCGGCGTCACTTTCAACACAGAGACTTTTCGTTCATTGAAGGCGACTTACTACCGCATAGCCCTGGACTTTGTGGAGACCTACCACAACGACGCGGTGATGAACGGTTTGACCCTGGATATCCACGGCGAGGAAAAGGCGGTGGAACTGTTTGCGGAGAACATCATGAAGGCTGGCGAGGCGTTTCTGGACCGGCCTATGGAGCGCCCCTTCATCCCCAGTTGGAACCGGGTTATCAGTGCGGTACCGGACATATTGCCACAGCTACTCGAGGCGGTAGAGGCAGACCAGGCGGAATTTTCCGCAGCCTAGCCCAGGATGTAAAGCGATGTTACAGAAAGTAAAACAGCAGGGTCAGCTCAGGGAGCGGGTGCAGCGGCACCTGGATGCGATTTATCACCAGAATCCTCTGGGGGCCAATCTCGAAGGCCTGGCGGACGAGTTGCTGGAGTTGATGGACCTGGATGACTCCATGGAATCTCCCGAGCAATATATCAATCATTGGGACCAGCGCGATGCCATAGTGATTACCTACGGGGACAGCGTATTGTGTGAAGGGGAGCGCCCGCTGCAGACCCTGAAACGGTTCCTGGACGCCTACACCGGTGATGAATTGGGCGGGGTGCATATTCTGCCCTTCTATCCCTGGAGTTCCGATGATGGATTCGCGGTGCTGGATTATTCCAGTGTCAATGAAGCGCTGGGGAACTGGGATGATATCGAAGCCATAGGCCGCGATTACCAGTTGATGGCAGATCTGGTGATCAATCACTGCTCCGGACGCAGCCTGTGGTTTGATAATTTCATCAAGGGTCGCTCACCCGGACAGGGGTATTTCTATACGGCCTCCCCGGAGGATGACCTCAGCCAGGTGGTGCGTCCGCGCACGTCCGAGCTGCTGCGTGAGGTGCAGACTGAAGAGGGCACACAATACGTGTGGTGCACCTTCAGTCACGACCAGGTAGACCTGGATTTCCGTAACCCGGAAGTATTGAAGCAGTTCGTGTCCATCGTGCGACAGTATATGGATCACGGCGTGAAGATATTTCGCCTCGATGCAGTGGCTTTCCTGTGGAAAATTCCGGGTACCACCTGTCTCAACCTGGAGGAAACCCATGAAATCGTCAGGCTGATGCGCACCCTGGTGGAGCATGTCGACCCTGAAGCGTTGTTGATCACAGAAACCAATATTCCCAACCGGGAAAACCTCTCTTACTTTGGCAACGCGAATGAGGCGCACTGTGTGTACAACTTCTCCCTGCCACCATTGCTGGTCAATGCCCTGGTCACCGGTGATTGTACCTATCTGAAGCACTGGATGATGAGTATGCCGCCGGCACAAAACGGCACGGCCTACTTCAATTTCATTGCCTCCCATGACGGCATAGGCTTGCGTCCTGCTGAGGGTCTGTTATCGGAAGAAGAGCTGGCCACCCTGGTAGCCACCATGGAGCATTTTGGTGGGAATGTATCCTACCGCGCCCTGGAGAATGGCGAGCGCAAGCCCTACGAGATTAATATTTCCCTGTTTGATGCCCTGCAGGGTACGGTATCGGGGCCGGATACCTGGGCAGTGGATCGCTTTGTCTGCGTGCACGCCATCATGCTGGGGCTGGAAGGCATCCCCGGAATCTATATTCACAGTCTCGTGGGTACGCGCAACGACTATGATCGCGTGGAGAATGCCGGGCATTACCGCGCTATCAATCGCCACCAGTGGGACTACGATGCCCTCACTGCGCTGCTGGCGCAACCCGAATCCAGTCACAGCCAGGTCTTTAACAGGATCAAGGACCTGTTGGCGATCCGGCGCCGGCAGGCCGCTTTTCATCCCAATGCCACGCAGTTTACCCTGCACCTGGGGAATAGCCTGTTCGGTTTCTGGCGCCAGAGCATGGACCGTCGCCAGAGTATTTTCTGCATCACTAACGTGACGGCGCAGGTACAACCCATGGCACTGGAGGCAATCAACCTGATCGATACTCAGGAATGGACTGACCTGATCAGCAAAGAGGCCTTCGTGTCTCGCGACCAGGTAGTGGAACTGCAGCCTTACCAGACCCTGTGGATCAGCAACGCGCCCGATTAAGCGTAGTCCAGTGCCACTCATTGCGGATGCTGCAGAGCAGGGCCTGCACATCGCATTCGCTCCCCGATGCACCGGGCCACAGTAGCGGCTGCAGTGCAGCCAGGCCCTGTAAAGACTGTTGCGGTAGTGCATCATCACGCAGCGCGTGAATAAATTTCAAGGTGCGAAAGGCATCAAACCACTGGTGGAACTGGCGCAGGTACTGCTCCCTTGTTTTTCCCTGCCGCCTGCAGTGTTGCAGCGCCTGCAGCCATCCCATTTCACACAAGGTCTTGTTACTCAACTGCGCCAACGCGTCGGGAATTCCCTGTTCGCGTAGCAGCGATATGCAGTCGGCATCGCTTGCCTGTTGGAGTTGTGTCGCGGTGGCGAGCACAGCGCGCAATGCGACAAAACAGGCCGGGTGATAAAAAAGCGCCGCATCCTCCAGTGTTCCGGCCGCGGCGATCTGCATGACCGCCGGTCCGGTGCCAAAGGGCACCCGCTGAGACATGCGCGACTGCAGTTGGATACATTCACCCGCCAGGTGAGTAATGGGGCCGAGTTTGGCGAGCTTGTTCAGCAGGTAAAAATCTTCGCCGCCGGCGCGCCGGGGAAAACCGCGTACCTGGGCATAGGCTTGCGCGCGTACCGCCAGGCAACTGCCCAGGCTGTGGTGGGCGTAGGGCGAACCCGCATACTGCAGGCCCAGTACATAGTGGTGCAGGCGCAGCTCATACAGGGCCGTGGCCTCGTTACATAGCGGGTCGGGTCCAGCCGCATGGTAGAAAGGATAGGTGGCAGCAACCGCTGTTTCGGGACAGTCATTGAGGCGCTGAAAATAGTCGTGCGGTAGCAGGGCGTCGGCATCACTGCTGCAAATCCAGTTGCCGGCGATAGCGCCGTTCTGCTGCCATTGCCAGGCGATATCACAGCCGATTTTGCGCGCCAGGCCCACCCCCTGGCCCGCCGGCAGTGGCCCCAGTTCCCGCTCCGTGTCGTACAGGAACAGGCAGCTCGAGGGTGGGAGCAGGTAACAGCTGGAAATTGCCGTATCCATGCTCGCCGGATGCAGCGCATGGGCAGCGTTGCGCAACGCCTCATTGGCCTGGGTATCGGGGTCCGAGTCGGGGCGGTTCAGTACCAGTATGAACAGGCAGTGGCTTGCCTGTGCTGCCAGTGAGGACAGGCGTTGCAATAGTTCGGGGGGCTCGCGGTAAGCGGGAATAACCAGTACCTGTCGCCACTGCCCTTGTGGGCAGTTCAATTGCGGCAGGCCCGCCTCTATGTGCCGCTGCGCGTAGCGCCGCCCGGCGACGCTATCGGGCATCAGTGCAGCGCTGCCCTGATGGGCAGTGCCTGTACGATATCCGCTTCGATGTCGAGTAGTTCATCCCACCTTTGTTGCACCATTCCAGGCTCCAGGTAGTGCTCCGCCAGTTCCAGGAATAACTCGTAATGACGCTCCTCCGAGCGGGCGATGGACTGGTAGAATTTTTTCATCGCTCCGGTTTCCAGGGCGTTGGCTACCAGCGCGAAGCGCTCCGCACCCCTGGCTTCTATGATGCTGGCGGTCAGCAGGCGATCCAGCAGGTATACGTCGCTGCCCTGGCGGATGGCCTTGCGAAAGGCCAGCACGTAGGGATCCTTGCGGTCAGCGGCAGTTACCAGGCCGCGGCGGTGAATCCACTTCACCACCTCGCGGTAGTGGGTCAGTTCTTCCACCGCCAGGTCGGCCATGGCGGTAACCAGGTCTACCCGGTCCGGGTAGTGTGAGAGCATGGAAATAGCCATTCCCGAGGCTTTTTTTTCGGCCGCGGCATGATCCAGCAGAAAGCTGTCAAAGTCTGCCATCACCGCGTCGGTCCAGGCGCCGGGGGTGGCAAAGCGTAAAGGGGAATCTGGCATGTCGGGCTGTGATCGTTGCGCTGGGGAGGCTATTGAACTGTATGTACACAGCGAACACAAGACGGCTGCTGCAATGGCACAAGCGGCGGTTGTTTCAGGGCGCTAACGATATGCTAAACTCGCTAGTCGCGCCGGGGTGGCACCGAAATTCCAGCGCGCATCATTTGACGCTAATCAGGACCCAGAACCCATGATCATCAAACCACGCGTGCGCGGATTTCTCTGTATTACTACTCACCCGGTTGGCTGCGAAGCGAATGTCAAAAGGCAGATCGACTATGTGAAATCCAACGGTCCCATCGAGAACGGCCCGAAAAAGGTGCTGGTGATTGGCGCTTCCACGGGATACGGCCTGGCCTCCCGGATTACGGCGGCATTTGGCGCCGGTGCGGATACCCTGGGAATCTTTTTCGAGAAAGAGGGCAGCGAAAAGAAACCCGGCACGGCGGGGTGGTACAACTCCGCGGCTTTTCACAAGTATGCAGAACAGGAGGGTCTCTATGCCAAGAGCATCAATGGCGATGCCTTCTCAGACGAGATCAAACAAAAGACGATCGACACCATCAAGGCGGACCTGGGGCAGGTGGACCTGGTGGTCTACAGTCTGGCCTCGCCTCGCCGGCAGCACCCCGTAACGGGTGTGATACACAATTCCACCCTCAAGCCGATTGGCGGTGACACTGTGCAGAAGGGCGTGAATACGGATAAGGAAGAGGTGCAGGATTTTCACATTGAAGCGGCCAGTCAGGAGGACATCGACAATACGGTTGCGGTAATGGGTGGTGAGGACTGGCAGATGTGGATCGACGCCCTGGACGAGGCCGGGGTATTGGCCGATGGCGCCAGGACCACCGCCTACACGTATATAGGCGAAAAGCTGACCTGGGACATCTACTGGCACGGCACTATCGGTGCGGCCAAGAAAGACCTGGACAAGCGCGTGGTGGATATTCGCCAGCGCCTGGCGAAAAAGGGCGGAGATGCCAGGGTTTCGGTACTCAAGGCCGTGGTCACCCAGGCCAGCGCGGCGATCCCGGCCATGCCGATTTACCTGGCACTGCTGTTCAAGGTTATGAAAGAGCAGGGTATACACGAGGGTTGTATCGAGCAGGTGGATGGCCTGTTTCGGGATTCCCTGTATAACGACAGCCCCTATCTCGACGAGGAGGGGCGGTTGCGCGCTGATCGCAAGGAACTGGATCCGGCGATACAGGCTGCCGTGGCGGATCTGTGGGACGAGATCAACACGGATAACCTCAAGACCCTGTCCGACTTTGACGGCTACAAGCGCGAGTTCCTGCAGCTGTTCGGCTTTGAAGTCGACGGTGTTGACTATGAGGCGGACGTCAACCCCGATGTCGCCATCAGCAACATGGTCTGACCCGTGCTGGATCACGGCATACCCTTTGCACTCAACAGCCGGGTGCGGCGCCTGGTGGCACCCAACCCGGGTGTAATGACGGGCGCAGGCACCAATACTTACCTGCTGGGTGAGGAGCGGGTGGCAGTGCTGGACCCCGGCCCCGCCATTCCCGAACACATCGATGCTATCCTGAAGACCGCGGGTGATCGTATCCGCTGGATCGTGTGTACGCATACCCATCCGGACCACTCCCCAGCCTGGCAGGCCGTGGCGCAGGCCACGGGCGCAGAGGTCATCGGGGCGTTGCCGGCGGATGATATGTTCCAGGACGATACGTTCAAGCCCACCCGCGAGCTACAGCATGATGATGTGCTCGCTACCCCGGAATTTACCTTGCGCGCCGTGCACACCCCCGGTCATGTGAGCAACCATTTCTGTTTCTTCCTGGAGGAAGAGCAAATGCTGTTTGCGGGTGATCACATCATGAATGGCTCCACCGTGGTCATTATTCCACCCAGCGGCGATATGAAAGCCTATATCGAGTCCCTGCAGTTATTGCAGCGCTACAAGACCAAACTTATTGCCCCCGGGCACGGTGAGGTGATGGAGGATTCCCGCGCGGTGGTGGACTGGCTGGTCAAGCACCGCCTCAAGCGGGAGCGTAAGGTCATTGACGGGCTTCACCAAACCGGTCGCACCTCCCTGGATGAGCTGGTCAAGGTGGTTTATGACGATGTGAATACCAGCCTGCATAAAATGGCGAAACTGTCGCTGAGCGCGCACCTGATCAAGCTGCACCAGGAGAATCGCGCCCTGAACCACCCGGGTGATGACACCTGGGAGATGCTGGAAATCTAATCTGGAATTGCCGCTATAACGCGCACGAGGACTGCAACATGAACGGACTGATGATGGACACTTCCCTGTCTATTGCTTCAATCATCAAGCACGCGGAAAAAGTAAACGGGGATACTGAAATTGTTTCGGTGACCAGCGACAATCCGCGCCATCGTTACACCTACCGGGAGGCCTTTGGTCGCGCACGTCAATTGGCCAACGCTATCGCGGGGTGGGACCTGGCCCAGGGCGATCGTATTGCCACCCTGGCATGGAATGATTATCGTCATTTTGAAACCTACTATGCCTCCTCCTGCAGTGGCTACGTGTGTCACACGATTAACCCGCGCCTGTTTCCAGAGCAACTGGTTTACATTATCAATCACGCTGACGACAGGTATGTGTTTCTCGATCCGGATTTTGTGCCGCTGGTCGAGGGGCTGGCAGGTGAATGTACCGGGGTAAAGGGCTGGATAGTGCTGACCAGTGAGGACAATATGCCCGTCACCAGCCTTGCCAACGTTATTTGTTACGAAACCCTGGTGGCGTCCGGTGACGATCATTTCGAGTGGCCTGAACTGGATGAAAATGCCGCCTGCGCGCTGTGTTATACCTCGGGAACTACCGGCAATCCCAAGGGTGTCATGTATTCACATCGCTCCACCATACTGCACGCCTACGCCACTATGATGCCCGACACCATGGGCCTGTCGCGCAAGGATGTGGTACTGCCCATCGTGCCCATGTTCCACGTCAATGCCTGGGGCACGCCTTATTCCTGTCCCATCGCGGGTGCCAAACTGGTCTTTCCCGGCAATAAAATGGGGGACGGCGAGACGCTGGCAGCCCTGATCAATGAAGAGGGCGTGACCATGTCCGCCGGGGTGCCCACGGTTTGGCTGGGTTTGATCGCCTATCTCAAGGCCTCCGGCAAACGGGTGGACTCCCTCAACAGCGTGATTGTTGGTGGGGCGGCCTGTCCGCTGTCGGTGATGGAGGATTTTGACGAATACGGTGTGGATACCCATGTCGGTTGGGGCATGACGGAGATGAGCCCGCTGGGCAGCGTCAATACCAGTCCCTCATCCAGGGAGGACTACAGTGAGGAGGCTTATGCAAAAGTCCGCCTGAAGGCGGGTCGCCCGATCTTTGGCGTGGAGATGAAGATTGTCGATGATCAGGGCAATGAATTGCCCTGGGATGGCGAGGCATTTGGCTCCCTCAAGGTGCGCGGCCCATGGATCTGTTCCAGCTACTTCAAGCTGGAGGGTTCCGATGCCCACGAGGAGAGTGGCTGGTTCGAAACCGGTGATGTGGCAACAATCGATCCGGACGGTTTCATGGCGATCACCGATCGCACCAAGGATGTGATCAAATCCGGTGGTGAGTGGATTTCCTCGATCGAGGTGGAGAACGTGGCAACGGACCACCCCAAAGTGGCGGAGGCGGCGGTGATTGGCCACTTTCACCCCAAGTGGAGCGAGCGGCCCTTGCTTATCGTGGTTCGCGGTCAGGAGGGCGGTGACCTGACGGAACAGGAGATGCTCGCCTGGTTCGATGGCAAGATCGCCAAGTGGTGGACGCCCGAGGCGGTGGAGTTCGTCGATGAACTGCCCCACACCGCCACCGGCAAGATACAGAAAGTGGCTTTGCGGGAGCAGTTCAAGGGGTATTCCTTTCCCGAATAGGCGTCACCACCCCCGCGCCGCTTGCGCGGGGGTGCCAATTCGCTAAACAACCCGCTGTTCTATCGCAGCCATCTGCATATAACTATTTGCACTATTCGTAATATATATATAAATATTCTACGAAATATGGTTTCAAAACGTCATTGAAGTGACTACTATAGCCCTCCCAGCAATTCAGGACTGCGTTACGGGTTATCTCTATGTCAGACGATTCCTATCAGGCCCGCACCCTGCCGCAAGTGGTTGCCGACGCGGCACGCCTCTATGGCCAGCAGATCGCCATCACCGACGGTGATATCAATATCAGCTATACCGACCTGGATGCCGCCCGGGTACAGGCGGCTCGAGCTTTTCTCGCAGCCGGCCTGCAGAAGGGGGATCGCATCGCCATCTGGGCGCCCAATATCTACCAGTGGATTATCGCCGCTATCGGTGCCCAGAGCATGGGCGGGGTGCTGGTACCCCTGAATACCCGTATGAAAGGCGCCGAAGCAGCCTATATACTGCAGGCCAGCGGGGCCAGGCTGCTGTTTACCGTAGGAGATTTTCTCGGGGTTTGCTATCCAGAGCAATTGCGCGACCAGCAACTGCCGGATCTGCAACAGATTGTAATGCTCACCGGTGAAGCCGAGGGCGCGCTGCCCTGGGAGGCGTTCCTGGCGGCGGGCGAGGGCGTGCCCGAGCAGGAAGCGATAGCGCGCGCCGCGGCAATCACACCTGAAGATACCCTGGATATCCTGTTTACCTCCGGCACCACCGGCAAGCCCAAGGGGGTAATCACCAGCCACGGCCAGAATATACGCACCTTCGAGACCTGGAGTGCCACTGTGGGTCTGCGGGCCGACGATAACTACCTGATTATAAATCCCTTCTTCCATTCCTTTGGCTACAAGGCGGGCTGGCTCGCGGCCATTATCCGCGGAGCGCGCATGCTGCCGGTGATGAGTTTTGACCTGGATGCGGTGCTGGAACAGATTCCCCGGGAGCAGATATCCATGATTCCCGGCCCCCCCACCATCTACCAGTCACTGTTGGCCCACCCGCGCCGCGGGGAGTTCGACCTGTCCAGCCTGCGCCTGGCAGTTACCGGTGCGGCGCCGGTACCTGTCTCCCTGGTGGAGCAGATGCGGGGCGAACTGGGTTTCGAGGTGGTGGTGACCGCCTATGGATTGACCGAAAGTTGCGGGGTGGTGTCCATCTGCCGCGCTGATGACAGCCCCGAACGCATTTCCCACAGCTCCGGTCGCGCGATGGACGGGGTGGAAATGAAATGTGTGGATGCTGACGGCAATACCGTAGCCGCGGGATCCGAGGGTGAAATCTGGTGTCGCGGCTTTAACGTCATGCGCGGTTATCTGGATAACCCCGAAGAGACCGCGCGCACCGTCACGACGGATGGCTGGCTCAAGACCGGCGATGTGGGTGTGATGGATGCCGATGGCTATGTGCGCATCACCGATCGCATCAAGGACATGTTTATCGTCGGCGGTTTCAACTGTTATCCGGCGGAGATTGAGAACAGTCTGTGCAGTATGCCGGGGGTGGCCCGGGCGGCGGTAATCGGGGTGCCCGATGAGCGCATGGGTGAGGTAGCCCAGGCCTATATCGTGCGTGCACCCGGGGCGAGCCTCGACGAGGCTGCGGTGATTCAGTGGTCCCGTGACAATATGGCTAACTACAAGGTGCCCCGCACTGTGCGCTTCCTGGATGAGTTTCCGATAAATGCCGGCGGCAAGGTAATGAAAAATGTGTTGCGCGAGCTCGCCGCCCGGGACGCCCCTTGAATAACCTGGCCGCTAATGCGCAGCCGGCTTTGATCGAGCTGGACGATACCGATAACGCCATTATTGAACTGCTGCGCCGCGATGGGCGCATGCCCTACCGCGCCATCGCCAGGGAATTGGCAATCACCGAGGCAACGGTGCGCGGCCGGGTGCGTCGCCTGGAAGAATCCAACACCATGCGTGTGGTGGCGGTAACGGATATCGAAGCGGCGGGTTACGGCATGCTGCTGGCGATCGGCGTGCAGGTCGAAAATCGTTCTCCGGAAGCGGTAGCCCGGGACCTGGCGGCCATTCCCGAGGTGTTCTCGGTGAATGTAGTGGTTGGCGCCCAGGACGTGGAAATTCTGGTGGTTGCCCGGGACCAGCCGGCCTTGGATGAATTGATCAGCCGGCAGTTGGCCGGTACACCCGGGGTGCGGCGCCTGACGCCGGCCCTGGCTTTGGATGTGTTGAAGAACCAGCCTGACTGGGTGCCCTTTCATGACCCGGCGTAAGTTGGACGAGGTGGACAAGGCCATCGTGGAATACCTGGCCCGCGATGCGCGGGTCAGCAATGGTCAGATAGCCGGCGCTCTGGGCGTCACCGAGGGTACGGTGCGTGCACGGGTCAAGCGCATGGAAGAGGAAAAGTTGATTCGCATCACTGCGGTTACCAATATCGATCGCTTTCGCGACGCCACGCTGGCTTATATCTGGATTGAAGTGGAGCGCAGCGACCAGACCCGCAGTGTCGCGCAGGCGCTGGCGCAAATTGAAGAGCTGGGCTTTGTCGGTGTGATGCTGGGACGCTCGGATATCCTGGCTATCACCATGGTGCGCAACACCGAGCACCTGGCTGAGTTTGTGCACCAGCGCATCAACATCATTCCCGGTGTGCGGCGCACAGATAGCACCCTGGGTGTGAATTTTGTGAAACACGATTACCGCATGGCGCGGATTGTCGCTTGAGATAAGGAAGAATGAATGGATAAGCAAATGAGTGCGGCCCAGGTGGTGGCACAACTGCGCGATGGCATGACTATTGGCATAGGCGGCTGGGGTCCCCGACGTAAGCCCATGGCCCTGGTGCGTGAAATCCTGCGCTCCGAACTGCGGGACCTCACTATCGTGTCCTACGGCGGTGCCGATGTGGGCATGCTGTGTGCAGCGGGCAAGGTCAAGAAAGTGGTATTCGCTTTTGTTTCGCTGGATTTCATTCCCCTGGAGCCCTACTTCCGCCAGGCGCGCCAAAGCGCCGCTATCGAAGTCATGGAAATTGACGAGGGCATGATGCTGCTGGGCCTGCGTGCGGCGGCCTGGGGCGTGCCGTTTATTCCTACCGAGGTTGGCCTGGGCACCGATATTATTACTAAAAATCCCGCTATCAAGGTGATAGACAGCCCCTACGATGATAAGGAGTGGGTGGCCATGCCTGCACTGCCGTTGGATGCGTCCCTGATCCACGTGGATCGGGCCGATAAGCGCGGCGTGTGCCAGATCGCCGGACCTGACCACTACATGGATGACTGGTTTGCCCGCGCCGCGGACAAAACCTATGTCTCCTGTGATGAACTGGTGTCTACAGACTATTTTCATGACCCGGCCCAGGCGCGCATGGTGCACTGGGAACGCTCAGCAACTACAGGCGTGGTGCCGATACCCGGTGGCGCCCATCCCAGCTCCTGTTCTCCGCTGTATGGCTTCGACGTGCCGCACTTCAAGGCCTATGTCGCTTCCGCCAGGGAGGAGGCCGGTTTCGCCGGCTACTGTGAGCAGTTCCTGGGCGCCTCCGAGGAGGAGTACCAGCAGAATGTGGGCGGCCTTGAGGCCATCCGCGCCATTGAACTTCCCACGTACTGAGCGGCCAAGGAGAACAGGATTATGACTGCAGCAACTGATTACACACTGGCCGAACTATGTATTGTGGCCGCCAGCCAGGCCTTCGCCAATGAAGGCGAGGTACTGGCAACCGGCATCGGCGTTATTCCGCGCCTGGCCGCCAGCCTGGCGATGAAAACCACCAACCCGGATTTGATGATGACCGACTCCGAGGCCTGGATGTTGAGCGAGCCGAACCCTATCGGTAGTCGCAGCGAGGATTTTGTACCGGCTACCGAGAGCTGGATGGGCTTTTCGCGTATTTTTGACAACGTATGGAGTGGCAAGCGTCACGCCATGCTGGGACCGACGCAGATAGACAAGTATGGGCAGTCGAACACATCGGCCCTGGGTGGTACCTACGAGCAACCCAAGGTAATGATGCTCGGTGCCCGCGGCTTCCCGGGTAACTCCATCTCGCACCCCAACAGCTTTTTCGTGCCCAGTCATAACACCCGGGTATTTATGGACGGTGAATGTGATTTTGTGTCCTCCATTGGCTACAACCCGGCGCGGCTGCCCAGGGGACACTCCCTGGATGATATCGATATTCGCCTGGTGGTGACCGACCTGTGCGTGATGGATTTCGGCGGGCCGGATCACCAGGTGCGCCTGGTCTCCCTGCATCCTGGTATCAGCGCGGAGCAGGTGCAGGAAAACACCGGCTATGAGGTACATATTCCCGGCGAGGTGCCGCCCACTGCAGCGCCCACACTGGAGCAATTGTCGATTATCGCCGCCATGGACCCGCACAACCAGCGGGCCCACCAGATCAAGGACAACCCCCCGGGAGACCGTTCCTGAGGGGCGGTAATACGCATGCTTGAAACGCGATTGACAGAGAAGCTGGGCTGCCGTTACCCCATTGTGCAGACCGCCATGGGTTGGGTAGCCGACCCGCGGCTGGTGGCGGGCAGTTGCAACGCGGGTGCCTTCGGCTTTCTCGCGGGAGCGACGATTCCCGCCGACGAGATTGAGCGCGATATCCTGCGGGTGAAGGAACTCACGGATAAACCGTTCGGGGTTAACTTCCACATGTATCAGCCCAACGCGGCGGAGATTGTGGATATGGTCATCCGTCACGGGGTCAAGGCGGTGAGTTATTCCCGCTCCCCCGGACCTGAGTTTATCGGCAAGCTGAAAGATGCGGGCGTGGTTTGCATGCCCACCGTGGGACTGCCCAAACACGCCATCAAGGCCGTCGAGCTGGGAGCCGATGTGGTGACGGTACAGGGCGGTGAGGGCGGCGGGCATACCGGCGCGATTCCCACAACCCTATTGATTCCGCAGGTCATCGACGCGGTGGGTGACAAGGTGCCGGTGGTGGCCGCCGGGGGTTTCAAGGATGGCCGGGGTTTGCTGGCCGCGCTGTCCTGGGGCGCGGATGGTATCGCCATGGGCACGCGTTTTCTGATGACCGAGGAGAGCCCGGTGCCCAGGGAGACTCTGCAGCGCTATATCGATTGCAACAACCCGGGTGAGATTGTCGTATCCAGGGCGATGGACGGCCTGCCCCAGCGCATGATCATGAATGAGCTGCTGTCTGACCTGGAAAAAGCGGGCAGCTTCCGCAAGCTGCTGATTGCCCTGCGCAACGGCCTGGCCTTTCGCAAACACACCGGCGCCACCTTCTTCTCTCTGCTCAAGTCGGCAATAGCCATGAGCAAGGATGATGAGATGACGGCGGCCCAGGCCATCATGTCCGCCAACGCGCCGATGATTATCCAGAAGGCGATGGTGGATGGGCGGCCTTCGCTGGGGGTGCTGCCCAGCGGTCAGGTTGCCGGGGTCATCGATGAGCTGTTGAGCTGTAAAGACCTGGTCGACTCGATTGTAGAGCAGGCAGAGCAGAGACTCGCCTTGCTGGCCCTGCGCGTGGAAAACAACTGAGTAAAGGAAACAACTATGTCCAAGCCTTTCAATATCACTATCGACAATGGCGTGGCGGAGATGATTCTCAATCACCCGCCGGTCAACGCCTTTGACAGCGCCGGCTGGTTTGCTATCGCAGAACAGATAGACGCCCTGGGTGTTAACGAGCAGGTGCGGGTAATCATTATTGCCGCATCGGGCAAGGGTTTTTGCGCGGGTGTGGATATCAAGGAACTGGCGGCGGATCCCGGCAAGATCGTGGACGTGAACAAGGGCAATTACGAAACGTTTCGCGCCATTCATCGCAACCCCAAACCGGTGATCGTGGCCCTGCACAGTTTCGTACTGGGTGGCGGTATCGGCATGGCGGGTGCGGCGGATATCCTGGTGGCGTCAGAGTGCACGCGCTTTGGCGTACCCGAGATCGATCGCGGCGCCATGGGTGGCGGGGCTCACTTGCAACGCATGTTCCCGGTACAGAAAGTGCGCTATATGTATTTTACCGGTGAGTTCATCGACGCCCAGGAGGCATACCGCCTGGGTGCGGTGGAAAAAGTCGTACCGCTGGAAGAGCTGCTGCCTGCCGCCCGGGAAATCGCGGGCAAGATTGCCGCGAAGTCTCCCGCCATGGTGAAGCTGGCGAAAGAGGCGCTCACCGGTATCGAAGACGGCAACCTGGAAGACAAATATCGCTGGGAGCAGGGTTTTACCCTGGAGGCCTACACCATGGGTGACTCCCAGGAGTCACGGGATGCTTTCGTAGAGAAGCGCGAAGCGGATTTTTAGGCGATTTGAACGGATAAACGGTTATGGATCTGGCATTTACCAAGGAACAGCGCGACTTCCGGCAGGAGATACGCACCTGGCTGGCGGCCAACGCACCTGCGCAGCCACTGCAGAGTTTTGATACCGAGCAGGGCTTCCAGCAGCATAGGGAGTGGGAGGCGGTTCTCAACGAGGGCCGTTGGGGCATGGTGACCTGGCCTGAGGAACTGGGCGGTCGTGGCTGCGACCTGATTGAATGGCTGATCTTTGAGGAAGAGTACTACCGCGCCAGGGCGCCCTTGCGGGTTAACCAGAATGGTATATTCCTGCTGGGGCCCACCCTGATGGAATACGGCACGCCGGAACAGAAAGCGCGCATCCTGCCTAAGATGGCCAATGGTGAAGAGGTCTGGTCCCAGGGCTGGTCCGAGCCCAATGCGGGTTCCGATATGGCGGCGATTCGCTCTCGCGCGGAACTGGTGGGCGATAAATACGTGATTAACGGCCAGAAGACCTGGTCGACCCGGGCGGTGTGGGCCGATTGGTGCTTTGGCATGTTTCGCACCGACCCCGAGTCCGAGCGGCATCACGGCCTCACCTTTATCCTGGTTCCCCTGGATACGCCCGGTATTACAGTGCGGCCGATTCCGCAGCTGGACGGACTGCCGGGCTTCGCCGAAATATTTTTTGATAACGTGGAAGTGTCGGTGGATAACCGACTGGGTGACGAGGGTGCGGGCTGGCGCGTGGCCATGGCCACCGCCGGCTTCGAGCGCGGCCTGATGTTGCGTTCCCCGGCGCGCTTTCAGGAAACAGCCCGGCGCCTGGTGGAATTGTACCGGGAGAATTCTGCAACGGCCGATCACGACCCGGCGGTAAAAGACGCGGTCATTCGCGCCTACCTGGATGCTGAGAGTTACTGTCTCACTACTTACCAGACGGCCTGCCGACTCAGCCAGGGTGGCAAGATCGGCGCGGAATCCTCCACCAATAAAATCTTCTGGTCCGAGCTGGACCAGAACATGCACGCCACCGCGATGAGCATATTGGGGGCGCGGGCGGAGCTGTTGCCCCTCGCGCCGGATGCCGTGGGCGTGGGCAGCTGGCTGGACGGCTGGTTGTTTGCGCAGTCCGGGCCAATCTATGCGGGAACCAATGAGATACAGCGCAATATCATTGCCGAGAGAATGCTGGGGATGCCGAGGTAGCTATGGATTTTACGTTTACAGAAGAACAGCTGCTGTTTCAGGAATCGGTGCGGGATTTCCTGTTCAATGAAGTCACCCCCGAACGGATTCGCGCCAGTTGGCAAAGCGACACGGGCCGCGAACACCTGCTGTGGCAGCAGCTGACCGATCTCGGCCTGGTGGGCATGACCGTCCCTGAAGAACACGGCGGACTGGGTATGAACGAGGTGGATTTCATCCTCCTGGCCCAGGAGTGTGGTTATGTCGCACTGCCCGAGCCGCTGGTGCATACCGCGCTGGTTGCGGTACCACTGCTGAGTGACCTGGGTGGAGAGCTGGCGGCCCAGTGGTTGCCGAAAATTGCCGCCGGGCAAGCCAAAGCCCTGGTGGGACTGGAGCAGAACCTGCTGGTGGAGGATGCCCATGTGGCGGATCTGCTGTTGCTGCAGCGCGGCGATGCAATCTATGCGCTGACGCCGGAACAGGTGAGCCTGCGGCACAACGAGTCGGTCGATCCTTCGCGCCGCCTCTATGGGGTGGATATTCCCGCTGACGCGGCGCCTGCGGTTACCGGCGATATTGCGGTGGACTTAACCGGCAAGACCCTGAATCGCGGCGCACTGGGTGCCGCTGCCCAGGCCCTGGGCCTGGCTCAGCGCATGGTGGATATGTCGGTGCAGTACACCGGGGAGCGTCAGCAGTTCGGCAAGCTGATCGGCTCCTTCCAGGCGGTGAAACACCATATGGCCAATGTCGCCGTGGCCCTGGAGTATGCGAAGGCGCCGGTACACCGGGCCGCTTACAGTATCGCCATGGATGAAGTGCGCGCCGGCAGGGCTGTGTCCCACGCCAAGCTGGTGGCCTGCGCAGCGGCAAACCTGGCGGCAAAGAATAGTGTCCAGGTGCACGGCGCCATGGGCTACCCCTGGGAAGTGGACCTGCATATTTTTATGAAGAAGGCCTGGGCGCTGGCCAACACCTGGGGCGACGCCGGGTACCACAAGGCCCGGGTGGCGCAATACATTTTTTCCGACGAGGCCCAGCTGGGCGCCGTGGGAACTTTCAGCTGACTGATTTAGTAACCAGAGGAATAAAGCAATGGCAGACGCCTATATTGTAGACGCGGTACGCACCCCCACCGGCAAGCGCCGCGGTGGCTTGTCCGAGGTACACGGAGCCGACCTGGGCGCCCACGTGCTCAAGTCCCTCGTCGAGCGCAATGGCATCCCGGATGTCGACTACGACGACGTGATTTTTGGTTGCCTGGACGCCATCGGGCCCCTGGCCGGTGATATCGCCCGTACCTGCTGGCTTGCTGCTGGCCTGTCCGACGAGGTGCCCGGCACCACCGTGGATCGCCAGTGCGGCTCCTCCCAGCAGGCGGTGCACTTTGCCGCCCAGGCGATTATGGCCGGCGTTAACGATGTGGTCATCGCGGGCGGTGTGCAAACCATGTCCAGCATTCCCATTTCCGCCGCCATGATTGCTGCCGAGCCCCTGGGTTTTAAAGACCCCTTCTCCGGTAGCCAGGGCTGGGTGGCCCGGTATGGCGATACGCCGGTATCGCAGTTCAACTCGGCGCAGATGATCGCCGACAAGTGGCAGATATCCCGGGAGCAGATGGAAGCCTTTGCGCTGGAGTCCCACACCCGCGCGCTGCAGGCGATGGAGCAAGGCCGCTTCGATCGTGAAGTAGTGCCCATGAACGGCGTGGAGATGGACGAGACGGCCCGCAATACCTCCATGGAAAAAATGGCAGAGCTGGAGCCCCTGGCAGCCGGGGGCACCATCACCGCAGCCGTCTCCAGCCAGACCTGTGACGGCGCCTCGGCGATGCTGCTGGTGTCTGAAGACGCACTGAAACGCTACAACCTGACGCCCCGCGCCCGCATCCACCACATGAGTGTGCGCGCGGACGACCCTATCTGGATGCTGACCGCGCCGATACCGGCCACGGCTTATGCGATGAAGAAATCGGGTATGAAACTGGAAGATATCGACCTGGTGGAAATCAATGAGGCCTTTGCCTCGGTGCCCATGGCCTGGCTGCTGGAAACCGGTTATCCCCACGAGAAAACCAACGTCAACGGCGGCGCCATCGCCCTGGGTCACCCGCTGGGCGCCACGGGTACCAAGTTGATGACGACCCTGCTGCACGAGTTGGAGCGCACCGGTGGCCGTTATGGCTTGCAGACGATGTGTGAGGGCGGTGGTCAAGCTAACGTGACGATTATTGAGCGTTTGTAGGGTTTTTAGCGATCGTTTTTCCAATGCGCGAAGCGTCCGGGACAGACTATTTGCAGGCTCCTGGTGGTTGGCAAAAGAATCGACCTGAATTGAAGAGGTAGAAAAATGAGCGAAATACTGGAAGGACGAGTGGCGATCATAACCGGTGCGGGCGGTGGCCTGGGTGCGGCCCATGCCCGGGTGTTTGCAGCCGAGGGTTGTGCGGTCATCGTCAACGACATCAACGTTGAGGCAGCGCAGGCGGTGGTCGACGAGATTACGGCGGCGGGTGGCAAGGCGGCGGTCAACAGCTCCGACATCACCAACTACGACGACAGCCTCAACGCCGTGAAACAGGCCATCGACAGCTATGGTGATTTGCATATCGTAGTGAACAACGCCGGCGTTAATCGCGATCGCATGTTTGCCTCCATGACCGAGCAGGAGTGGGACACCATCATGGCCGTGCACCTCAAAGGGCACTTCTGTATTACCTCCCATGCAGTGCACTACTGGCGTGGGCAGTCCAAGGAAGGCAAGGCGGTGGATGCGCGCATTATCAACACCACCTCGGGTGCCGGTTTGCAGGGCTCTATTGGCCAGTCCAACTATGCCGCAGCCAAGGCGGGTATCGCCGCGCTGACCCTGAACCAGGCGGCCGAGTTGGGCCGTTACAACATTACCGCGAATGCGGTGGCGCCCTCCGCGCGCACCGGGATGACCACCGCGGTTCCGGAAATGGCACAGCGCATGGCCAAGCCGGAAGACGGCAGCTTCGACAGGTTCGCACCGGAGAATGTTTCCAACCTGTTGGCCTGGCTGGCCTCCACTGAAGCCGCAAACGTCAGCGGCAGGGTGTTTGAAGCCGAGGGTGCGCGGATCTGTATCTGTGATGGCTGGCGCACTACCGATGGCGTGGATCGCGATACCGCCTGGGCACCGGCTGAAATTGGCGAAGCCATGGCGACCTTGCTGGCAGGGGAAGTGCCGGCGCAAAAAGTCTGGGGCACCTGAGGCGCCAGGCTCACGGAGTTAATATGGAATTCAGGTTTACAGAAGAACAGGAAATGATCCGCGATACCGCGCAGGCATTCCTGGCGGAGGTTTCCACCAGTGAAGCGGTGCGCGCGGCCATGGCCACGGAGTCGGGTTACGACCTGGACTTGTGGCAGCGTATCTGCGATCAGATGTACTGGCAGGCCATTCATATCCCGGAACAATACGGCGGTATGGGCCTGGGCTATGTGGAGCTGGTGGCGATGCTGGAGCAGATGGGGCGCTACCTGTTGTGTTCCCCTTTCTATGCCACGGTTTGCCTGGCCGCCAACAGCCTGTTGCTGGCCGCGGACGAGGCGCAGAAGACCGATTACCTGGCGCAGATTGTGGCCGGCAGTACCGGTACGCTGGCCTACACGGGAATGAGTGGCCGCTGGGATGCCGCGGCGGTGGAAGCTACCTGTGAGCCGTCCGGTGATGGTTATCTGATCAACGGCAGCTACCGCTTCGTGCCCGACGGGCATACCGCGGACATACTGGTGGTCGCCGCGCGGTTGCCCGGCAGCGAAGGAGAGCAGGGTATCAGCCTGTTCGTGTTGCCAGCTGAAACCGCCGGGATATCGCGGCAGTGGTTGCCGACCATGGACCAGACCCGCAAGCAGGCGCAACTGGTATGCGACCAGGTGCACGTTCCTTCCAGCGCATTGATGGGCGAGGCGGGGAATGCCTGGCCGCAGTTGTCGAAGATTATCGACCTGGCGGCTGTCGCTATCGCCGCGGACCAGGTGGGCGGTGCACAGCAGTCACTGGACATCACCCTGGCCTACCTGCAGGAGCGGGTGCAGTTTGGTCGGGTTATCGCCTCTTACCAGGCGGTCAAACACAAGGCCGCCGACATGATGCTGAAAGCCGAAGCGGGGCGCTCCGCGATCTATTACGCGGCTTGTGTTGCGGATGAGGTGCTCACAGGCGGGCCAATGGCAGCGGAATTGCCCGAGGCGGCGAGTATTGCCAAGGCCTATTGCTCGGATGCGTATTTCTTTAACGCCGGTTGCGGTATCCAGTTGCACGGCGGGGTAGGTTTTACCGCGGAATACGACATACAACTGTATTTCAAGCGCGCCAAATCTACCGAGACCTTCCTGGGCAACGCGGCTTACCATCGGGAACGCCTGGCGCGGCAACTGCTGGACGGGGAGGTCGCCGCATGAAATTGAGTTTCAGTGCTGCGGACGAGCAGTTTCGCGAAGAGATCGCCGGTTGGCTGCGGGATAACCTGTGTGGCGAGTTCGAGGAAATTCGTTTTCGCGGCGGCCCCGGCGACGAGCATATGTACGTTGAGGAGCGCAAGGCCTGGGAGGCCAGGATGCATCGGGGTGGCTGGACCTGCATCGGCTGGCCCCGGGAGTACGGCGGTCGTGCTGCCAGTATCGAGCAGCAGGTGATCTTCAACGAGGAGTATGCCCGCGCGGGCGGCCCGGGTCGCATGGGGCATATTGGTGAGACCCTCACCGGCCCCACCCTGATCGCCTTTGGTAGTCAGGAGCAGAAACAGCGGTACCTGCCCGGCATCCTCAGGGGCGAGGAGTTGTGGTGCCAGGGTTACTCTGAACCCAATGCCGGTTCCGACCTGGCCAATGTAAAAACCCGGGCGCGTTTTGATGAAGACAGCCAGCAGTGGCAGATAAGCGGTCAGAAAGTCTGGACTTCCCTGGCGCACGAGTCGCAATACTGCTTCGTGCTGGCGCGCACGGATCCCGATTCGGTGGGTCATAAAGGCCTGGGTTTTTTTCTGGTGGCCATGGACCAGCCCGGCGTGGAGGTACGGCCTATCGAACAGTTGACCGGCACATCTGAATTCAACGAGGTGTTTTTCGACGAGGCGGTTTGCTCTGCGCAGGATATTGTCGGCCTGCCCGGGGAGGGCTGGAAGGTCGCCATGGGCCTGCTGGGCTTTGAGCGCGGCGTATCCACCCTGGGACAGCAGATGTTGTTCCAGAACGAGTTTGACGAGATCATTCGTGTGGCGCGGGAAAACGGCGCGGCTCAGGATCCGGCCATCCGACAGCGCATCGCCGATGCCCACGTGGGGCTGCGTATCATGCGTTTCAACAGTATGCGCATGCTTTCCGGTGGCGGTGATGACGGCAGCCTGCAAAAAGAGGCCATGATCTACAAGTTGTACTGGGCCACCTGGCACCGCAACCTGGGCAAGCTCGCCATGGATATACTGGGCGCCGAGAGTGAAATCCTTGACGCTGGCCCCTACGAGTTGAATCGCCTGCAGTCCATGTATCTGTTTACCCGCTCGGATACCATCTACGGCGGCACCAACCAGATTCAACGTAATATTATCGCCGAGCGTGCGCTGGGTATGCCCCGCGAGCCCCGCGGCTAGAGGAGAAGAGCATGGCCCTGAAAGAACCACCACCTTATGTCAAGGGACACAACCTGTTGGCAGGCAAATCGGTATTGATTACCGCCGCCGCGGGCGCGGGTATCGGCTTTGCCGCTGCCACCCGCGCCGCGGAAGAGGGCGCCCGGGCGGTGATGATCAGCGACATTCACGAGGGCCGATTGGAAAAGGCGGTCGCCACACTCCAGTCTGAAACCGGGCTGGAAGCGGTCTATGGCCGGCTGGCCAATGTCACCGACGAGGCGGATGTGCAGGCACTGGTGGAGGCGGCGGAGTCGCAGATGGACGGCGTGGACGTGCTTATCAACAATGCCGGACTGGGTGGCACCCGACTGCTGGTGGATATGCAGGACGATGAGTGGTCCCGGGTGCTGGACATTACCCTCACCGGCACCATGCGTATGACCCGTGCCATGCTGCGCAAGATGCAACCCCGGGGCGCGGGGGTGATCGTCAACAATGCATCGGTGCTGGGCTGGCGGGCGCAAAAGGAGCAGTGCCACTACGCGGCGGCGAAAGCCGGGGTGATGGCCCTGACCCGCTGTGCGGCTCTGGAAGCCGCGGATCACGGGGTGCGTATCAACGCGGTATCGCCATCTATCGCCTTCCACGAGTTTTTGAAGAAGACCACACCGATGGAGTTATTGGAGGAACTTGCCGCGAAGGAAGCCTTCGGGCGGGCCGCGGAGGTCTGGGAAGTGGCTAACGTGATGATGTTCCTGGCCTCGGACTATTCGGGCTATATGACGGGCGAGATTGTTTCCTGTTCCAGCCAGCGTTCCTAGGCTGCGCTACTGAACCGGGAACAAGTCCGGGTACCAACAGAAAATACTGGAGAAACAAAATGAGAGAAGCAGT
>JARFQU010000204.1 GCA_029287595.1 Halioglobus sp. | reverse complement strand
TGGGCGTGGTATTCTGGCCTATCATATTTGTAGAACCCGGAAGCCAGCCGGCGGAGGAGCAGCGCCGAATGCCGCCTCGGCCGCAGGTGGATAGCAGTCCGATCGAGCCCCCCGATCAGGTCGGCCTGCGGCCCACTATTGTAGTGGCAGCCAGGCAGGACATTGCTGAAGTCGAAGGGGCAGAACCGGAGCCAGAGCCTGAGCCAGAACCGGCCCCAGAGACTATTGCCTCTGCGTTGCCACAGGTGGGGACCGACCCGGCGCCGTCAGCGCCTGTCCCGGCGGCCACTGAACCTGTGCAGCCAGCCGATGTGCCCACGCGCTCCACTGCGCCGGAAAAGCTGGCGCTGGATAAACAGGGCGTCCCTATCGCATGGATTTTGCAGGTGGCCAGTGTCAGCGCCGCGGATAAAGCAGAGCAACTACGCCAACAGTTGTTGGCTAAAGATCGCAAGGCGTATACCCGTAAGATCAGGAGCAATGGCAAGGAGCTTTATCGTGTCTATGTGGGACCTAAATTCGAGCGCGCGCAGCTTGAGCGCCTGAAAACTGATATTGATCGCGAGTTTGGCGTCAGCTCCATGATTGTGCGGTACGTGCCTTGAGCCGCGTGGCGCCGGGGCCGAAAACCGCGACGGACCTGGTCAAAGAGCAACGCCACTGCACAGTGGGAGCCAGCTAGTGGTGGTCTGGACCATGCTGAACTGGCTGGACTGGGTCATTATCGTGGTGCTGGCCGTTTCGACCCTGCTCAGTGTTTGGCGAGGGTTTGTCAGGGAAGCCATCTCACTGGCGGCCTGGGTAGCGGCCTTTGTCGTTGCCAACCTGTTTGTCGACCAGATGGCGAGCCTGCTGGCAACCTGGATCAGCAATATCACCGGGCGCTATGTAGCGGCTTACGCTATTCTCTTCGTCGGCACATTGATGCTGGGGAGTTTGCTGGGCATGTTGGCCAGGCAATTGGTCAAAGTGACCGGACTGAGCGTATTGGACCGGCTGCTGGGTACGGTGTTTGGTTTTGCACGGGGCGTTATCCTGATTCTGGTGTGCGCCTTCGTGCTGCGCCAGTTGGTGCCGCCCGGAGATTTACAGTGGCTGCATCAGTCTCAGCTGATGCCGCAGCTTGATATGCTGGCACAGTGGACCCAGAACCTGTTCCGGCAACTCGGGGCACCCCAGTGGTCCGGGATGACAACCTGAACCTGGATGCTATGAGGTAATTGCTGAATGTGTGGTCTTGTTGGAATAGTCGCCAAGACAGATATCGCGCCGGATATATACGATGCCCTGACCGTGCTGCAGCATCGGGGGCAGGACGCGGCGGGTATCGTTACCTGCATGGGAGGAAAATTCAGCCTGCGCAAAAGCGAGGGCCTGGTGCGCGATGTATTTCGTCAGCACCACATGCAGCGGCTGCAGGGCAGCATGGGAATCGGTCACGTACGCTACCCTACTGCAGGCAGTTCAGGGCCTGCGCTGGCACAGCCCTTTTATGTCAACTCGCCCTATGGAATCGCCCTGGCGCATAACGGCAACCTCACCAATTCCGAGCAGCTGACCCGTGAACTGTTCCAGGACGACCTTCGCCACCTCAATACAGATTCAGATTCTGAGGTGCTGCTGAATATTTTTGCCCATGAATTACAGACCCTGGGAAAACTGAGCCCGGCTGCTGATGACATCTTCAAAGCGGTTGAGGCCGTGCACAAACGCTGTCGCGGTGGCTATGCCGCCGTTGGATTATTGGTCAACCACGGCGTTGTGGGGTTTCGTGACCCCATGGGCATCCGTCCGCTGGTGGTGGGCGAGCGTGAAAACGACCAGGGCAAGGAGTACATGATTGCCTCGGAGAGCGTGGCACTTGACGTCTTGGGCTACACCCTGTTGGGAGATGTCGCACCCGGAGAAGCTATATTTATAGACAATGCCGGCATTCTTCATCGCCGCCAATGTGTTGAGCATCCGCAACTGCGGCCCTGCATTTTCGAGCATGTGTATTTCGCCCGCCCGGACTCATTGATGGACGGCATCTCGGTATACAAGACCCGCATGCGCCAGGGTGAAGCTCTGGCGCGAAAAATACGCAAAGTCCGCCCCGAGTTGAATATCGATGTGATCATTCCGATTCCCGATACCAGTCGTATCGCCGCGCAGTCCATGGCGTCGGAATTGGGTATCAAGTTTCGCGAAGGGTTTATGAAGAACCGTTATATCGGCCGCACCTTCATCATGCCGGGGCAGAGCCAGCGCAAGAAATCCGTGCGTCAGAAACTGAATCCGGTGCCCCTGGAATTTGCCGGCAAGGATGTGATGCTGGTGGATGATTCCATTGTGCGCGGAACGACCTGCAGGCAGATTATCGAAATGGCTCGCGAAGCGGGCGCGCGCAATGTCTATTTTGCCTCCGCCGCGCCGCCGGTGCGTTTCCCCAATGTCTACGGTATCGATATGCCCTCCGCCACCGAGTTGATCGCCCATGGCCATTCCGTGGATGAGGTGCGCGAGCTGATTGGGGCAGACTGGTTGGTTTACCAGGACCTGGACGACCTGGTGCGCAGTTCCCTGGAGGGCAACCCCGACGCCCAGGGCTTTGATTGCTCGGTGTTCAATGGTGAATATATCACAGGAGATGTAGACCAGAATTACCTTGATAGGGTTGAGTCTCTGCGCAATGATGAGGCCCAAACCGAGAGGAGAGCAGCACTGCAGGAAGATGGCGCGGTTGTCGGCCTGCACAATGATGTTTAATTTGCCATGAATGACGACAACGACCCATTGCGCAATGCACACCTGGATACCCTGGCGGTGCGCGCGGGCATTAACCGCACGGCGGAAGGCGAGCACTGTGAGCCCATTTTTACCACTTCCAGCTATGTGTTCGACGATTCGGCCCAGGCAGCGGGTCGGTTTTCCGGCGAAGTTGCCGGCAATGTTTATTCCCGCTACACCAATCCCACGGTACGCAGTTTTGAGCAGCGTATTGCGGCACTGGAGGGAGGCGAGGCGGCGGTAGCCACAGCCTCTGGAATGGCCGCCATCCTAAGCACCTGTATGGCGCTGCTCGAGTCAGGCGACCACGTGGTGTGTTCCCGTGACGTGTTCGGCACAACCACCAACCTGTTTGGCAAGTACCTCACCAAGTTCGGCGTGGCGGTGAGTTTTGTGCCGCTGCAGGATATCGACGCCTGGCGCTCAGCTATCCAATCCAATACCGCCATGTTGTTTACGGAAACACCCTCAAATCCCCTGTGTGAGGTGGCGGACCTGGGTGCGATGGCACAGCTTGCGCGTGACCATGCCTGCCTGCTGGTAGTGGATAACTGCTTCTGCACGCCCGCGCTGCAGACTCCGCTGTCCCTGGGCGCCGATATCGTGACGCACTCGGCCACCAAATACCTGGATGGCCAGGGCCGCTGTGTGGGTGGTGCAGTGGTTGGCAACGCCGCGCATATGGAGGAGGTGGTGACCTTCCTGCGCACCTGTGGCCCTACCATGAGTCCGTTTAATGCCTGGGTCTTTCTCAAGGGGCTGGAGACATTGCGCCTGCGCATGGAAGCCCACAGTGCCTCGGCACTGGAGCTCGCCCACTGGTTGCGTGAGCAGCCCTGCGTGGAAAAGGTTTACTATGCCGGTTTGGAAGACCATCCCGGCCACAGTCTGGCCCGGGCGCAACAAAGCGCCTTCGGTGGTGTGCTGTCTTTCCAGGTCAAAGGTGCCCGCGATGCGGCCTGGCACTGTATTGATGCGACTCGCATCATGTCCATTACGGCTAACCTGGGCGATACCAAGACCACGATTGTACATCCGGCCACGACTACCCACGGCAGGCTCAGTGAGTCCGACCGGGCGGCGGCGGGTATTGCCGATAACCTGATTCGCGTGGCAGTCGGCCTGGAGCACCTTGACGATCTCAAGGCCGACCTGCAACGTGGCTTCGAGACGCTGCCCTGACATCAGCAATATAAGGTCATCCCAACTATGCAAATTCAGGCCGTTATAGACGCAGCCGTGGCCGAGGTGGGCCGGGTCCTGCTGGGCAAGGAGGCGCAGATACGCCTGGCCTTGTGCTGCCTGTTCGCCCGCGGGCACCTGTTGATTGAAGACCTGCCCGGCATGGGCAAAACCACACTGTCGCATGCGCTGGCCGATGTCCTGGGTTTGTCCTGGAAACGGGTGCAGTTCACCAGTGACCTGCTGCCGGCGGATATACTGGGTGTGTCGGTGTATGAAAGCAACGATGGTAGTTTCAGTTTTCACCCCGGCCCTATCTTTACCCAGCTGCTGTTGGCGGATGAAATTAACCGCACTACACCTCGCACCCAGAGTGCGTTGCTGGAGGCCATGGGGGAGGGGCAGGTTACCGTGGAGGGGGAAACCCGGCAATTGCCGGATCCGTTTTTCGTGGTTGCCACGCAAAACCCGATTCACCAGTCTGGCACCTATCCCTTGCCTGAGTCGCAGCTCGATCGCTTCCTGATGCGCCTGGAGCTGGGTTACCCCCATGCCAAAGCGGAGCGGGAGATGTTCCAGCGGCAACACGCCAACTCGGTGGATAGAACCCCGCTGCGTTGCTGTATCGACCGGGAACAACTGGACACCATCCGCCAGGCAGGAGCCGCCGTACACGCATCGGACAACCTGCTGGATTACCTGCAGCGCCTGGTGGCCTATACCAGGGAGTCACCGGAGTTCGCGGTGGGGCTCTCGCCGCGAGGCGCGCTGGCGCTGCTGGACTGCGCCAGGACCTGGGCGGTAATGCACAACCGCGGGCACGTGGTGCCGGAGGACTTGCAGATGGTATTGCCGTCAGTGGCCTCCCACCGCCTGGTGCCGGCGGGAGACTACGCCGGCGATGGTGCCGCGCTGGTGGCACTACTGCAGCGCAACGTCGATGTGATACGGGCCTGACCGGCCGGGCTCTGGTCGCATGCTGACTGAGGCGCAGGGCGGGGAGGGCTTGAGACAGCGCTTGCGTTCGCGCTTTCGCGCCTGGGTTAACCGCCGCATACCGCCGGCGCGCGTGGTCACACTGGACCAGCGCCGCATCTTCATCTTTCCCTCCCGCGCAGGATTTTTCTTCGGTCTGTGCCTGCTGCTGATGCTCACCACGGCAATCAACTACCAGAACAATATGAGCTACGCGCTGACCTTCCTGCTGGCCACCCTGTTCATTATTGCCATATTGCATACCTATGCCAATTTATCCGGCCTGACCATCCGTGCGCTGCGCGCCCAGTCGGCCTTCCCGGGACAGCAGGCTGAATTTGATATACAGGTGTCCCGGCGCAAGCGGCGCGCCCACTTCGCGCTGTACCTGCAATGGCCGGACAGCACCGAGGCACTGATCAACCTGGTGGATGAAGACCAGGTGGAGGTGCGACTGCACGCCCCGGTCGGGCGGCGTGGCTGGTACAACCCGGGCCGGCTGTTATTGGAATCTACATATCCGCTGGGGCTGTTGCGCTGCTGGAGCTGGATTGACCTGGATCTTTGTGCGCTGGTGTATCCCCAACCCCTGGTGTCCGCAGAGCTGCCGGGGCTGGCCAGTGACCGACCCGATGGCGCTGCCATACCGATTGCGGGCAGCGATGATTTCTATGGCTTTCGCGATTACCGCCGGGGTGACTCCCTGCGGCAGGTGCACTGGAAGGGCCTGGCCAAGGGACAGGGCTTGCAAAGCAAACAGTACGCGGCTTATGCCGATCGCAGCGTGTGGTTGGACTGGGATATGTTCCCTGGCCATTCGGTTGAACAGCGCCTGTCGCACCTGTGCTACTGGGCATTGGAGTTTGAGCGGCTGAACGAGGAATACGGCCTGCGCATCCCCGATGTGCAGATCCAGCCGGGTAGTGGCGAGAAACATCGCAACGAGGTGCTAAAGACACTGGCACTGTACGGGCTACCGGAGCGGCAATTATGAAAATGCTGCAGCAGGTTCCCCGCAATGCCCTGGCCTGGATAATTATCAGCATGTTTACCCTGCTGGCGCCCCACGCTGGCCGCATACCCGTATGGATTATGCTGATCTACCTGTTCGCCGCGCTGTGGCGTATCCAGGTGTACCGCGGACACTGGTCGTTCCCCGGGCGCTGGGTGAAGCTGGTGATGATTGTCAGTGGCTTTGCCGGTATTTACCTGAGCTTCGGGTCCTTGATCGGCCTGGAACCGACGGTGGCGCTGCTGCTCACCGCGTTTGCCCTGAAGTTGATTGAGCTGGTTTCGCGTAAAGATGCCTACGTATTGATCTTCCTGGGCTATTTCGTGTGCATTACCGAATTCCTGTTCACCCAGGATTTACTCATGGTGCTCTACAGCCTGCTGAATGTGATTATTGTCACCACCGCGCTGGTGGCGCTGCACCAACCGGGGGAGCATCGTTTTAACCGCAAGACCATGCGCCTGGCGGGTGTCATGGTGCTGCAGGCGATGCCGTTGATGCTGGTGCTGTTCTTCCTGTTCCCACGCATCGGCCCGCTGTGGACTGTGCCGGTGAAAAGCCATACCGCCAAGACCGGTATGAGTGACTTTATGAAGCCCGGGGATATTTCCAAACTGAGCCAGTCCGCCGATGTGGCGTTTCGTGTGCAGTTTGAGGGGGAGATTCCGGTCAAGTCACAGCTCTACTGGCGCGGCCTGGTGTTCAGCAAACTGGAGGAGGGCGCCTGGAGTAACCTCGGTTATTTTGACGTTCCCGCCAAGGAGCGACGGCAACAGGAGGTAGTTACCAAGGGTGAGCCGCTGAACTACAGCATCATCATGGAGCCCACCCAGCAGAACTGGTTATTCGGTTTGCGCTACGCCACACCGGATCGCCCCGGCATTCTAGCTGCTCCGGATTTTCGACTGTACTCACTGGTCATGATCGAGGATGAATTTCAGTACCAGGTGAGGTCATGGCCCCAAGCGCAACTGGAAACGGAGCTCTCCGACTGGCGCCGCGAGGTCGAGTTGCGCCTGCCGGATAACGACAACCAGAGAACCCGGCAATTTGCCAGCACCCTGCGCGCACAGGCCGGCTCGGACGAGGCCTTTGTAGATGCCGTGTTGCAGCACTTTAACCGGGAGCCCTTTGTTTATACGCTGCAACCACCACTGCTGCCTGATGTTGATGGTATGGACGTCTTCATGTTTGATAGCCGTCGCGGCTTTTGTGAACACTACGCGTACGCCTTTACGGTGATGATGCGCGCTGCAGGCATTCCCGCCAGGGTGGTGGCCGGTTACCAGGGCGGCGAGATCAACCCGGTAAATAAAACTGTCATTGTGCACCAGTTCGATGCCCATGCCTGGGCTGAAGTGTGGCTGCCGGAAGAGGGCTGGGTCCGGGTTGATCCGACAGCATCGGTGGCACCACAGCGTATCGAGATGGGCCTGGAGGAGGCGGTTGCTGCGGAGGGAACTTTTCTCTCGGACTCGCCCCTGTCGCCCCTGCGCTATCGCAGTATCCGCTGGATCAACCAGTTGCGCTTGCGCTACGACGCACTCACCTACCAGTGGCAGAGCTGGGTGGTGGGTTTTGACGGCCAGGTTCAGTTCCAGTTGCTGCGCGATGTATTCGGTGAAATTAGCGCCGGACGTTTTGCTGCCGCCCTCATTGGTACCTGGGCGCTGGTCTTGCTGCCCGTGGCGATCAGCCTGTTGCGCAGACGTGAAATCCGTCCCCAACGGCCACTGGATCGTGAGTATCTGAAAGTGTGTGAGCGCCTGGCGAACCTGGGTTATCCCCGACAGGCGGGTGAGTCCGCGGCAGATTACGCGGCCAGGATTTCCAGGGAGTGCCCGGACTGGGCAGAGTCCTTCAATAGACTGACCGGCTTGTATACCGAATTGGCTTATCAAACGCCGGTAAGTGCTGCCAGTGAACAGCAATTCCATCAGGCGCTGCGTCAGTTCCGTCCCCGCAAGGGCCGCGAACGCTAGCGGCTACCTGCGATTAAGCTATTCCAGCCTGGTGTTGACCAGTGCCGCAGTCGTGGTGAGCATGCCAGGATAGCGCTACAGGTCTGCCCTGGTCGCCAGCCCGTATTGTCCGGGGACGATGATGGTCGGAAAATGTTCCGACCACCCCCCATTTTGCGCTGGTCAGGCGCTGACCTGCTGAATCTCCACCGCAGCGATACGGGATCCTTCTTCCGCACTTTTCTGAAACTCGACAATCTGGTCGAAGTTCATATAGCGATAGATTTCATCCGACATTGCGTCAAGATCACTGGCGAACTTCAGGTACTCCTCTGGCGTTGGTAAGCGCCCGAGGATAGCGCCCACGGAAGCCAATTCAGCGGAAGTCAGGTACACGTTGGCGCCGTCTCCCAAACGATTGGGAAAGTTGCGGGTGGAGGTCGACAGCACGGTGGAGTTGGCGGCCACCCTGGCCTGGTTGCCCATACACAGGGAGCAGCCCGGCATTTCCGTGCGCGCGCCGGCTGCACCGAAGATGTTGTAATAGCCTTCTTCCATCAGCAGGTGCTCGTCCATGCGTGTTGGCGGCACGATCCACATGCGGGTGGAAATACCTCCCTTGTGCCTCTCCAGCAATTTTCCAGCGGCGCGGAAATGGCCGATATTGGTCATGCAGCTGCCGATAAATACCTCGTCCACACTGTCTCCGGCGACCGCGGAAAGCAGGCGCGCATCGTCCGGGTCGTTGGGTGCGCAGACGATGGGCTCCTTGATGTCGGCCAGGTCGATCTCGATTACGGCCGTGTATTCGGCATCGGCGTCCGCTTTCATCAGGGTCGGGTTGGCCAGCCACTCTTCCATCTTGACGGCCCGGCGTTCCAGAGTGCGACGATCACCGTAGCCCTCGGCAACCATAGAGCGCAGCAGCACGATATTGGAACGCAGGTACTCCGCTATGGTGTCCTCGTCCAGGGCGATGGTACACCCGGCAGCGGAGCGTTCAGCGGACGCGTCCGACAGTTCGAAAGCCTGTTCCACGGTGAGGTCTTTGAGACCCTCGATTTCCAGGATGCGACCGGAGAAAATGTTCTTCTTGCCTTTCTTGTCGACCGTCAGCAGGCCTTCCTGAATGGCGTAATAGGGAATGGCATGCACCAGGTCACGCAGGGTGATGCCCGGCTGCATTTCGCCTTTGAAGCGCACCATGACTGATTCAGGCATGTCCAGCGGCATTACACCGGTGGCGGCGGCAAAAGCCACCAGGCCTGAGCCGGCGGGGAAGGAGATTCCCATGGGGAAACGGGTGTGGGAATCGCCACCGGTGCCCACGGTGTCTGGCAGCAGCATGCGATTCAGCCAGGAGTGGATGATGCCATCACCCGGGCGCAGGGATACGCCGCCACGGGTCATAATGAAATCCGGCAGGCTGTGCTGGGTATCGATATCCACCGGCTTGGGGTAGGCCGCCGTATGACAGAAGGACTGCATGGTCAGGTCTGCGGAGAAACCCAGGCAGGCCAGATCTTTCAGTTCATCACGGGTCATCGGGCCGGTGGTGTCCTGGGAACCCACTGTGGTCATGCGCGGCTCGCAGTAGGTGCCGGGGCGGATGCCATCGGTGCCACAGGCCTTGCCGACCATTTTCTGGGCCAGGGTGAAGCCCTTGCCGGTATCTTCCGGCTGCTCGGGTTTGCGGAACAAGTCAGATTCGCCCAGCCCCAGGGCCTCTCTGGCGCGGGTAGTCAGGCCGCGGCCGATGATCAGATTGATGCGACCACCGGCTCGCACCTCGTCCAGCAGAACCTCGGACTTGAGCTCGAATTCGCTGAGAACATCACCGGACTCGGAGAGGATCTTGCCGTCGTAGGGGCGAATTTCAATGACGTCTCCCATGCCCAGATTGTCTACGGGCGCTTCGAATACCAGTGCGCCGGCGTCTTCCATGGTGTTGTAGAAAATGGGCGCGACCTTGCCGCCTATACAGATACCGCCGCCCTTCTTGTTGGGCACGCCGCTGATGTCATCGCCGAAAAACCACAGTACCGAGTTGGTTGCGGATTTACGCGATGAGCCGGTGCCCACAACGTCGCCCACGAAGGCGACCGGCAGACCTTTGGCCTGGATATCCGCGACTTGCTTCATGGGTCCGGTAACACCGTGTTCATCGGGCTCCAGGCCGTCGCGCGTCATTTTGTACATGGCCAGGGCGTGCAGGGGAATATCCGGGCGCGACCAGGCGTCGGGAGCGGGAGACAGGTCATCGGTATTGGTTTCGCCGGTCACCTTGAAAACCGAGACCTTAATGGACTCGGGCACGGCATCCTGTGAGGTAAACCACTCGCCGTCGGCCCAGGACTGCATGACAGCCTTGGCGGTGGCGTTGCCCTGTGCGGCCAACTCAGCCACGTCGTGGAAGGCCTCGAACATCAGCAGGGTGTGCTTCAATTCCGCGCCGGCCTGCTCGGCGTACTCCTCATCCTGCAGCAGTCCGACCAGGGTCTCTATGTTGTAGCCGCCGTGCATATTGCCCAGCAGGTCGATTGCCATGCTGCGGTCGATCAGGCCGCACTCGGTCTCGCCCTTGGCGATGGCCGAGAGAAAGCCGGCCTTGACGTAGGCGGCCTCATCCACACCCGGGGGCACGCGATTGGTTATCAGGTCCAACAGGTACTCTTCCTGGCCTGCGGGTGGGGCCTGTAGCAGATCCAGCAGTGCCGCAACCTGCTCGGCATTGAGGGGCTTGGGGGGAATATTCTGGCTGGCGCGTTGGGCCACGTGTTCGCGGTATGCTTCAAGCACGGTAGAACTCCTTTCATTGGCTGAATTCCCCTGGTGCGACTGCGAAGGGGTAATTCCGGATCGACGTAAAAGCGGCTGGGGAGTATAGCCCAGACAGCCATTAAGATAAATAAATCAACCGCTTATATCGTGCATTCATGGAACTGATAACGTACACTCGCCAACTGTCGAAAGCCCCGGAAATTACGCGGTAGCATGCTCCAACGTCCTGTCAAAACGCCCTGTATCGGTGTGTGTTCAACCGGTATTGGCGATGCCGTGTGTCGCGGTTGCAAGCGTTTCGCTCATGAGGTGATAGATTGGAACAGCTACACCGTCGAACAGAAAGCTATTATCGACCGACGGCTTTCCGGGTTCCTCTCCCAGTGCGTCAGCAATAAACTGCAGGTGACTGACAGGGCTCTGGTGCAGTGGCAATTGAGTGTGCAACAGGTGGCCTACAACGAGAGTCACGACGAGTACTGCTGGGTCTATAGCCTGATTAAGGCAGGCGCCAGTCAGATAAATGACAGTAACGAGTACGGATTCTGCGTTGACCTGCCATACCGGGATCTTCCCCTGGCGGAGTTACGTGACATTATCGACAAGGAGTTTTATATCCTGTCTGAGGCGCACTATCAGCGCTATATGTTGACACCGGATCTATTTGTCGAGCGCCGGTCATGACCGACCTCGCCCCGATTCAGGCTTTTTTACTATGTGCCACACCGCGCGCCTGGGTCGATTGGGCACTGCAGCATCCGGATACCCTGCTGATAGACCACGCCAATTGTGAAAAAAAGGCTGCTTCTACCGCGTTGAACCTGATGTACCGTTATGTGGAGCACCATGAACTACTGCATAAATTGTCGCGGCTGGCGCGGGAAGAGTTGCGACATTTTGAGCAGGTCATTGCGATCATGCGGGCCAGGGATATCGATTACCCGCAAATAGCCGCCTCCCGTTACGCCGGCGAGTTGCGTAAACAGGTGCGCTCGCAGGAGCCGGGGCGCCTGGTAGACACCCTGCTGATTGGCGCCATCATTGAGGCGCGCTCCTGTGAACGTTTTGCCGCCCTGGCGCCAGTGCTGGATGAGCAATTGGCGGATTTCTATAGTTCACTGCTGAAATCAGAGTCCAGGCACTTCATGGACTACCTGCAACTGGCCCGAAAACTGGCAGCGCCCGGGGAGGTGGAGCAACGCCTGCCGCTGCTGTTACAACGGGAGCGGGAATTGATCGAGTCGACGGACCAGGAGTTTCGCTTTCACAGCGGTGTCCCCGGTGGTCGGTGATCTATAAAATACATTAGATAGTGAATATAAATCACTGAATAATATGAAAATTATTTAGAAATATTCCTTCGCTTGTGGCTTCCAGTACCCAGCCTTGACGGTCCCAGTCTCCCAGTACCCAGCGCACCCCATCGGGGTGCTCATGGCGCGCAGGTCGGTGGGTGTGGCCGTGTATCAGTTGCCGCACCTGGTATTCGCGCAGTTTGTCCCGCACCTCGGTCGGGGTGACGTCCATAATATCTTCTGCTTTATTGCTGTTTGCCGCTTTACTCATTTGGCGCAGTTGGGAGGCCAGGTCGCGCCGCTGCTGCAGGCTGCGCCGGAGGATGTCGCGTTGCCATGCGGGGTCCCGGGAGGTGCGACGAAATGCCTGGTAGTCGATATCAGCGGTGCACAGGCTGTCTCCGTGCATCAGCAGAGTAGGTATACCGCATACAGAGATGACGCTGGGATCGGGCAACAGGCGGGCGCCCGTTGCCAGGCAGAACGTCTCCCCCAGCAGGAAATCCCGGTTTCCCTGCATGATAAACAGGGCGGGTCCATTATCGGTGAAACGCTTTAGCAGGCCACGTACTTCGTCTGCCAGTTCTGTATCGTCGTCATCGCCAACCCATGATTCAAACAGGTCTCCGAGAATATACAGGGCAGCGCAGTCGCGGTGTTTCTCGAGAAAAGCCCCCAGGGCGCCAGTGACGGCGGGCCTGGCGGGATCCAGGTGTAAATCGGAAATGAACAGGGTGCTGGACACGTAAGGGGTCCGGCGGGCGGGTCCTTAGTCTACGACCACTTCCACGGATTCTATGATCACCGGATCCGTTGGCACGTCCTGATGACCGCCGCGACTGGTGGTGGGTACCGCGCGAATCTTGTCCAGTACCTCGGCGCCATCGGTGATTTTGCCGAAAACGGTATAACCCCAGCCCTGCATATTTTTGCCCGAGTGATTGAGGAAATCGTTGTCTTTCACGTTGATAAAAAACTGTGCGGTGGCAGAGTGTGGCTCCATGGTGCGGGCCATGGCAATGGTGCCAAAATCATTTTTCAGGCCGTTGTCAGCTTCATTTTCGACCGACTCTCCGGTCTCCTTCTGCTGAAAGTCGGTATCAAAGCCGCCGCCCTGGATCATGAAATTATCGATAACGCGGTGGAAAATGGTGCCGTCGTAAAACCCGTCCTGCGCGTATTGCAGGAAGTTTGCCACTGTTTTGGGCGCCTTCTCGGCGTCCAGTTCCAGGGTGATGGCGCCGAAGGTGGTGCGGATGATGACCATGGTGTTGTCCCTACAGGTGTTGGTGAGAGCGGAGCAATGATACGGGCTTTTAAGCCACAGGAAAACCGCATAGCCCGAAAGATGGGCACAATTGCGCAGTTCTCAGGTGAGAGCGCGCAATTTGCTATAAGCGGCCGGCTTCTGTGGCTATAATACGCGCCCTTTGAAGTGCCCGGTTACGAAACAGTCATGGAAAACACCCCAGCCAGCAATTTCCTGCAGAGTATTATCGATGAGGACCTGTCCTCCGGTAGGGTCAAAGAGGTGGTCACGCGCTTTCCACCTGAGCCCAATGGCTATCTGCATATTGGTCACGCCAAGTCGATCAGCGTAAATTTTGGCCTGGCGGAGGCCAATGGCGGCCGCTGCAACCTGCGTTTTGACGATACCAACCCGGAGAAAGAGAGCCAGGAATTTATCGAATCTATCCAGGAGGACGTGCGCTGGTTGGGGTATCGCTGGTCCGGCGAGGTAAAGTTTGCCTCCTCCTACTTTGGGCAGCTTTACGACTGGGCGATATTCCTGGTAGAGCAGGGTAAGGCCTATGTGTGTGATCTCTCCGCGGACGAGGCGCGGGACTACCGGGGGACATTGACCGAACCGGGCCGCAACAGCCCCTACCGTGAGCGTACGGCGGAGGAAAACCTGGATCTGCTGGCGCGCATGAAGGCTGGCGAATTCGACGAGGGCGCCAAAGTGCTGCGGGCCAAAATCGATATGGCGGCGCCCAATATGAATATGCGTGATCCCATACTCTATCGCATACGCAAGGTTACTCATCACCAGACCGGTAATGAGTGGGTCATTTACCCCACCTATGATTATGCCCATGGCCAGGAAGACGCGATTGAAGGGGTGACCCACTCCATATGCACCCTGGAATTTGAGGACCATCGCCCCCTGTACAACTGGTTTATCGAACAGCTGCCGATCGACAACCACCCGCGCCAGTACGAGTTCGGACGCCTGAATACCAGCTACACCATTACCAGTAAGCGGAAACTCAAACGCCTGGTGGACGAGGGAATGGTACAGGGGTGGGATGACCCGCGCATGCCTACCATTGCCGGCATGCGTCGTCGCGGTTATACGCCGCGCTCGTTGCGGCACTTCTGCGAAATGATAGGCACCACGCGCGGCGATGGCGTGGTCGAAGTCGCCATGTTGGAGCACGCTATCCGTGACGATCTCAACGACAACGCGCCGCGAGCAATGTGTGTGCTGAACCCGTTGAAACTGGTGTTGAGCAATTACCCTGAGGACAAGGTTGAACAGCTGCAGGCGCCGGCCCACCCCAGCAGGGAAGAGCTGGGTCAGCGCACACTGCCGTTTACTCGCGAGCTATATATCGACGCGGAAGACTTCAGGGAAGAGGCCAACAAAAAATACAAGCGGCTGGTGCTGGGCAAGCGCGTGCGGCTGCGCGGTGCCTATGTCATCGAAGCCGATGACGTGCTGCGCGGTGCCAACGGCGAGATACTGGAGGTGCACGCGCGTATCATTCCGGGCACCCTGGGTGAGAACCCCGCGGACGGCGTTAAACCAAAGGGCGTTATCCACTGGGTTTCCGCTACTGAGGGCAGGCGCGCCACGGTAAGGTTGTATGACCGCCTGTTCAATGATGCGGAGCCCGATAAAGGTGACAGGGACCTTATGCAATTGCTGAATCCCGATTCATTGCATACAGTGACCGACGCTTGGATAGAGCCGGGACTGGCACAGGCGGAACCCGAGCAGAATTTCCAGTTTGAGCGCGAGGGGTATTTCGTGGCTGATCGCTTTGACCACACAGAGGGTGCACCGGTATTTAACCGGACCATTGGTCTGCGCGATACCTGGAATGCAGGGGCAGGGCAGTAACGACAATGACGCTCAAACTTTATAACACAATGAGCGGTGCCAAGGAGGTATTCGAACCCCTGGTGCCGGATACCGTGACCATGTATGTCTGTGGCCCCACGGTCTACAACCTGGCCCACATCGGCAACGCGCGCCCGGTGGTGGTTTTCGATACCTTGTTTCGACTTCTTCGAAGTCATTTTAGCCAGGTCATCTACGCCCGCAATATCACCGACGTGGATGACAAAATCATCGCTGCGGCCCGGGAAGGGCAGCGCAGCATCGAATCAGTGACAGAGGAATTTACCACCAAGTACCGGGAGGATATGGCGCAGCTCAACACCTTGCCGCCCACCCTGGAGCCTCACGCCACACACAATATTAAGCCGATGATAGAACTGACGCGCAAATTGCTGGAAAAGGGCCACGCCTATGAATCCCAGGGCCATGTGCTGTTTGCGGTGGAGTCGATGGCAGACTACGGTAAGTTGTCCGGGCGTTCGCTGACAGACATGCTGGCCGGTGCCCGGGTCGAGGTGGCGGACTACAAGCGCCATCCTGGCGATTTTGTGCTGTGGAAGCCGGCGCTTGAGGAGGAGCCGGGTTGGGACAGCCCCTGGGGCAGGGGCCGGCCTGGCTGGCACCTGGAGTGCTCGGCGATGATCCGGGAACACCTGGGCGAGACCATCGATATCCACGGCGGAGGTCGCGATCTGATCTTTCCACATCACGAAAATGAAATTGCCCAGAGTCGCTGCGCTCATGGCGGGGACTATGTGCGCTACTGGATGCACAACGCCTATCTGGACCTGGACGGGGAAAAAATGTCCAAGTCCCTGGGCAATGTGCGCACGGTGCGTGATCTGCTGCAGTCCTATCGCGGTGAAGTCCTGCGCTTTGCGCTGTTGTCGGCCCATTACCGCTCGCCGTTGAATTTCTCCGCGGAGTTGCTGGAACAGGCAGAGACAACCTTGAGTGGGCTCTATGCGACCCTGCGCGATGTGCAGGACTCCGCGGCGGAGACAGCAGTCGAACTGGCGCAGGAGCCGTTTTACCTGGCGCTTAATGACGATTTGAATACTCCGGTGGCTATCGCAGAAATTCACGCATTGGCCAAGCAGTTACACAAGGCCCCAGAGACAGAAAAACCCATACTCAAGGCCCGCATCCTAGCCGCCGGTAAACTGCTGGGTATATTGCAGCAGAACCCCCGGGAGTGGCTGCAGGACGCGGCCTCAGACGACGCTATCAGTGCGCAGGAGATCGAGGAATTGATAGTCCAGCGCCAGCGCGCCAAACTGGATGGCAATTATGCCCTGGCTGATGAAATTCGCCAGGGTCTGGCCGCAGCCGGAGTGGTACTGGAAGATTCCCGAGAGGGGACCCAGTGGAAGCGCAGTACAGCTTAACCCAGACTTTTCTCCCCGGATTCCACGCTTTGCAGGATCAGGGTGTTAATGGTCATGGGACCGACGCCCCCGGGAACGGGCGTGTAGGCCGATGCCTTATCCAGCAGGGCTGACAGTTCGATATCGCCGACGCCGCCCGGGTGATAACCGGCATCCACCACCACAGCACCTTCCTTGACCCAGTCAGCCCGAATGAATTCCGGCTTGCCCACCGCGCCCACCAGTATGTCCGCATGGGCAACAATGTCCGGCAGATCCCTGGTGCGCGAGTGGCAGATGGTGACCGTGGCATTTTTTTGCAACAGCATCATTGCCATGGGTTTGCCCAGGATGGGGCTGCGCCCCACGACCACCGCGTGCTTACCCTGGATATCGATCCCGTAGTGCTCCAGGATGCGCATAATGCCCTGCGGGGTGGCGCAACCATAGGCATCCTCGCCCATCGCCATGCGACCAAAGCCCAGGCAGGTTACACCGTCCACGTCCTTGTGCAGCGCGATGGCATCAAAGCAGGCGCGCTCATCGATCTGTTCCGGTACCGGGTGCTGCAGCAGTATCCCGTGTACGTCGGGATTGTTATTCAGTGACTCGATTTTCAGTAGCAATTCTTCTGTGGTGGTTGAGGCGGGCATTTCCACTGCCATGGAGTCCATGCCCACGCGGCGGCATGCATTACCTTTCATTTTTACGTAGGTGGCAGAAGCCGGGTCATCACCAACCAGGATCGTTGCCAGGATGGGCGTTTTACCCCCGGATTTCTCCTTCAACCGCTCTACCCGAAACTGCAGTTCAGCTTCGCTTTGCGCCGCCAGGCTTTTTCCATCCAGAACGATTGCAGGCATGTGAAAGGGTCCTTTGTAAATTGGGGGAGGTGCGCTTGCATCCGGCTTGCGCAAACCCGCGTATTCTCCCATGATGACCGCTAACAGTGGAAGAGGCGCGCCTCTGAAACTCTAGTAAAATCATCAATGTGACGTTGACGCTTACCATGCGGGTGAGTATTATGCGCCCTCCTGAAAACAGGAGTCGGCGTTTGCGTCGGCACGGATAGATCGGGGTATAGCGCAGTCTGGTAGCGCGCCTGCTTTGGGAGCAGGATGTCGGGAGTTCGAATCTCTCTACCCCGACCAACTTTCCGGCCACTGAGGGCGAGTTGGTGTCAGTGTTTTCAGCACTTCTCGATGGTGGCCGTAGCTCATCAGGTAGAGCACCGGATTGTGACTCCGGAGGTGGCGGGTTCGAGACCCGTCGGCCACCCCAGTTTCCTCGGTGTATAATCGGGTCTATCTGGGGGTATAGCTCAGCTGGATAGAGCACCGGCCTTCTAAGCCGACGGTCGCAGGTTCGAATCCTGCTACTCCCGCCACTAAACTGTTGAATTATAAATAAAAAATCTGCTTTCCTTCTTGCTGTAACTTCGTAATCTCGCCGTGAGTTCATGGTGAGTCCATAATTCATAATTTTGTTCCAATATGCGCGACCCCTTGCGCATGGAGACCACCCCCACCTGAGAAGAACGCACACAGTGCCGCGCTTACGGCGATGCAGTGATACGGAAGGCCTCACGGCAGAGCGATAGAGCAGCAATGCGCCTTGTCGCTGCCGTGGGCTGCTGGGGCTGGCTACGGGATTTATGCTGGGGAAGTAGAATTTCACCAATCGCTGCCTGGTTGGCCAGTCGTTAATAGCAAGAGCAGGCACTCGCCTTTGCTGCTCAATCGCGGTACCAGAAACCGGTGCCTACACCTAATTCTCGCTTGGGTCGCCAACTACAGGGCCAGCCCCCGATCTGCATTCTCGATGAACACTACAAGTAGCTGGTACTGAGTTGCACTTGCTGCCTCCGTTTATGCGCTAACTGCAGTGTCTGCGAGGGCAGTTCACCATAGAGCTGGAAATAGTCCCGGGCAAATTGACCCATGTGCCAGAACCCCTGGTCATTGGCAATATCGACGATGAGCTGAGCCTCCCTGCAGGTCAGGAGTTGCGTTCGCACAGCAGCCAGGCGCACGCTCTTGAGATATTTCTTGGGGCCAATACCGAATCGCTCGTTGAATGCGCGGCTAAGTGTTCTCCAGGGTACATTGGTTGCCGAACACAGCTCACTTACAGTTAGCCCCGTTGCCGAAAGCGGGTTTATGCAGTCCAGCGCCTTGCGGACAGCCTGCGCCCGCACCGAAGGTGTACTTCGATCATTCGCGGCCTGACCGTCAGCGGTAGCGCGCAGGAAATCGATGGCAAGGTCCGATTCCTTTTCAGCGCTCATCGGGAGCTGGCTTTCCCTGAACAGGGGGCGAACAGAGTCCCGCAGGTTAGCTGTTTCCGGAGCATCGACAAATATCGTGTCGCTGGCGGGACTATACGCACGTTCGGAGAGGGGTGGCAGTGAGCTGACGAAAGCCCATATCGAAGCCGAGTATGCGGCCGAGTTCTCCTATATCGCTGAAGCTGTCGCGCATTCTGAAGGTCGGGGCATTTGCTGTAGTCTTTGCGTCTATCCAGTGGGCCTCTGGCCATTTTTTGATGTTGTCCTCCAGTAGCTAAGTGTAGTCTGTTCTCCTCGTCAGCACGACGCCTGATTGTGTGATTGTGTAATTGTGTAATCCAATATTAATGATCGAGCGCAAGAATATATGTGTATCGGCTGACTGGAATTCCTGATGCCAATTTTTTCTGTCAAATGTTTTTGCTCTCATGGATGCAGGTTTCAAGTAGCCATTTTACGCCCCGGCTACCGCGCCGTTGATAATGCCAATTCATGGGAGCAGGGTTACCCGCGATGAATCGTACAAGTATTAAAACCCTACTATTTACAGCGTTTTTGGGCGTGGTCTCTGTCCATGCGGCGGCCGAGGATGTCGCCGCTAACTACAGACTGCTTGAATGGAAAGAGCTTGTGCCAGAAAATTGGGAGGCGCCACTTATTCTGTTTCCAACTACACCGCTGCCCGCGTAGCCCTGAACCAGATGAACAATATCCTCATCACTCACCTGCACGTGGATCACTACGGCTCACTCCCCTACGTGTGGATGTTCGGCACCTGGTCCGGCGGCTGGCACACGCCGATCACCGTACACGGTCCCTCCGGGCGCACGCCGGAGTTCGGAACCAGGGCGATGGTGGAAGGCATGAAGCAAATGACGGCCTGGCACCGCGACGCTTTCAGCGTATTTCCTGTGGGCAAGGGCTGGGATATTCAGGTCGAGGAATTCGATTTTCGCGACAACGGTGGCACAGTGTATGAACAGAACAACGTGAAAGTCATCCACTGGCAACGCTCGCACGCTAAAGTTGGCGCTTCTGCCTATCGCCTGGACTGGCAGATCAGCGAGGATGAGTCTCTTTGCTTCGTTTGGACCGGTGACGGCCGACCGAGCGAACTGGATATTAAATACGCAAAAGGCTGCGATATTTACGTGACCGAGTTGCAACAGGAAGTGGTTGAAATCAACTCCGGTGTGCAGGGTGTGCCACCTTTCCTGGCACGCTATACCATCGATACGCACCACACCCCCGGCTACGCCGTTGGTTACCTGGCGGACAAGATCAAGCCGCGTATGCTGATGACCACGCACATGACCTTCGATCCCTGGCTGAACGAGGAAACCGTCGCGGAAGTACGTCACCACTGGGACGGCCCATACCACTTCGGCGCACCTGACGGCATCGTCGTGAACGTAACGACCGACCAGATCTGGGTGCGGGACGGTATCCTGCCCGATTTCCCCAACCAGCGAGCACC
>JARFQU010000013.1 GCA_029287595.1 Halioglobus sp. | reverse complement strand
GAGTTGCAGCGGGTGCTCAACGCCTGGCTGACAGACATCAGTGTCTACGAAGACGATACCGAAGAGGCACAAGGGGAATAAAAAAAGCCCGACCGCCTCTAGGGGGAAGGCAACCGGGCCACATAGCGTCTCTGGGGATTAGAGACTTGCTCAGTGCGGCCCATGGAGACAGGCCGCAATAGGGATGTAGCATGCGCTACAGAATTATGACCGGAGCTTTTGGTAATAGTTCACAAGTTTCTAAATATTTTTCACCCCGGGTGGGCCGCCGCATAGCGAACACGGGCGAAATTCAGCCTGTCCAGGGTAAATTGTGAGGCCCGCGAGGCAAGTTCTAATGCGCCTCATCCCAATTATCCCCTACCCCGGCCTCGACCAGCAGCGGGACCGCCAGCTCGGCGGCGGCGGACATCAGGCGACAGACCTCGGCACTGACGGCCTCTACCTCCCCGGCGGCAACTTCAAATACCAGTTCATCGTGCACCTGCATGATCATGCGGGCGTCTGCCTCGCCGCGCTGCAACCAGTGGTCTACCGTCAGCATGGCGCGCTTGATGATATCCGCAGCACTGCCCTGCATGGGGGCATTGATAGCGGTGCGCTCGGCGGCCTGCACCCGCATCTTGTTGCGCGCGTTGATTTCCGGGAGATACAGGCGCCGGCCAAACAGGGTTTCCACGTAACCCTGCTCTTTGGCCAGGGCACGGGTGCGGTCCATGTACTCCTGCACCCCCGGATAGCGCTCGAAGTAGCGGTCTATGTACTGCTGCGCCTCGTTGCGACCCAGGTGTAGCTGTTTCGCCAGGCCGAAAGCGGACATACCGTATATCAGGCCAAAGTTGATGGCCTTGGCTTTGCGCCGCTGGTCCCCGGATACCTCCTGCAGGCCCACATCGAAAACCTCCGCCGCGGTTGCCCGGTGCACATCCTGCCCTTCGCGAAAGGCGTGCAATAAGCCCTTGTCCCCCGACAGGTGGGCCATGATGCGCAGTTCAATCTGGGAATAGTCCGCCGCGACGATGCGATAGCCATCGGGTGCGATAAAGGCCTGGCGGATGCGCCTGCCCTCCTCCGTGCGGATGGGGATATTTTGCAGGTTGGGGTCTGACGAGGACAGGCGACCGGTGGCGGTAACCGCCTGGTGGTAGGAGGTGTGCACACGCCCGGTAGCGGGATTGATCATCTCCGGCAGTTTGTCGGTGTAGGTGGATTTGAGCTTGCTCAGGCTGCGGTATTCCAGCAATACCTTTGGCAGCGGGTAATCCAGCGCCAGTTCCGCCAGCACATCTTCCGCCGTGGAGGGCGCGCCCTTGGGTGTTTTCTTGATCACCGGCAGTTCCAGTTTCTGGAACAGGATTTCACCCAGCTGCTTGGGTGAGCCCAGGTTAAATGGCTGGCCCGCCAGCTCGTGCGCCCGGGTCTGTAATTGCGCCAGGCGCGTGCCCAACTCATCGCTCTGTTGCCGCAGCAAGGTACAGGACAACAAGGCACCCCGCCGTTCGATGCGCGACAACACCGGCACCAGGGGCACCTCGATATCACTGAACACCGCCCGCAGCCCGGGCTCCTGCTCCAGCCTGGGCCAGAGCGCGCTATGCAAGCGCAGGGTGACATCGGCATCTTCAGCGGCGTAAGGGCCCGCCTCCTCCACCTTGACCTGGTTGAACGTCAGCTGCTTGGCGCCCTTGCCGGCAACGTCCTCAAAATGAATGGTCTTCTGGCCCAGGTATTTCAGCGCCAGGCTGTCCATATCGTGGCGCGTGGCCGTGGAGTCCAGCACGTAGGACTCCAGCATGGTGTCAAAAGCGATGCCGCGCAGGGTGATACCGTGGTTGGCCAGCACGCTGGCATCGTATTTCAGGTTCTGTCCTACTTTGGCCTGGTTTTCGTCCTCCAGCAGTGGGCGCAGCTGTTGTAAAACCCCGGTGCGGTCCAGCTGCTGCGGGGCGCCGAGGTAATCGTGCGCCAGGGGCACGTAGGCGGCCTCCCCCGGCTCCACGGCAAAAGACACCCCCACGACCTGCGCTTCCATGTAGTTCAGGCTGGTGGTTTCGGTATCAAAGGCGAACAGCTCAGCGCGGCGCAACCTCTCGATCCAGCTATCCAGGTCAGCTTGCGCGGTCACAATCTGCCAATCAATTTCCACGGTCTGAGCAGGTTCGGCTTCGCCCCCCTCCAATAGCTCCTCCAGCCAGGAGCGAAATTCCATGCGCGTATACCAGTCCACCAGCGCATCCCGGTTCGGCTCGCCGTTGTGCAACTCGTCTGGCTTCAGGGCCAGCTCGACGTCAGTCTTGATCGTCGCCAGGGCATAGGACATATAGGCATTGTCTCTCTGCGCATCCAGCTTGGCTGCCATGGTCCTGGCGCCGCGAAATTCCAGGTCCGCCACCTTGTCCAGGGCGGCATAAATATCGTCCAGCCCGCCCAGGCCCTGCAGCAGCGCGAGGGCAGTCTTCTCCCCCACCCCGGGCACGCCAGGAATGTTGTCGACCTTGTCTCCCACCAGCGCCAGGAGATCGATGATCAGGTCCGGACCTACCCCAAACTTGTCCGCCACACCCTCTTCATCCATCACGGTATCGGTCATGGTGTTGACCAGGGTCGTGTGCCGATCGACCAGCTGGGCCATATCTTTGTCGCCGGTGGAGATCACCACGTCCCTGCCCTGGGCACTGGCCTGGCGCGCCAGGGTACCAATGACATCGTCCGCCTCCACCCCGGGCTCGCAGATAAAGGGCAAACCCATGGCTTTCACAATTTCATGGATAGGCTCTATCTGCTCGCGAAGTTCATCCGGCATGGGAGGCCTGTTGGCCTTGTAGTCGGGAAACATATCGTCGCGAAAGGTCTTGCCCTTGGCGTCGAACACCACCGCCACCGGGCTGTCGGGGTAGTCCTTGCACAAGCGGCGCAGCATATTGATAACGCCTTTCACCGCACCGGTGGCCTGGCCTTTGGAATTGGTCAGCGGCGGCAGGGCGTGAAACGCGCGGTAAACATAGGAGGAACCGTCCACCAGGACAATGGGAGCGGGTTTATTCGACATATCAGGTACTTCTTACCGGGGCAGCATTCAAGCCATAAAACAGGCCCCAAAAGCAGGGCCCACGCACAGCACGCATTAAAGCCCATACACCAGCAAATTACCATGAGAGGAGAGTGGCCAGGCCCGGGGGGGCAGCGCAGGCCTCTACCGGACGGTTAAATCCAAAATAGAACTTTATTGTGGATGCGCTTTATCCACGCCCTTTGAAGAAAGCCCGACAGGGGATCGTTGGGGTTCAGTACCGAACCGGTAGCACCCGGCTGCCAAGCAATGTTTGTTAGTGCCAACTTACCGGCATAGTATCACTTTATTGGTCGTAGTCCCAAAGAGCGATCACCGAGCGGTAGGTGATTTTCATTTTCGCGAGGTCCAGGGGGGCTTTAAAGAAGCCGTGATAGTCACCCCGGGGATTAATGAGTACCACATTGGCACTATGATCTACCAGGTAGTTCTCATCCTGCCCCGGCACCTTACGAAAAGGCGTATTCAGCGCAGTGGCAAAGCGGTGGATATCCAGAAATTCGCCGGTGACTCCGATGAAGTCCGGGTTGAAGTAAGGCACATAGCCGGCAAGCTGCTCCACTGTATCCCGGGCCGGATCTACAGACACCAGCACCACCTGGGTATCCTCTGCCTCAGTGCCCGCCAACTCGCCCATCAGTTGATTGAGGAAGGACATGGTAGTCGGGCAGATATCAGGACAATAGGTAAAACCAAAGAAGACCAGGCTCCAGCGGCCCGTGAAGCGCGCCTTGTCAAAAGGCTCTCCACGATGGTCAATTAAAGCTATTTCGCCGAAGTTTCGCGGGGTATCCAGCAAATATAGCCCATTTATCTTCATTTCGGTCGCGGTCATTACCCGCGGCTGCTGTACCCGGTAGACGAAGCCGGCCACAATAACGAAAATGAACAGCCCAATTACCAGCAACGTCAGCTTGATGCCCCGCGACTGGCTGGAGGTGACCTTGTCATTCACTATGCTCATAAGCCGGCCACCGGGAACAGGTAATGATCCACCAACATGACCACGAACAGGGCCATCAGGTAGGTAATCGAGTAGCGGAAGGTTTCCATGGGCGCATTGGGGTTTTTGCCGCGCATCAGCTCCACCGCCCAATACAGGAAACCACCCCCCAGCACCACCGCGCCCAACAGGTATAACGGGCCACTCATGCGTGTCGCATAGGGCAGCAGGGTAATCAGGAACATGATGATGGTGTACAGCAGGATATGCAGCTTGGTGAAAGCGACACCGTGGGTTACCGGCAACATGGGAATATCCACCGCTGCGTATTCTTCCCGGCGGTGAATCGCCAGGGCCCAGAAGTGTGGGGGAGTCCAGGCAAAAATAATCAAAACCAGCAGTAGGGCGTGTCCGTGGATCTCACCGGTTACCGCGGTCCAGCCCAGCAGCGGCGGAGCAGCGCCCGCCAGCCCGCCGATAACGATATTCTGCGGCGTGGCGCGCTTCAGGAACATGGTATAGATAAACGCATAGCCTACCAGCGAGGCCAGGGTCAGCCAGGCGGTCAACGCGTTTACCCAGAGCAACAGGATTGCCATGCCCAGTCCGCCGATGATCGCGGCGAAAATCGCTGCTTCGCGGGTGCTCAGGCGCCCCTGGGCTATGGGGCGCTTATAAGTGCGGGCCATGCGCTGGTCGATGCGCTGGTCCACCAGGTGATTGACCGCGGCGGCGGCGCCCGCACAAAGCGCGATCCCCAGGTTACCCAGGATCAGTGCATTCAGGGGCACCATACCCGGTACCGCCATAAACATGCCGATGGCGGAAGTCAGGATCATCAACAACACCACGTTGGGCTTGGTCAGCTCCTTGTAGTCGCGCCAGCCGGCGCGCTCTGTCATTACTGCATCAACCATGGCGCTATTACTCACTGGAGTTCTTGAGCAGGAATTTCAGGTCGGCGATGACGTCCTTGTACGGGACCTCATCATTGTAGGACATCATGACCCAGCCGGCAGGATCAACCAGGTACCAGGTACTGGGGTCTTCAAGGTATTCACGAAACAGGGGTTGCAGCAGGGCGGGGGAGCCCACCAGGCTGTTGACTCCGCGGTGCTCGCCATCCAGCAGGTCAGCTACGGTGGGCGGGGCAGGGTGCTCGTCACTGAGGCTGGCAACACCCAGGCGGGTGTCTGCGGCAGCCACATCGCCGACGTACAGGCGGCGCAGGCGACTGAAGCCCTTACCCATGGCGACGTGGATCTGCCGGGTAAGATACAAGCTGCGTTCACAGGAGTCAGCGCATTCGGCGCCCGCGTTGGGCACCAGCATGGTCCACCGGGGTTCCATGTCGCCATAGCGGAACACATAGCCCTGGTCATCGCGCAACTCGACATCATCCAGCTGCCGTGGTGGCCGCACCAGGCTGCCCCGGTTGGCAGTGCCCAGGGTGCCCACCAGGTCCAGCTCGCCGCGCACCACGAAGTACCACAGCCAGGAGGCCGCCAGTATCATGGTCACCGGGATACCGGCTATCAGCAACAGCATCATGCGGTTTTTACGTATCTGGTCTACCTGTTCCATCTACTCGCCCTGCCTCTGCGTCCCGCGAAGCAACTGCCATATATTGCTGCAGCGCAAAAAATAAAATATCCCCAGCACCGCCGCCATGCTGAACCACTGCACGGCGTAGCCCTGGTGTTTTTGCGGACTCACATTGATTACCTGCCAGTCCACCGTCAACGCCCCGGGGGCGTCGGCATCGATACGCACCACGTAGGGGAAAACCTTACCGCCGTCCAACGCCTGCACTGGCGGCATCATCTTGTCCATTTCTACCGCCTGGACCAGCTTCGGCCAACCCGCCTGCAACTGTTGCTCCTGCAGCAGGTAAGGGGAGCCCGGCGCCACATACACATGGCCGGTAACCGCCAGCGGCCCATTTACCGCCGGGACGTCCGGCCTGGTCAGCCTGGCCGGGTCCGCCGCAATCCAGCCGCGGTTCACCAGCACTGTTCCCGCATCGCCCTCCAGGGTCATGACAGCGAGCACCTGGTAACCGAAACGGCCTTTATGGGTGCGATTGTCCAGCAGGAAATATTCCCCACTCCGGAAACTGCCCCGCAGCTGAACCGGCAAGTAAGCCAGCTCCTGCGCCGGTTTCTCCCAAAGTTCATGCAATGGGGCAGGGGGCCTGGCCTGGCGCAGCTCAAACGAACTGGCCAGTGCTTGTTTTTCCCCGGCGCGCTGCAGCTGCCAGAATCCCAACCCGGTCATCAGCGGCACCAGCAACAGCGTAAACAGCGTAATGCGCCATTCCGGATCGAACTTGAATCCCAGCCCGGCTGCCGACATGCTATGCTGATCCGCCCCACCCGATCGGGAGGGGCTCACGTTGCGCTACTGTGCCGAAGGAGATAATCATTGTTAAAAGCTGCAATAGTAATATTGGTACTGGCACTGGTAGCCAGCCTGGGAAGCGGGTTCTATTTTCTGATGTTGGACCAGGGGGACAAAACCAAGCGGCGCACATTACATTCCCTGGGAGTCAGGGTGACCCTGGCAGCGACCCTGCTGGCAGTGATCATCTACGGTGTCGCCACTGGCCAGTTGGGCCACCGCAACCCCTGGGATGCAGGGCCCAACCCACAGGCATCCCAGGATTCCCCGTCTGACTAAACCCCTTTACAGGATATAGACGAACAGGAACAGGAACACCCACACCACGTCAACAAAGTGCCAGTACCAGCTGGAGGCTTCGAAGCCGAAGTGGTCGTCGGCAGTAAACTGACCGCCCGCTACCGAGCGCAACAGCTGGATCAGCAGCATGGTCATGCCCATAAACACGTGGAAACCGTGAAAGCCCGTCAGCATAAAGAACGTTGAGCCATAGACGCCGGAGTTCAGGGTCAGGCCGAAATGCGCGTAGGCCTCGTAGTACTCATAAACCTGCACGACCAGGAAGATCATGCCCAGGGCCACGGTGATGCCCAGCCACAGGTTGAACTTCTTCTTGTTGCCATCCAGGATGCCCATGTGGGCTACGTGGCAGGTGAAGCTCGATGTAAGCAGGATGATGGTATTCCACAAAGGCAGCCACATATACCAGGCTTTGGCATCGGCAAATGACATGCTGGTGTGGGCACTGGTGAACGAGCCGTTATTGGCGATAGGTTGCGCCGCGGCACCACCCACCACTTCCTGCGGTGTCTGCATCATCGGCCAGGAAAACTCGAACCCTTCCCACAGCAGGCCATTCATGCGCCCACCGTCACCCTCGCCCCCCAGCCAGGGGCCCGACAGGGTGCGCACATAAAACAGCACACCGAAGAAGGCGAAAAAGAACATCACCTCGGAAAAGATGAACCAGAACATGCCCAGCACATAGGATTTTTTCATCTGGGCGCTGTTCATGCCCGCGATGTTTTCCCGGATGGCCTGACGGAACCAGGCGAACAAGGTGGCAATGAAGAAGAACAGGCCCATCAGGAATATCGACCAGGAGTTGGTACTCTTGGCCGGGTCGCCAAAGGTCATATCGTTCATGATGCTGGCGGCGCCATAGATACTCAGGATCAGGCCGATAGTGGCGAACACGGCCATCTTGCTCTTATCCGGTACGTAATACTTTTCGTACTCTGTGGAAGTCTGACTAGTCATTTTTTTCTCCGTTTATATAACGCAGGTCCCCCCGACCTGCGCTTCAGCGAGCGGCTACCGCGCCACTCGCCATATCTGTTACATCAAATAT
>JARFQU010000202.1 GCA_029287595.1 Halioglobus sp. | reverse complement strand
TCATCATGCTCCTGCCCTGGCTGGAGCTGTTCACCCTTATCCAGCTCGGCATCGAAACCAGCGCCCTGACAGCCATAGCCTATGTGCTGGCCACGGTGGCCATTGGCGTAATTGTGCTGCAGCGGCAGGGACAGGGTATGTTCGAGCGCCTGCGGCAGGCCCAGGAAGGGCGGGTTATTGGTCCCCAACTGTTACTTGACGATATGGCCATGGGTCTGTCTGGCCTGTTGCTCATCATCCCGGGAATGATTACCGATATCGCCGCCCTGGTGGTGATGATAGGTCCATTGCGCCGACGTATCGCCGGCTGGTTGTACGGACCCCAGCCGGAACCCTACGCTCCCCAGCGCGATGTTGGTGAGCACACCACTATCGAGGGCACTTTTCGTCGTGTAGACGGCGATGATGATAAGTAAGCCATTGATATAAATAATAAATATATAGTTTTCAGGTGATTCTCCCGGACTCGTATAAGGGCTTGACTAGCGCACTTTCGCGACTAGAATTAGCACTCTCTTGAAAAGAGTGCCAATTAGGCCTTGAAATTCAATCTAGCGCCCCAATTGACCTAAGCAACCCCCGTAACGGGGTCCCATAACATCGTTACTTTGGAGAGATACATCAATGAATATCCGTCCGCTGTACGACCGCGTGGTCGTTCGTCGCAAGGAAGAAGAAGAAACCACCGCTGGAGGCATTCTGCTGCCGGGTTCCGCCAAGGAAAAACCCAACCAGGGTGAAATTATCGCTGTTGGTGCTGGCAAGGCTCTGGATAACGGCGACATACGCCCCCTGGCTGTCAAAGTTGGCGATACCGTTGTTTTCGGCCAGTACGCCGGTAGCAACACCATCGAAGTAGATGGCGAAGAATTGATCATCATGGGTGAGAGCGAAATTTTTGCGGTTGTCGAGTAAGACCATACAGAATCGCAGTAGTCGTTTTTCACAAGTAAACACAGATCTAAACGTAAGGAATTTGAACCATGGCTAAAGACGTAATCTTTGGTGACAGCGCTCGCCAGCGCATGCTGAGCGGCGTGAATACATTGGCTGATGCCGTTAAGGCAACTCTGGGGCCCAAGGGCCGTAACGTAATTTTGGACAAGTCCTTCGGTGCCCCCACCGTAACCAAGGACGGCGTGTCGGTAGCGAAAGAAATTGAGCTGAACGACAAGATCGAGAATATGGGCGCCCAGATGATCAAGGAGGTCGCATCACAGGCTTCCGATGTAGCGGGTGACGGTACCACCACGGCCACCGTTCTGGCCCAGTCTATCGTCAACGAAGGACTCAAGTCGGTCGCTGCCGGCATGAACCCCATGGACCTGAAGCGCGGTATCGACAAGGCTATTGCCGCTGCGGTTGAAAAGGTTTCTGCTGCTGCCATCCCCTGTGAAGACAGCAAGGCGATTGCCCAGGTAGGTTCCATTTCGTCCAACAGCGACGTGGCGGTAGGTGAGATTATCGCAGAAGCGATGGATAAAGTGGGTAAAGAAGGTGTCATCACGGTTTAAGAAGGTTCCGGTCTCGAAAACGAGCTGGACGTGGTTGAAGGTATGCAGTTTGACCGCGGTTACCTGTCCCCCTACTTCATCAACAATCAGGAAAGCATGAGCGCTGATGTGGATGAGCCTTTCATCCTGTTGGTTGACAAGAAGATCTCCAATATCCGCGAACTGCTGCCTTTGCTGGAGCAGGTAGCCAAGGCCTCCAAGCCGCTGGTAATCGTGGCTGAGGACGTCGAAGGCGAAGCGCTGGCGACTCTGGTAGTGAACAACATGCGTGGCATCGTTAAAGTTACTGCGTGTAAAGCACCTGGCTTTGGTGATCGTCGCAAGGCCATGCTGCAGGATATCGCTATCCTGACCGGTGGTACTGTGATCTCCGAGGAAGTGGGCCTGGACCTGGAGTCTGCGACTCTGGAACACCTGGGTAGCGCCAAGCGCGTGACCATGGACAAGGACAACAGCACCATCATCGATGGCGCTGGCGATCACGATGCGATTACAGCTCGTGTTAACGAAATTCGTGTCCAGGTAGAGAACACCTCTTCTGATTACGATCGCGAGAAGCTGCAAGAGCGCGTGGCCAAGTTGGCCGGTGGCGTTGCGGTAATCAAGGTTGGCGCTGCCACCGAGATCGAAATGAAAGAGAAGAAAGCCCGCGTTGAAGACGCTCTGCACGCGACCCGCGCTGCGGTGGAAGAAGGTGTTGTAGCCGGTGGTGGTGTTGCGCTGATTCGCGCCCTGATGGAAATCTCGGGCCTGAAAGGCGACAACGAAGACCAGACTCACGGCATCAACGCTGCACTGCGCGCGATGGAAGGCCCCTTGCGCCAGATCGTTGCCAATGCTGGTGACGAGGCGTCTGTGGTACTGAACAAGGTGAAAACCGAAGGCACAGGAAACTACGGTTACAACGCGGCCACTGGTGAGTACGGCGATATGATCGAGATGGGTATCCTGGATCCCGCCAAGGTCACACGTACCGCGCTGCAAGCAGCTGGTTCGGTTGCAGGCCTGATGATTACCACAGAGGTAATGATCTGCGAGGCCGTTGAAGAAGGTGGTGCACCTGCAGGTGGTGGTATGCCTGATATGGGCGGCATGGGCGGCATGGGCGGCATGGGCGGCATGATGTAAGGTAGCCCAGCCGTTAGACAAAAAACCCCGCCAATTGGTGGGGTTTTTTTATTTCTCCCTGGCGCAATAGCCGATTAAATATTGAGGGTGTACAATCGGTTGGGGTTTACAACAACAAGGAGAGAGCAATGATTCTCGAATTCATTTTCAGGTGGGCGCACGTCCTGTTCGGTATTGTCTGGATAGGCATGCTTTATTATTTCAACTTCGTACAAACAGAATACTTCAAGGAAGCGGAAGCCGATGCCAAGGCTGACGCGGTGAAAAAACTGGCACCGCGTGCCCTGTGGTGGTTCCGCTGGGGCGCGATGTTCACTTTCCTCACGGGTCTTGTCCTGCTGCACCAGATCGGCGCCGGCACCAGTTTCCTGGGAATGCCCGTCATCTGGGTAGGCGCTCTGGCCGGTATCCTGATGTTCCTCAACGTGTGGCTTATTATCTGGCCCAAGCAACAGGTTGTGCTGGGACTGAAAGAGGGCGATGGTCCAGCCTGTGCCGCCAAGGCCGGCCTGGCATCGCGCACCAATACGCTGCTGTCCGGCCCCATGCTGTTCGGTATGCTGGGTTCCAAGCATCTGTACATTGCCGATGTCAGCGCTGTAGGCTTCGGTGCCTGCATACTGATTATCCTGGCGCTGGAAGCCAATGCCCTGTTTGGCAAAACCGGCCCCATGACCAGCGTCAAGGGCGTTATTCACTGCAGCCTGGCACTGACGGTCCTTTTGTGGGCGCTGCTGGCTTTCCTGTAAAGCGAAAGCTGTCAGCAAAAAAGCCGGGTATTCCCCGGCTTTTTTCGTTCAGCTATGGGCATCACCATGTATAATTCCAGCTTCTTACAGCCATAGCCTGCAGTAACATGCCACACGACGAACTCGACCATATACCCTCTATTGTTCCCACGCGGGATAGTGTGCCGCCACGATCTGGAGGCGCCCCCCGCAGCAAAGGCGGTGCGGCGGGCCGCCCGGGCAAGCAACCTACTGCTGCCAAAAGTGGCGGTAGTGGCCTGCTGGCCAGGCTGTCTATCACCATCGCCCTGGTGGTAGCCGCCGTGGCCTGCGCCTGGGCCTGGCAGCTGCAGCAGCAATTACAGCAGGCCAATGTGGAGCTGGCGGATTACGCCGGGCGCATAGGTGACCTGGAGGCTCGCCTTTCCGACACAGATGAGGGCATGAGCCAGAATGCCGCGGTGCAGGCAGCAAAGATTCGTGAACTGGACACCGAGGTACGCAAGCTCTGGGACAACGTGTGGAAGCAGTCCAAGGAGCGTCTGGCCAAGTTGGAGGCAAGCAGTTCCAACCAGGGCAAGAAAATAAGCACCATGGAATCCTCACTCACGGCGGCGCAGGGCACACTGAAGAGCTCCGGCAATGACATTGCCAAGCTCAAGAGTGTGGCCGGTGATCTGGAGCGCCTGATGAGCAGCGCCAAAGCCAATCAGGCGGAGGTCGAGCGCGTGGCGGATACGCTGAATCGTATCAACCTGGATCTGGCCAAGCTCAACAAGCGGGTAAGCGCCAACGAGGAGTGGGTGGGTTCAATCAATACCTTCCGCAAGCAGGTCAATGCCAGCCTGGCGGAATTGCGTTCCAGCTTACGCAGCCAGCAGGCGCCACCGGGTTCCTGAGAGCTGCTGCGCCCTCTGCCCGGGGGTGTATAATACCGCTCCCGATTTCCCCTCCGGCAAAAAGGATTCCTACCATGACTGTCATTCGCCAGGACGATTTAATCGACAGCGTCGCCGACGCCCTGCAGTTCATTTCCTACTACCATCCGGTGGATTTTGTGCAGGCGGTGCACGAGGCCTACGAAAAAGAACAGAACCCGGCGGCCAAAGACGCCATGGCGCAGATACTGATCAACTCCCGTATGTGCGCCCAGGGCCATCGCCCGATCTGCCAGGATACCGGCATTGTCACGGTGTTCCTGAAAATAGGCATGAAAGTGCAGTGGGACGCGAACATGTCTGTGGCCGATATGATCAATGAAGGTGTGCGGCGCGCTTACACCCACCCG
>JARFQU010000182.1 GCA_029287595.1 Halioglobus sp. | reverse complement strand
GTCAGATGTGTATAAGAGACAGCTCGAGCAGGCCAATCACAAAGGGAATCAAGGTATCTTCCAGGGCTGGCAACCAACTGAAGCGCAGGACAAAACTGACATAGAGAACCCAGATCAGCAGCATGCCGACCAGCATCGCAGTCAGTTGCAACCAGCCTGCAACAGCAGTCAGTCCACCCTGCCACAGGAAGTCGCTGCCTTCGATCCTGCTCCAGAACAACTCCAGTGCCAGCGCCTGCACCATACTCAGTATGGTGAGGATAATTGACGGCAGAAGTTCTTTGGCGCGTTCTATATTATTTTTCATGTTGAGGCTCCCCTGGAGGTATAAGCGAGTTCAGCAGCGATGCATGGTGCCATGGATGCAAGGAAAAGCGATAGGGCTATCGCCAATACCCGCAGGGATCGTGCTCCATGCTCACGTTTTGGGCTACACTCAAATGCCGAGCAATTTGAATAGTAAAAGTTCTTTATTATGGCCAAGAAAACTTCCCTGAAACGCAAAAAAAACCGCTCGCTATCCAGTGGCCTGACTTATACCGCCACGGAATTCAGATCCATGTGTAAAAAAAAGCCACACCGCATTGGCATCGTGGCCGAGGGCGACTCCTGGTTTGCCTATCCCAGGAAATGGATTGCTGCAGGGCCAGACACCAACATCATCCATCATATCGCCGACAAAGTCGCCGATACAGACAAGGTAAACCTCCTGCGGTTGGCTTCAAACGGTGACGAAGCCGTTAATATGACCAGCGGCAAACAGATGAAGGCGCTGTACAAGATACTGAAGAAGAATCGTGAGCATATAAAAATAGTACTGTTTTCCGGAGGGGGCAACGATATTGTCGGCAGGGATGACATGCTGCCGCTGCTGTATGAATACGAGGAAGGCATGACCGCGCTGGACTGCATCAATGCCGAGCGTTTCCAGCGCAAACTTGCATCAATTGTACTCGCATATCACCGACTCATCGACCTGTGCAGTGATATCGTGCCCGACGCAAAAATCGTTACTCATACCTATGACATACCAAAGCCCGAGAACAGTGGCGCGGAGTTTTTCTGGGGGCTGATCAAGACCAAACCCTGGGTATATCCCTACCTGAAGCGCAAAAAAATCCCCGGGGAATTTCACCTGCCGATCATGCAGCATATGCTGGGGAACTTTGGCAAAGAGCTGATCAAACTGGGGACGGCGCCCGCGACCCGGGATCAAATTGTTGTAGTGGATACCCAAGGCACCCTGCGGCCGGGCCACAATACCGACTGGCTCAACGAGATCCACCCGTCGGAGCCGGGATTCAAGCGCGTCAGCAAAAAAATCTATCGGCAGATGCGAGAAATCGACAAGGGTTTACCCGCATGGTAAAACCGGGGCATCGCAGGTGCCGCCTGCAGCGTCCACCGGGGAGCATGAATGGCCCGTTACGGCTCTACCACAGTACGCCCGACGGAGGCTGATAACTGTCCAGTACCCGCATGTAGTTGGAACGCAGGAAAGCCGCCGAGTCGGTGGCATTGCGCTGGCTGATACTGCCTTTGAGCTGCTCCACTGATTCATATTCATGCTCTTCCATCCACTCCTGTACGGCGCGCAGCACCATGGCAAGGTGTCCCGGCCCCCGGCGCAGCAATGCGCTACACATATGGGTGACATCTGCGCCGGCCAGCAGGGCCTTGAGGACGTCCCGGGCATTGTGTATCCCGCCGGTTATCGCCAGTGAGCAATCGATACGCCCATGCAGGATCGCGATCCAGCGAATCCGCATCAGTGATTCTTCCGAGGTGGACAATTCCAGTTTCGGCACCACCTCCAGTGTCTCCAGGTCGATATCCGGCTGATAAAAGCGGTTGAACAGCGCAAGCCCGCTGGCTCCGGCCTGCTGGAAGCGCTGTGCAACATGTACCACCGAGCTGAACTGGGAAGACAGCTTCATGGTGACAGGGATACTGATCTGGCTGTGCAGCGACTGCAGTATTTCCACGTAGCGGTCCTCTACCTCACTGCCTGACTCCTTACAGGACGCGGGGATGTAGTACACATTCAGTTCCAGCGCATCGGCACCAGCTTCCTCTAATGCTGTGGCATAGCTCACCCAACCTCCGGGGGTCGTGCCATTGAGGCTGGCAATCACCGGGATCTCCAGGCTGTCCTTTAGAGCCGCCAGGTGTTCCAGGTATTTTTCCTCGTAGGACATATACCCTTCAGGGATAGGGTGAAAGCTATCCGCCTCGGCATGACCCAGCGCCTGCTGATGAAAGAAGCGCGCCAGCGTCGCATCTTCCTCCTCGATCTTCTCCTCGAACAGGGAGTGCATGACCAGTGCGCCCGCCCCGGCATCCTCCAGTCGGCGCGCCGAATCCAGGTGCTTGCTCAGCGGCGAGGATGATGGCACCAACGGGTTTTTCAATGTCAGCCCCAGGTAACGGGTGGATAAATCGACCATGTTCAAACCTCCCCTTCGGGTGTTGCTGCCGGCGTTGCGGCACTAACTTTGGCGGCGGCTTTGACCTGCGCCACCTCCTCACTGTCACTCCAGTCCAGCTGGGACAACTGTTTATAGAAATTGTAGCGGTGCGTGACAAACTGCTGCTCTTCCGCAACCAGCGCCTCGGCCACATCGGGCTGTGTGTGCCATAACATGTTGAAACGTGTTTCCGATTGCACATAGTCGCGGTAGGGAATACTGGGGGGCTTGGAATCCAGTTTGAGTGGCGGCTTGCCCAGCGGAATATTCTCCGGGTTAAAACGGAATAGCGGCCAGTGACCGCTGTTAACTGCCATATCCTGCTGGTGATGGTTGCGACTCATATCCACACCGTGAGCAATGCACGGCGAGAAGGCAATGATCAAAGAGGGTCCCGGATGAGCCTCCGCCTCCAGGAAAGCGTTCAGGGTTTGCGTATCCTTGCCGCCATACGCCACACGGGCCACATAGACATTCTCGTAATCCATGGCCAACAATGCCAGGTCCTTCTTACCGGTACGCTTGCCGCCGGAGGAGAATTTGGCTACCGCGCCCCGCGGCGTGGCCTTGGACGTCTGGCCACCGGTATTTGAATAGACCTCGGTGTCCAGCACCAGCAGGTTGACGTCCTCTCCAGAGGCCAGCACATGATCCACGCCACCGTACCCTATGTCATAGGCCCAGCCGTCGCCACCCATTATCCACACACTCTTGCGACAGAGATTTTCACTCAGTGAGCGCAGGTTGCGCGCCTGGGTGGAATCAATCCCGGCTAATGCCATATCGAGTTGTTTCACCCGCTCGCGCTGCTCGTAAATTCCGGCCTCGTCGCGTTCATCCGCCTCGAGAATCGCCTGTACCAGGCCCGAATCCAGTTGTGGCGCCAGTTCCGCGAGAAGTTCCCGCGCCATTTCCCGTTGCTTATCCACCGCCAGGCGCATGCCCATGCCAAACTCGGCATTGTCCTCAAACAGTGAGTTACACCATGCGGGCCCACGGCCGTCGGGGGTGGTGGTCCAGGGCGTAGTGGGCAGGTTACCCCCGTAAATAGAGGAGCACCCGGTGGCGTTGGCTACCAGCATACGATCGCCAAATAACTGCGAGGCGAGTTTCACGTAGGGCGTTTCACCGCAGCCGACACAGGCCCCGGAGAATTCGAACAGCGGCTGCAAGTTCATCGCACCGGCAATGGTATTGGTTTTCAGCTGGCTGCGATCAAACTCCGGCAAGGTCAGGAAGAAATCCCAGTTGTCGCGCTCCTGGGCACGCAGCTCGGGCTGCGGCGCCATGTTAAGCGCCTTGCGGCTGCTGTTGGATTTGTCGCGAATAGGACAGATATCCACGCAAAGAGTGCAGCCGGTGCAATCCTCAGGCGCCACCTGGTAACTGATGTGGTGACCTTCCGGGTAGCCCTTGGCCTTGACCGGCACGGATTTAAAATTAGCCGGGGCATTTTTCAGCTCGGACTCGTGAAACACCTTGGAGCGTATGGCACTGTGGGGACAAACGAAAGGGCACTTGCCGCACTGGGTACAGATATCGCTTTCCCAAACCGGTATTTCCAGCGCCAGATTGCGTTTTTCGTAAGCGGCGGTGCCCAGGGGAAAGCTCCCGTCATCGGGCATCTGGCTCACCGGGATCATATCGCCACGACCGGCGATGATTTCCGCCGTTACCTGTTGCACGAAAGCGGACGCCCTGTCTGTGAGTCGCGCAGCGGACTGTAGCGTGCCCACCCCAGCGCCCGCCGCAACCTGATGCAGGCAGGCCAGAGTCTCGTCGATAGCCTTGAAATTGAGCTCGGTAATACGACGGCCCTTGCGACCGTAGGTTTTCTGTACCGCATCCTTGATTGACGCAATGGCCTGCTCCGGGGGCAGGATGCCGCTGATCGCGAAGAAGCAGGTTTGCATAATGGTGTTGATGCGTTTCCCCATGCCGCTGCGCTGCGCCACACCATAGGCATCGATGCAGTACAGCTTAATGTCCTTGTCCTTGATTTCCTGCTGTATCGTGGCAGGCAAGGTATCCCAAACCGCCTCGGGTCCCGTCGGGGAGTTCAGCAGGAACACTGCACCCTTGCGCGCATAGGCCAACACATCGTACTTCTCGAGAAAGGTCGGCTGATGACAGGCGACAAAGCTGGCATCGCCGTTGCCGATCAGGTAACTCGACCTGATGCGATTGGGGCCGAAACGCAGATGGGAAATGGTAACCGCTCCTGATTTCTTTGAGTCGTAAACAAAATATCCCTGGGCGTAAAGATCGGTGCTCTCACCAATTATCTTGATGCTGTTCTTGTTGGCGCTGACGGTACCGTCACTGCCCAGCCCGTAGAACACCGCCTGGAAAGTCTCATCGTGAGCCGAGGTGCGCAGGTCCTCATCCCAGTCCAGGCTGGTATGACTGAGGTCGTCATGGATACCTATCGTAAATTGATTCTTCGGTTGTGCCTGTTGCAGCTCCCGATAAACCGCCACGATCATTCCCGGGGTGAACTCCTTGGAAGAAAGGCCGTAACGTCCGCCAATCACCCTGGGCATAACCGCAAAGCGGCTATCACCGGACATCGCATCCTGGGCCAATGCGGTAACCACATCCTTGTACAGCGGCTCGCCATCGGAACCGGGCTCCTTGGTCCGATCCAGTACCGCAATGGAGCGCACTGTGGCTGGTAAAGCCGCAAGCATCAAATTGGGGGCGAAGGGGCGATACAGGCGCACTTTCAACACCCCGACGCCCTCCTCCATGGCATTCAGGTATGACACCGTCTCGTGTACCGCCTCCGCTCCCGAGCCCATCAGGATAATCACCCGCTGCGCATCGGGCGCGCCCTCGTATTCGAACAGCTGATACTGCCTGCCCGTCAGCTGCGCGAAACGGTCCATGGCGCCCTGCACCAACGCGGGTAGTTCGCTGTAGTAAGGGTTGACGGTCTCCCGCGCCTGGAAATAGACGTCGGGATTCTGGGAACTGCCGCGCAATACCGGATGTGCCGGTGACAGCGCGCGCTGGCGATGGGCCTCCACCCAGCTATCGTCAATCATCTCGCGCACCACCTCGCGGGTTACTTCCACGAGTTTGGCGACCTCGTGGGAAGTGCGGAAGCCGTCGAAAAAATGCAGGAAAGGCACCCGGCTTTGCAGGGTGACACTCTGGGCGATCAGCGCCAGGTCCATCACCTCCTGGGGACAGTTGGAGCTGAGCATGCCGTAGCCGGTCTGTCGGGTGGCCATGACATCCGAGTGGTCGCCGAAGATGGATAAACCCTGGCAGGCCAGTGAGCGCGCGGCTATATGGAATACGGTGGGTGTGAGTTCGCCGGCGATCTTGTACATGCTGGGAATCATCAGCAACAAGCCCTGGGAAGCGGTAAACGTGGTGGACAAGGCTCCCGCCTGCAGCGCGCCGTGTATTGCACCCGCGGCCCCCCCCTCGCTTTGCATCTCCACCACTCTGGGTATCGTACCCCAGAGGTTGGTTTTACCAGCGGCCGACCATTCATCGGCGAATTCGCCCATATTGCTCGAGGGTGTGATCGGGTAAATGGCGATCACTTCATTGGTAAGGTGCGCTATGGTCGCGGCGGCCTGGTTGCCGTCGATAGTGAGGGTGCCTGTTTTTTCCATGGGCTGAATCCTGCGATCATCAAATGCCGACCCGATAACTATAGTTGCTATCGGCGCTCACGGTATTGATCAGAATCAGTCTTGTGTCTTACAGCCCCTCGACTCCCAGAATGTTCGCCCTGCTACACTCACGGCGCTGTATTTCCAGAGCCTGGTAGGATTCGCTCTCGTAAAAGGACTCCATGCTGGCAAGTGACGGGAACTCCACCAGGATCAGGCGGCTGGGTTGGTAATCCCCTTCCAGGACAAGAAACTGGCCACCGCGCGCGAGATAGCGCGCACCCGCCGCTTCCAGCAGTGGGCGCACCGCCAGGGAGTAGCGCAGGTACAGCTCAATATCAAAAACCTCCAGGTCAACTATCGCGTAGGCTGCCATATATTGCCCCGACAACGCGTCTTGTTATTGAGGCAACATACCCGACCCGTCGTAAAATAAATTGTCCTGAGTCAACAAAAGCGATGAACGGGGCCGTCAGAACTGCCCGAAGTCAGGGCATGGCCTGGGAATCATAGCTGAAACGCTGCTGCAGCTTGACGCGCCAGGGCTTCCCTCCCACCTCCACGTAGGGATAGATCAGGTAATTCAGGGGCAGATCGGCGCTGGCCGAGGACAGCACAAGGTCGCGCCCGGTGGTAAAATGAATACGATCTGCCGGTTGCGAGCCGTAATACAGTTCACGCTTTTCCGGGTGCTTGGCGGCTTCGGACGCGTCGATGGGCACCCAGCCCCGCTGCGGCAGGTAGAATTCCACCCAGCAATGATAGCCACCCACTTCTCCAGCCGGTCTATCCTCCGGGATGGGGAAGCCGATCTCAAAACGCGCGGGTATCCCCTCTGTACGGGCCAGGGAAATAAACAGGGCGTGAAAGTCCGTGCAATTACCGTAACGTTCGCTGCAGGCCCAGAAGGTATCGCCGTTGCCCCAGCCGCTACCCACCTTCTTATACTCCACATTATCTACCACCCAGTCGTAAATCGCCCGGGCGGTGGCCGCCGCTGAATCATCTGCGCGCATGGCGTGGATCTCCTGGAGAATCGGCTGCAGTACCTCATGGCCCACCGGCACCAGGGTATTGGGCGCGAGATATTTCTCCCTGTCAGCTGCGTCCAGGGGCTGCACCTGGCCCGCGGCAACCCTGTCGCGGCTCACTTCCCACTTCATCGTTACCTGGATGGGCGCATTGATATTGGCCGGGCGCTGCACACGATAGTAGCGGTTACCATAGCGCTCCTCTATACCGGTCTCTCCCGGCAGGGAAGACACAATCGACTGCTTCAGGATACGTTGGCTGGTATCCTCTACAGGCAGAGGGAGGTAGATATCCACCGCTTCATTGCTTGGAAATTCACCTGCCAGCACTTCATAGGAAAAACTGAAACGGCGACTTTCGGCGCTGCTCGCCATAGCTGGCCCAGCGGCTACAGTCCATACCAGACTCAGGATGTATAAAATTTTCACCGCGGCCCCCAGACACTTTGACAACAACTTGAAACTGGCACTAGGCCTGGGGCTTAATCAGGCATTTTTCCCCGGTAGCCTGCTTCGCATAGACCTTCATCGCCTCAGGTGACAACACCTCAGCCAGTGATATGCGCTGCGTGTAGTGGCTGGCGAAGGTTGTCTTGATCTCGGCCGCCACCCGGGCGCGCATTGCCATTACCGTTTCCATGCCAGCACGCTGTAAAAATGGCGTCAGCAACCAGCCTCCCAGCCCCCAGCTGAAGCCAAAATTACGCTTGAGCAGGGTTGGACCGCGATCCAGTCCGCCATAGATGTAGACCTGCTTGTACACGTCGGATCCGTAACGATTGTATTCCTCCATATCCCTTACAGCCGCAGCTTCCATGCACGTCAGTATCGAATTAGCCAACTCACCGCCGCCGGTCGCATCAAAGGCCAGGGTTGCTCCAGTCGTCGCCAGGGCTTCGGTAAGATCACTGTGAAAACTCTCAGACGACGAATTGACCACGTATTTGGCGCCGATATCGCGCAGAATAGTTTCCTGTTCTGTTTTGCGCACGATATTCACCAGATCGACGCCATCGGCAATACAAACCTTGTTCAACATTTGCCCCAGGTTGGAGGCCGCCGCCGTGTGGACCAGGGCTGAGTGGTCTTCAGCGCGCATGGTGGCCACCATGCCCAGCGCAGTCATCGGATTGACGAAACAGGAGGCGCCCTCCTCCGCGCTGGTTCCAGGCTGCAACTCGATACACTGGAAGACCTTGACACAGCGGTACTGTGCGTACATCTCGCCGCCCACCATACCCACCGTTTTTCCCAGCAGCGCCTGGGCCGCATCGCTGGAACCCGCGGCTACCACAGTACCCGCACCTTCGTTACCCACCGGCAGGGATTGACCCACCCTGCCCGCTACGTAATCCGCCATTCCCGCTGCTATATCCGCCGTCATGACCGGCCGCTCCGCGCTACCTGAAAATCGTGCGGTAGACATGTCCGCGGGGGCCAGCAGTAGCGCCAGGTCAGATGGATTAATCGGGGTCGCCTCCACTTGTACCAGGACCTCATCGGCTGCAGGCGCTGGAAATTCCACCTCCTGCAACGATAATTCCAGGGTATTGTCGTCTCTAACAAGTGAGCGTAGCTGCAAGCCGGTATAGGTCATGGGATAGATACTTCCGTCGCGTATGATTGGAGGAGGAGAATTATACACGAGACTTGTGCCGGTTCTTCCACGCCCGGTGCAGGGTTACTCAATGCAACACAACTCGCTATAATCGCGCGTCCACTTACAACAACTTTCAGAGCGCCCAATGTCACTGTTTGACAAAGATAATGCCCCCCTTGATGACGAAGAGGCCCTGGCCAATCACATTGCAACGGCCCTTGCGGTGCCCACTCCCAGTGGCCTGGATCTGGAGCTGCCTTACCGGATAGTCAAACGCCTGTTCAACCCGCTGATTATTGGCGCAGATAACATCCCGGAGCAGCCCTGCCTGTTTGTTGGCAACCATTCCCTGTTTGCCCTGGACGGCTGGGTACTGGGGCCGGTATTCAACAAGGAACTGGGTCGTTTCGTGCGCGGACTGGGAGACAAATTCCTGTTCTCCTCCCCTGCGATCGGCGAGCGCATCCTGAAGACCGGCGCGGTGATGGGGCACCCCGAGGTATGCAGCGCACTGATGAAGGACGGCCGGGATCTAATCGTATTTCCCGGCGGCGCCCAGGAGGCGGTCAAACCAACCAGTGAACTGTATGAACTGAAATGGAAGGAGCGCTATGGCTTTGTCAAACTGGCAGCCAAGCACGGCTACACCATTATGCCCTTTGGCTCTGTTGGCCCGGACGAGTTCTACAGTCACTACATCGAGGGCCGCGACTTGCCGGACTCAGCCCCCGGTAAAATACTGAAAAGACTTGGCCTGATTACGGATGACTTTCGCAGCGACATCATGCCGCCCTTGCCACTGGGCGCGCTGGGTACACCCTTTCCAAAGCCCCAGCGCTGCTATGTGGGGTTTGGCGAGCCCGTTGACCTGAGCCAATACAAAGGCCGAACCCCCACACCGAAACAACAAAAGAGCATTCGCGCTGAAGTCGCAGAGCAGATCGAAACACAACTGGCTGAGCTGCTGTTTGCCCGGGCACAGAACCGTGGCAAAGACGGCCTGCTGCGCAAAATCCTCACGCTCTGAAGCCCCCCGGTTTGCCGCACAACTCTATTAAGAACCTGATGCAGCCCCATCCGCAGCATCGGGCGTATACCAGATCGCCGAAGACCAGGCGCGCTCCTGTATCACCGGGCGATGTGTGTCCTCGCAACACGCCTCGAAGCCCTCGCCAATAGTCGCCGGGTCGCTGCAATTCACCGCTGCGGCGGCACACATGCGCTGGCTCCAGCGACAGGTAGGGTTCTCGATGACCCGGGAGTAGTAGTAGGCGTGTTGCTCGGGGTTGAACTCCTGATCTGCCCACACAGCACACAATTGAGCAAAGCCCGCGCCGCTGGTCTGGCAGCTCGAGGTGTCTACCGTGGCGCCGTTATTGGCATCGCCGGCCACATCAAACACGCGCTCGCGTCGCTCACCACTATCATCGATCCAACCTTTGACTATCTGAATACGCTGCAAGGGCGTGCCGGGACTGTCCAGGGTGCCGTTGTCCTGCGCGGCAATCACCAGGAAGCTGGGGCCCTGGTCACCACTGGCGGCGGGTAGATCGCCCCCCATGGGCACGCCGCTGGTATAGGCCATGGCAATGCGTTGCGGTGCGGCACACAGTTGCGCGTCGAAATTCCAGCCGCCAAAAAAACGACTGACAATTCGTGGCCCACTAGTGGCGTAGGTCTCCTTACTGCGCAAGGCCGCGAACAGGGCGTCCCGGTTATTCTGCTGTGCCCACACTACCGCCAGACCGCCGGGATTGTAATACAAGGAATCGGGCAGTCCGGGGGGCACTGCATCCCGGGCCGGTACGCCAGCGCCGCCATGCCCCAAAAACCGGTCTTCCTCTGCGGCACCGGGCGTACCCAGATGGGTGTCGGTGCTGGCAATAACACCAAACTTATAGGGATTAACCCCGAGTTGCCGCTGTAGTTGCAGGCCATCTCCCAGCGCCTCGCGGATAAATCCAGTGTCCGGTCCGGGGGGGTCATTCAACCCCGCTATATTGTCCACCGGTAATTGCTCAAAGGCGCACAGCTCGTCCTCTGTCACACCCTGCTCGAAGTAACACTCCGAGGCGCCCTTGTGTTGCACAATCTCTACCAGGGGTTCATGACGCTGTCGCGTTTGCGCATACTGCGGCGTCATGGCATCGCCGTTGTCCAGGGCGCCACTGAACATAAAGCCCGCACTGAGATTGGAGTTGTGGGGAATCACCAGGGAATCACAGCCTTCGCCCGCCTGATTACAGTGCCTGTCCAGGCTGTCCCAAAGTCGCGGCGCCGCGGGTTCATCGATAAAGCTCGCGGGCAAACGCGGCACCGTGGCATTGCGAAACACCACGTTGCGGTGCAGGTTACCGCCCGTATAACCACTCATTCCAGTCCACTCGTAACCCACAAATGTGGTAAAGCTGCACTCGGTACTGCGATCGTAGGACGCCTCGGCGGCCTCCTGCATTTCCTGCCAGGGCGCCAGCGCCGCCGCCAGGCAACGCTCCCCCTGTTCGCCGCACATACTCAGGTGAGAATGCTGGATGGTGGCCATAAAATTGAACATGTAATAGGCGACCCGCGGCCATTTACGGTAGACCCGGCACTGCCAGGAGTCGAAGCCTTCCACCCCTGGCTGGTTACACATGTGCACTTCGCCGATCAGCTCCGCGTGGTCCGATACCATGGCAAAATCAAGCGGGCGGCGCAGCTGCAGAGAGCGCAGTGCCCGGCCATCCTCCGTCCAGGGCTGGATGGGAAGTTGCTCTCCACGAGCGAAAAGGTAAGCCTGGGCTGGCGAGGTGCGCGTCCCCTGGGTACTGGCGTCCAGGGAGTAGCGGGTGTGCACATGCAAATCGCCAAAGAAGGGACGTTTAAGGGGCTCGACCCAGGAGCAGGGTTGTGACTCAAACGCTACCGCGCTTGCGCCACACAGTGGAACAATCAGGCAACACAGAAAACGCAACAGCAACGCGCGGTAGGCCTGCACCGGAACAAACCTCGAGGCGAGTTGGTACGTCCCCATGATTTTACTGTTGCTCATTGCCCTGCCCCGCCGTGATTGCTGCCCTGCAGGTTAAAACATGTCCCCAGCCGGCGCCAGCCGCGCCAACCCAGGGCTATTCTCTCATTACCCTGGCAAGTCGCTCGGGCTGCCGCCAGCGATCACCCAGCAAGCGACGTGAATACAACCAGGCAAGGCTGATTAGCATCGCCACGAACACCCACCAGGACACCAGGGCCGGTAGTTTGTAAACCACGATAACCAGGTATTGGACCAGCAGCATGAGCCAGTGCACAGTGATGGAAGTCACCATGATCCAGCGTGTATCCCCCGCCCCCCTGAGCGCACCGCCGCATATCAGGATCACCGCGTCCGCCAGCATGTAGGTACTCAAGCCAATCATCATAAGCCCCGCCAGTTCGCGAATCTGGGAAAATTCGGCTTCCCCGGTGTGGAATACATCCACCAGTTCCATGCGAAACAGCAGGAACAGCACCACCAGCACCCCGGAGTAACCCAGCGCAAGGATAAAGCCCGAGGTGATCACCTGGTTCGCACGGGCCATATCTGCGGCACCGACAAATCGACCAATAAGACTCATTACCCCGATATTCAGGCCTATCATCGGGATAAAGGACAACATATCCCAATTGAATACGATGGCCATGGCCGCGCCCTGAACCACGCCGTAAGACTGAAACATCAGCAGGAACAGGTTAAAGCTGCCGGTGTTCATGAAGTTCTCCAACCCTGAGGGGGCACCCAATCGCAGGTAACGCCGGGTGATGCCGCGATCAAAAACCAGCGAGCGGGCCACCTGGAATTGTTGTTGGTGTTGCCGCGATAGATAGAACAGCAGGTAGATGGCAATGGTCAGCAGACTGGCAATAACCGTGCCCAGGCCCGCCCCCACCAGGTCCAGTTGCGGCAGGCCGAACTTACCGAAAATCAGTGCCCAAGACAGTGGAATATTCAGCGTCACCCCAATCACGTCGGCTATCATCACCACCCGCGTACGGCCGATGCCGGAAAAATAGCAGGCCAGGCAAGCCTTCACCAGGGTGAAGAAGCTGCCCCCCATCAAAATATAGAAATAACTTCTCTCCAGCGGCACCTGGGCCGGGTCATGTCCCATCAGAGCGAACATGCCACCGCCCAACCAGGCCGCCGCCAGCAATAGCGGCGTGCTGGCCAGGGCCATCAACAGGCCCTGGGTCACCACCCTGGGACATTTTTGCAACTCCCCTGCCCCGTAATACTGGGCCACCAGCGGGTTGGCGTAGGTGATCACGCCCATAAAAAGGGACAGGCAAAAATAGGATGCCACTCCACCGCCCATGGCGGCGGCAATATGGGTGGAGTCAATTAAAGACATAAACCAGCGGTCGGTGAACACCATGACTGCAAAACTGCCCTGGGATACCACCATGGGCAGGGACAGGCGGAACAGTTCCCGCAGGGTTGTCATTGATAACAGGTGCAAAAGTACGGTGGGCCTATGTTGCGGGAGCGGTATGGCGACCGGCAATTATAGGCCTGGGGGGCGGCATGTATACCCGTTGTTCCCGGCAGTAAATCGCCACATATGGCATAAGCGCCCGCCAGAACTGACACGGGGTGACTACCACCACCTGATTCCTCTTGGAGATCTCTACCACTTACCTTCATATTCCTATATTTTTCAATAGCTTAAAATTTTTCCTACTATAACAAGGCTATTGGCACGGCATCTGCATTACCTAAAAGGAGAGCACAATGATGGCAACAACGAGAGGAGGTACCCACACGTGGCAGAGGCCATCCCGCAAAGGGAGACAGTCAGTGAGAGCCATGAGCCCGAGGACCTGAGCCTGTCGCAGGTAATGGGCAGCGTCTTCGCGGCGGGGTTTGGCGTACAGTCCAAAGACAGGAAAGTGCGCGACTTCACCCGGGGCAAGCCCCTGCAGTTCATCATCGCGGGACTGGTTTTCACCCTGGCTTTCCTGTTCGGCCTGATCGCCATCGTCAATCTCATTGTGTAACAGTTCAAGGCCAGCCAGGGACGGCGGCCACTCTTTTCCAGGTCCATCGATGGATTTGTGCCCCTCCCCGGGGCTTTTTTTATGGTTCTTCACACGTTCTCGGCGCGCTTTGTGCGGAGCTGCCCAGCGGTCCCGGATTGTTCAGCGCTGCCTGGCGGTCCCGGGCGGGAAAGTATTTCTCAGTCGCTCCACGATATTCGCTTGGTGAGAAACACTTTCCCGCCCGCTCCCTCGGTTTGTGTTGATCCTGTCAAATGGCGAAAATGGATAAGTACTTCCTGGTAGACCCTCATTTCCACACGCGCTGTCTTGGAACTCCACGATTCCAGGGGCCGGGCGAAAACAGGTTTTCCACCAAGCGAATATCGTGGCGCGACTGGAAAATCTGTTTTCGCCCGGCATCGCTGCCTGAAACAAACCCAGAACCAGATTGCTTCTATAATCTGCCAACAACCCCACTACTGTGAGAAGAATTTTTTATGCCCGCCCGCAACTTGTTCTTTGCGCCTCGCGACTTAGTGGATACCATGGGCGCCAATGCCTAAATCAAATACCTCATGGCCATTTCGCTGGGACCTGCTGTTGCGGTACCGCTTTATCGAGACCATCGCGCTGTGGGAGGGCCGCCTCACCACCCGACATTTGTGCGACACCTTCGGCATTGGGCGGCAACAGGCCAGCAAGGACATCAACAACTACCTGCGCGAGGTGGGACCGGACAACCTGGTTTACGACAAGTATCTCAAGGGCTACAAGCCAACACCGGAATTTTCCCCCCGGGTCACCCTGGGGCTGGCTGACGAATACCTGCACCTGATGGCACGCAATAACGAGCTGTCAAACATGTTCGAGTCCCTGGCGCTGGACGTGGCCAACGTGGAAGTGCTGTCAGTGCCGGTGAGGGATGTAAAACCGGACATACTGCGGCCCATCATGCAGGCGGCAAGGCAGCAAAAGCGCCTGGAAGTGGACTACGTATCCCTCAGCAACCCGGACCGCGAAGGCCGCATTATCGTCCCCCACACCCTGGTGTATACGGGCCTGCGTTGGCACGTGCGCGCCTGGTGCGAAAAAAATCAGGAGTACCGCGATTTTGTGCTCAGCCGCTTTCGCGACATACCCGAGATCATGGACGAGTCGCCCCACGGCATGGCACAGGACCACGACTGGAATACCAGCGTCACCATCCGCATCGTCCCCCACCCGCGCCTCAACCGGGCCCAGCAGGACGTTGTAGAGGTAGACTACGGCATGGAACAGGGTGCTCTGGAAATTACTACCAGAGGCAAACTGGTACCCTATGCGCTGAAGTTACTGCACGTGGACCTCGAGGAGGAACTGCAGGATCCCACCGCGCAGCAGATCGTGGTGCACAACCGAGATGAAATCACACCGTGGCTTTTTGGGTAGGCGAAAATGACTGAGCACAACGAATACGAAGAGGCGTTCTCGGAAACCGGTTTCTGGGAAAAGTTGAAAAAGTACGCCCTGCTGGCCGGACGCGAGGTGGTGGAAAAGGCGCTGCTGCTGTACTACGCGGCGCAGGAAGAAAAGGCCCCGGCCTGGGCCAAAGCCACCATCGCCGCCGCCCTGGGCTACTTTATCGTGCCTCTGGATGCCATCGCCGACCTGACGCCTGCCGTAGGTTTCGCGGATGACCTGGGTGTACTGGCGCTTGCGGTGGCGGCCGTGGCGACCTACATCAACGATGACGTACGTAAAAAAACCGCCGACAAGATGCGCCAGTGGTTCGGCAGTGCAGAGTCCCCGGTGGCGTCGTTACCCGATGATGGGGCGCAGGATTAGACCCGGCGAAACCATATCAGGGGAATGCGGCGACTGACTTTTTCCAGGTACTCACCCTGGTGTTTATTGATCTCTACAACGGTTTTCCACAGCGCATCACGATCCTCTTCCGGCACCTCCTCGGCCACCGCCTGGAAACGATCCCGACCCAACTGCACCGTCACCTCGGGTGTGGCCCGCATATTGAGGTACCAGGCGGGATGGCGTTCCTGACCGCTATTGGATGCCGATACCGCCACCGAGTCGCGATAGGGATAGCAGGCAATGGGCACCGTACGCTTCTTGCCAGTCTTGCGTCCCACGGTATCCACCAGCACCACATCAATCCAGCCCATACGATCGCCGAAGCGCCCGCCGCTGAGCTTGTACAGCGCTGCGTGAACCTTGCCAAAATATTTCCAGTTAAACATCTGCCTCGGTGCCTCAAGTAGCGACTCGCCTGGATTATCTTGTTCTCATCGACAAATAACCAGACATCAGGGGGAAATTCGGCGCAGGCAACCTTCACTGGTGCAATTTTTCAGTCGTGGTACGCCGGCTGTTTCGTGCTGTAGGCGGCTAACGATGCCGACACGACCTGTCCCAGGATGTCCTGTAGGGCTAGGACGGAAACCAGTGTCGGGTGCGGTTGGCAAACGCCACCAGTGACAGCATTACCGGCACCTCAACCAGCACACCCACCACCGTGGCCAGCGCTGCGCCGGAGTTCAGGCCAAACAGGGAAATAGCGACCGCAACCGCCAACTCGAAAAAGTTTGAGGTGCCAATCATGCAGGCCGGCGCTGCAATATTATGTGGCAGCTTCAGCGACCGTGCCGCGGTGTAAGCGATAACGAAAATACCGTAAGTCTGCAATAGCAAGGGGATCGCTATCAGCACAATAGTCTGGGGCTGGCTGATGATCTTCTGCGCCTGAAAGCCAAACAACAATACCACCGTGGCCAACAGGCCGATCACGGACCAGGGCTTTAACCGGTGCACGAAAGCTTCCAGGCCACGGCCGTCACCACTGCCCTCCAGCCGGTGCCGGGTATACGCGCCCGCCAGCAGGGGCAGCACGACATACAGCACCACCGACAACAGCAGCGTTTCCCAGGGAACATGGATGTCGCTGACGCCCAGCAAAAAAGCCGCTATGGGGGCAAAGGCGAATACCATGATGATGTCATTGACCGAGACCTGCACCAGCGTGTAATTCGGATCGCCCCGGGTCATCTGGCTCCACACGAAAACCATGGCGGTACAGGGGGCCACCCCCAGCAAAATCATCCCCGCGATATATTCAGAAGCGGACTGCGGGTCTACCATGTCGGCAAAAATGACCCGAAAGAACAGCCAGCCCAGGGCGGCCATGGTAAAGGGTTTGATCAGCCAGTTGACTACCAGGGTGAGTACCAGTCCCACCGGTCTGCGACCTACATTTTTCACCGCGGAAAAATCTACCTGCACCATCATCGGGTAGATCATGATCCAGATAAACAGGGCCACCACCAGGTTCACATGGGCGAACTCCAAACCGGCAACCCATTGGAACGCACCCGGCGCGACATTTCCCAGCAGCACACCGATTACGATACACAAGCCCACCCACAGGCTCAGGTAGCGTTCAAAAATCCCCATCTATTACTCCCTCAAACCGCTAGCCCGGCGACCCCACGATCAGGATTGCAATTTCTTCATCAGATCAACCGGTATCGGGAACACGATGGTCGAGCTCTTGTCCCCGGCAATCTCCACCAGAGTCTGCAGGTAGCGCAACTGGATAGCCTGGTCCTGTGCCGACAGCACACGTGCCGCCTCCGCCAACTTTTCTGCCGCCTCCGCCTCGCCAATGGCATGAATCACCTTGGCGCGCCGCTCCCGCTCCGCCTCGGCCTGCTTGGCCAGGGCACGCACCATGGTTTCGTTGAGGTCTACGTGCTTGATCTCAACATTCGCCACCTTGATACCCCAGGCGGATGTCTGCTTGTCCAGTATCTTCTGCACATCGGCGTTAAGCTGTTCGCGCTCCGCCAGCATATCGTCCAGCTCATGTTGCCCCAACACAGAACGCAGGGTTGTTTGCGATAGCTGGCTGGTGGCTTCGAGGAAATTTTCCACCTGTATGATCGCACGCTCCGGATCGATCACGCGAAAATAGATCACCGCGTTCACCTGCACGGAAACATTGTCCCTTGAAATAACATCCTGGGTGGGCACGTCCATTACAAC
>JARFQU010000160.1 GCA_029287595.1 Halioglobus sp. | reverse complement strand
GGATAGGGTCGATTGGCCGCGCTCTCGATGGCGTGGAGGTTCGTCTGAGCGAGGAGGACGAGCTGCAGATTCGTGCCGATGGCTGCTCCCCGGGCTACTACAACATGCCGGAGAAGACGTCGGAGACCTTCGTTGATGGCTGGGTTTATACCGGGGACAAGGCGCGAATCGACGACGAGGGTTACATCTTCCTCACCGGTCGCGTGAAGGACTACTTCAAGACCATCCAGGGCAAGTTCGTGGCGCCCACGCCTATCGAGAACCTGTTCGCCGAGAACCCGTTTACTGAACAGATCTGCCTGCTTGGTCGCGGCTACTCAAAGACCGTGATGGTCTGCGTGCTCAGTGGCCTGGCACAGCAGGAGGAACGGGAAACGGTGGAAGCTTCCCTGCGCCAGCAGGCCCTCGCGGCCAACAGCGAGGTGGATAAGCACGCCCGCATAGGTGCGGTGCTGATCGCTACCGATCCCTGGACGATTGAGAACGGCATGTTGACCCCGACCATGAAGATCCGCCGTGAGCAGGTGGAGCAGAAGTACGGGGAAAAAGCCCAGGCCATGGCGCGCGACGCCGCGGAGCGGGGCGAGCTTCTGCTGGAGTGGGTGTAACCGGCTACGCCATTTTCGCGACGATATCGTCGGCGTAGCGTTTTACGCCGTCAATTTTCTTGTCCAGCTCATCGGTTTCGCCGTGATAGAAAGGCCAGGGCATGGTCAGTATATGGGTGACGCCCGCATCTGCCAGCCGTTTGTAGCCATCCACGGTCCAGGCGTCGGATGGCGTGGCCATTACGTCAAAGGACAGGTCCTCCCTGCCGTACTCCCGGCGCCAGCCCTGTATGCGTGCAATGCTCCGGATAATATCTTCACTGGTCTGCAGGTCCGTCACCCAGCCGTCTCCCAGGCGCGCGGCGCGGCGCATGGCCGGGTCGGAGATGCCGCCTATCCATATCGGAATAGGCTGGCTGGGGGCGGGATTCATTTCCAGTGCATCAAATTGGTAGTGCTGGCCCTGGTAGGTGACCATTTCGCCGCTCCACAGCAAACGCATGATTTGAAGCATCTCGTCGGCCCGCTTGCCCCGGGTTTTGAAGTTTTGCTGCATCAGCGCGAACTCGTCCGCTGACCAGCCCACACCGAAAGCCGGTGTGACGCGATTTTCGGAAATGATGGCGGCGGTGCTGATAGCCTTGGCCACCAGGAAAGGATTGCGCATGGGCAGAACAAACACGTTATTGGTGAAGCGCAGGCGCGTGGTAATGGCGGCCAGGGCGCCGATCGTTACCCAGGGGTCCGGCCAGTCGGTGAACGGCTGCCAGCGGCGGCTGCCGTCTTCGGTATAGGGGTAGGGCGTGGAGATCTGCTCGGGGTTTACCACATGGTCCGAGAACGACATGGCCTCCCAGCCATGGCTGTCAGCTACCGGGGCCAGTGCCGTCAGATGCTGTACCTTGCTGAATGAGGTTGAGAGAACGAATTTCAAAGTATTTCTCGCTGTTTATGCAAATTTATCCGGGACCATTCATGGTAACCGGTTTGCTGATGGCATTGCAGTATTGTCGCTCAACTGACCGGATAGTGCGCAATTGGTTAGCTTTGCTGACCGCTTGCGTCATTCCTGTGGGCCCGGGCCCCGAGTAGGCTATTGCCAAGGCTGTACAGTAATTTGTCGAGGGGGTGATTTTGTCTCTTTCCCGGCTGAAGATCGCTGTCTAACAACGCTTTTTTGTGACAATCCACAGGGAGACCCCGATATGCAAACCGAATTTTGCAAACAACTGGGCATCGACGTGCCCATCTTCGCCTTTACCCATTGCCGCGACGTGGTGGTCGCCGTCAGCAAGGCGGGAGGCATCGGCGTGCTGGGCGCGGTAGGCTTTTCGGCGCAACAGCTCAAGGAAGAACTGGACTGGATAGATGAGCATATCGGCGATCATATATACGGTGTAGATACTGCTATCCCACAGAAATACGAGGGCATGGACAAAACCAGCCCGGAAGAACTGGTGGAAATGCTGCAAGCGGCGATACCCGAGCAGCATCGTAAATTCGCTGATAAGCTATTGCAGGATGCCGGGGTGCCTGAGTGGCCGGATAAAGACGCTGAAATCAGCCTCAGTTTTTCCGCGGTGCAGGCGCAGGCCCTGGTAGATGAAGCGTTAACCCGTCCCAGGTGCCGCATGATCGTCAATGCCCTGGGCACCCCCCCCGCGGACATCATCAAGCAGGTGCACGATTCCGGCCGCCTCATCGGCGCGCTGGCCGGTCGGCTCAAGCACGGCATCAACCACAAGGAAGCCGGTCTCGATTTTGTTATATGCCAGGGTTCTGAAGGGGGTGGTCACGCCGGCGAGGTGACCTCCATGGTGTTGTGGCCACAGATGGTGGACGCATTAGCGCCCCTGCCGGTCCTGGCTGCCGGCGGTATCGGCAATGGTCGCCAGATTCTTGCCGCCCTGGGTATGGGTGCGGCGGGTGTGTGGATGGGCTCCATGTGGCTTAATTCGGTTGAGGCCTCCGCGGAGCCTGCCCAGCGCGAGTCTTATATGAAAGCGACCTCGGAAGATACCGTACGTTCGCGCTCTTTCACCGGTAAAACCGCCCGGATGCTGAAGAATGAATGGACCGAGGCCTGGGACAGGGCGGATACACCAGACCCCTTGCCCATGCCGCTGCAGGGCTACCTGACGTTCGATGCGGTGCGGCGCACCCACCGCTATGCCGGCAGTGGCGAATGCCAGAAAGTGGCTTTCAATCCCATCGGCCAGGTGGTAGGCCAGATCAACGAAATCGAATCCTGCAGGGATATCATGTTCCGCCTGTTGAATGAGTACAGTGACGCCCTGGAACATGTGCAGGCCATCACTGAGGGCGAGTAGCCTTACCGGTTCATAAGCCAAGCTGCGTCCCGAGTTGCAGGCGAGCTTTGGGCCGCCGCTGGCTCAACCTTGGCCTACAGTCTTTCCAGTGCCGGCTACTTTCTAGCCGGCATACGCCATGGCCCCTTTCTCTACGGCGCCCCCTCCTGTCATACTCGCCCCCTGGAAATTGACAGGGCTGAGTACCATGAAGAGGATTTTTACTGCAGGTATTTTTCTGGTTGCCGCCATTGCGCTAACGGCATGCGGCGAACCGGGAGTGGAGTATGACGCGGATGCAGACCGGCAAGGGCACTCTGCTCCCTCTGCGGTTACTGTAAAGGCAAACAAGGCGGTATCCCGATCCCTGCCATTATCCGACCAGCGGGATTTCGAGGAGGCACGGCGCGGTTTTATTGCCACTGGCAAGGACGTGGTGATAAAGGATGCGCAGGGTGGTGAGGTATGGAACCTGCCCGCCTATGACTTCATCACCGGCGAGGCCCCCGGCAGTGTCAACCCCAGCCTGTGGCGTCAGGCGACCCTGAACAATATAAACGGCCTGTTCAAGGTCACGGAACGGGTTTACCAGGTGCGGGGTTACGATCTTTCAAACATGAGTATCATCGAGGGTGATACCGGTTGGATCATTGTCGACCCCTTGACCTCGCAGGAAACTGCCGCTGCCGCCCTGGCCCTGGCGCAGGAGCACCTGGGTGTTAAGCCAGTGGTTGCAGTGATTTTTACCCACAGCCATATCGATCATTTCGGCGGTGTTTTCGGGGTGATTACGCAGGAGCAGTATCGCGCCGGCGAGGTGCGTATCATCGCGCCTGAAGGCTTCATGGATGAGGCCACCAGTGAGAACATTATCGCAGGGGTAGCCATGGGTCGGCGGGCCATATACATGTATGGCAGGGATCTGGCGAGGTCCGAGCGTGGCCATGTAGGGTCTGGCCTGGGCAAGGGCCCGGCTTTCGGGACCTTCGGTATTGTCGAACCGACAGAAATCGTGGACACCACGGGGCAGTTGAAAACCATTGATGGCCTGGATTTCATCTTCCAGAATGCCCCGGCCTCTGAGGCGCCCGCTGAGCTCACCTTTGCGCTGCCGGAATTGTCTGCCTACTGTGGTGCTGAAGTGGCCACCCGCACGCTCCATAACCTGTATACCTTGCGCGGCACCAAGATTCGTGACGCGGTCAAGTGGAGCCGTTATATCGACGAGATGATAGGGCTGTCAGCGAACTCCGATGTGTACTTCGCCAGTCACCACTGGCCGGTATGGGGCGCGGAGCGTATTACCGCTTACCTGGAGCAGCAGCGCGACACCTACAAGTTCATCCACGACCAGACCGTGCGACTGTTTAACAACGGCCTTACGCCACGTGAGATAGCGGAGCAGTTGCAGTTGCCCGAGTCATTGCAGCAGGGCTTTGCCAACCGCGGCTATTACGGCACGGTTAAACACAATGCCAAGGCGGTGTACCAGGCCTACCTGGGTTGGTATGACGCCAACCCCGCTAACCTCGACAGCCTGCCACCCGTGGAAGCAGGGCAGCGCTATGTGGCGCTTGCCGGTGGTGCCGATGCCCTGCTGGCAAAAGCTGATGAGGCCTATGAGGCCGGGGATTATCGCTGGGCGGCGGAACTATTGAATCACCTGGTGTTCGCCCAGGCTGATAACGCCGCGGGCAAGGCGTTGCTGGCCAATACCTACGACCAGTTGGGCTACCAGGCGGAGTCCGGGCCCTGGCGCGATGTGTATCTGGCGGCTGCCTATGAGTTGCGCCATGGCACACCCGATATCATGGTAGACATGGCCACGATGACTGATGTGTTGAAACGCACCCCGGTAGAAAAATTTTTCCAGTCCATGTCGGTGCGCCTGGATACGGAAAAAGCTGACGGTGTGGACATGGCGGTGGCGATCAATTTCACTGATCTGGATAAGGCCTATGTGCTGAAGGTGAAAAACTCGGTGATGCACTACCGCCAGACAGATACCCCCGCAACAGGCAATGCCAGCCTGGTGCTCACGCAGGATCTATTTGTGCGTATGCTGACCGGTGATGTGGGATTGCGCGAGACCCTCACCTCCGATGATCTCAACATCGAAGGCAGCGTCCTGGACCTGGTGCGTTTCTTCAGCCTGTTCGGTGAGCAGGATGGACTGTTCAATATCGTGACGCCCTGAGCCCGCTATCACCCGGATCGGGAAGGTTTACCGTGGTGACCGACTCAGTCGAAGAAAACCAGTAGCCTGGATTCGATGCTTTCCCGGGCCGGTGCATCCGCAGGCGCCAGCGGATTGTCGAAGGCGGTGTGTATGGAGCGGCGGGCGCGCCCATCGGTAGCCGAATCAAAGGTCTTGATGAGCAGGGCCTCGCCATAGTGCATTTCAGGGTAGTAGTACCAGCGGTGCGCCGGATTCCAACACACCAGTTCCAATTCTCCCACGCGCTCTTGCGCGCGCCGTTCGCTGGCGACCAGGTCCTCATCTGCCAGGGTTGAGGCGTCGCAGCAAGCCAGCGGGCTGCGCAGGACGCTCCCCCTGACTGAGCGCCATACATTGATAATTGCGAAGCGTTGCCCGGCCCTGGCCTGACCTTCCCCGTCAGGGAGCAGGTCCAGCAAACGTTTTTTCGCAGAGGCATCGGTATAATCGTTGTGGATCACTGAGGCCGGCTCCCGGGTGGTGCGATCGCCGCGTATCTGCCTGGAGTCTGAGCGCAAGGTATGATCGAATACCAGGGCGTGGGAGCCGCCGCTGGCTGCCAATACCAGCGCAGTAATTTCATCCTCGTAGTCTGTCCTGTTGAGCTCCAGGCGGTAGAAGTCCTTGATAAGCGTTTGGTGTGGCACCAGGGCGAAGCCCTGTCGATCCAAAGTCGCCTGCGGATTTAACCGCCTCGCGTTATGTATGGCGACTTCGCGATCTTCAAATTCGGCGCCGATATTGAGTGCCGCATCTGCTCCGGGAGTAGAGGCGATATAAATCGGTTGTTCTACCGAGGGTAACAGGTAGCGAATGCTGGCACGGGTATCGAGTTCATGTATTGCCATTGAGATACCTGCTGGTGTGAATACTAAATCCAATCGTCGCGATGTTTATTATTCAATTCGAACCAGATAGATTCCCGGCTAATGTCAAACAGTAATCTCGGCGTTGCCTTTTCCGTGCCCCAACTGCCACGCATTATTTCAGATTGCAGTTGCCCCGGCGCCCAGCCGGCGTAGCCGGCATAAAACTGCAGCATCGAATCCTCTCGCGGGCGAAGCAACTGCTGTTCCAGCAGTTTGCGGCTGGAGCTGACATAAACGTCGTCAAACAGATGTATCGCCTCGTCGGGTGCCTGTGTATCGCGAAACAGGAACAGCAGTACCGCCGGATTGACCGGTCCGCCAAAGTGAATCTCGCCGGCATCGCGCAGCAACTCGTCTTCAGGATAGAGGTGGCCGGGATCAATCGACAGGTGATGATTGAGGATGATACCCATTGCCGCTCCGTTATCGTAAGTGGCTACGAGGATGACACTCTGTTCGAAGACCGAACTTTCCAATTGTGGTTTTGCCACCAGCAGCAGGATATTGTCCTGCGCCAGACTGGCCGCGGGTGGCCATAGCAGAAACGTGATCAGTAGTATCTTGTTGATATAGCTGTTTGGATGTCCTGAGAGGTAAGCCGATTTCATCCCGGATTACTTTGACAGGCCCGGCGCAGCGCGACCGGCGATCATCGGCAGGTCCAGGTAAGTTCGAATACCGGTATCCGCCGCGCAGACATAAGGTATCGCACTCACGCAATGGTTCGCGGTGGCAACAATGCCGGGATTGCGCTCCAGTCCCGCGGCAATGGATTCCGGGTGCCAGCCGTGGAAAGTGACATGTGCCGGGGGGTCACCCGTTACCTCCACTTCGAAGCGTTCGCCCTCGGCACCAAAGGTCCAGGCGGGTTCAAGGTTCTCTTCACCCATGAACCAGTTGACCCGTACCGTGATGACCGGTTCACCGGCTACCGTGTACTGCCAGGTGAAGCGCTGTGCGGCGACCAGTCCCGGTGCAATATCGCCGATGGGCGAAGGGATGTTTCTGGTGGCTACTGCAACTTCATGCCGGGTGATCGCCTCCGGGTCGACGGCAAACCCCAGGGTCGTCGCCACCATGTCCATGGACTGCATGAAACCGGCGCCAAGGAATTTTACCATCGGGCTCGCAGCGGCCTGTTCGGGCGTCTTGCCGAACAGCATGATGTCACTGATAACGGCAGGGGCCCCGTAAGTGCGTATATCCGAAAACTCTTCGGCCCGTACATGGGTGATAGCACTGGACAGGGCAGAGACCATTAGCGGGAATCGCTCGGTGATGCCGCCCGGGTGTATGCCGCTGCCGTGCAAGCTGCTGTTGCCCGTCCTGCAGGCCTGCTCTAGATCAGCCACGTCACGTTGGCCGGGGTAAAACCAGTTAAGCGGGGTTACCACATTTTTTCCCGATGCCAGTAGCCGGGATACCAGCGAGGGATCCGCCATGATAGGGCTGTACATCACACAGTCTGCTGCCATCTCAACCAGGGCGTCGATGTCATTGCTGGCAGTTACCCCTGTTGGATCCAGCCCACAGATAGTGCCGACGTCACGACCTGCCTTGTCTTCACTGTGCACCCAACAACCGACGAGTTCGAGATCCGGGTGCGCGATGATGCCTTCTATGGCGGCGCGACCCACGCCGCCGGTGGCCCACTGTATGACCTTCAGGCTCATGCGGCGCTGTTCCTGTTAAAAAGACTAATGGGAGCCACTAGCCTGGTTCTAGTCAAAGGCATGTGGCAGATCACGCCAGGCGGCGGGCATGTCGGTTGACCAATCGGGTTTGCGCGGTGGCATGTTGAATTCCGCCGGAGGCTGCCATTGCATCGCTTTTAGCGTTTCGCCGATGTAAGTCATATTCAGGTAGTCGTGGCTATAGCAGAACAGTCCGTCGCCCGCATAGTACAGAATTGACAGTCCGGGCACGCTCCATTGACCGCCGTCGGGCTTTTGTCCAAGTATCTGGTCCCAGTGGCTGACCAGCCGGTGGCCATCCACCATGGTCCAGCGCTCTGGCGTGGTCCAGCCATAACCGGTGAGGCCTGCCATGGAGTCCACGAAAAACTGGCGAATGGTTTCCCGGCCTTCCTGGCGGCCCCAGGCGGGATCTATGTACACGGCATCCTCGGTAAAGAAATCCGCCAGACTGTCCCAGCCAAGCTTTCCCGCATCCACCTCGTCGCGCTGTGCCACGAAGCGTTCATAGGTTGCCAGCGCTTCGCGTTCCACCTGTTGTTTGTCAGCCATTACTACCCCGAGCTTTCTGTCTACCTTGAAAATAGTCGAAGTTAACTCAGATGTCGATGTTACCGCAGACGGAAACACTTGCAATGGGGGAACAGCCGGCAGTACATTATCCGAAGCTGAAATAATAAATTTAACAAGCAGGAGTACCCGATGCGCTATTGGCAGAAGTCACGGTTAACAGGTCGGCTGTTATTTGCAGGCCTACCCATTATTGTGTCAGGTGCCTCCCTGCCACAAACCGTGCATGCACAGGCGGGTGTGCTGGAAGAAGTGATTGTTACCGCTCGCAAACGGGAAGAGGCCATACAGGATGTACCGGTATCCGTCACCGCGTTTACCGGCAACCAGTTGCGTGACTCGGGCATTACCAACCTCAAGGATATCGGCTACCAGACGCCCGGCCTGCAGGTTGACCAGGGCAGTGGCGCGCAGATATGGATACGCGGCATAGGCCAGCGCGATGACGGCGCCCGCATAGACGG
>JARFQU010000018.1 GCA_029287595.1 Halioglobus sp. | reverse complement strand
CAGGCCCAATCGGCCCGGTGTTTCAGGGCCGGTACCACGATGCCCACGAAGGCCACCACCATGGCGATGTCCAGGCCCCAGTCCTGCAGGCCGGGTATCTGCTCCCCCAGTAAGTAGCCCACAGTGGTGGAGATCTGCCAGAACACGTACATGAACAGCGCCGAACCCAGGTAGAACCAGCGCAGGCCGGGTTGCTCCGAGTGGCGGTTGATGCGATCGGTCACCGCGGCGAAGGTCTCATCGGTTAGCCAGAAAGCCAGGGGCATGCGCCAGCACTGCGGCCAGTGCTGTACGTGGTGCATAAGGTTGGCCGAGTACAGCATCTGCCGCAGGTTCACCACGAATACCGTTAGTACGATGACCGGCATCGCCGAGGCGGCAAACAGCAGGGCGATGGCAATAAACTGGGAGGCGCCGGCGAACACGATGGCGGACATGCCCAGGGTCACGGCGTAGGAAAGCCCGCCGCCGTGGGCCATGGCGCCAAATACAATACCGAAAGGAAAGGCGGCCACCACCAGCGGCAGGGTCTCCAGTACTCCCAGGGCGAATTGCCCGGTGCGGGTGGTGGCGGCATCTGTGCTCATAAGCCGCTCAGTATAGCGGACAGGGGTGAGCTATTGTGGATGGTGAAGTTCCAGCGGCGATCTTACCTCGCGCCGAGTCCCGGAGTTGCCCTCTGAGGGTGTTGCCTCAGGGCAGGTCGATCAGCTAATCCACTGTATATTCGCGTAATCGCCATTCCCGGATTCGGCTTGCGTCCAATCTGCGGCGCGCCTGCCCTGTCTTGTGCGGCGGTCTTTTTCCTTGTCCAGCCCAAACAGTTCAGTGCTCATGCTGTACGCGGCTCTGCGGTCGTCCAGGCTTGTGCGGCGGTCTTCGTGGCGCACGTACTTGCAGTTACAGGCCTCCGAGTTGCAGTTCGCCAGCGGCAGCATGGGTACGCGTCCAGATGTGAGAAAACGCTTGTCGCCTGTGGTTTCTGCGGCGCTACAGCAACGGCTGCCAGGGTTGATGGAAACAGCGTGGTACTTGCCGGCTGCGCGGGTCTGCCGGCTGCCTCTCGCAGTGACGGGCTTGCCGCGCTTTCCCGATTTCAGAATCAAGTAAGCGATCCCCGATAACAGTATAAACGCGGAAATGATCATCATGGCGCTGCCCCCTGTTTTGTTTTGACTTTAATCCTAGGGGAATGCAACGAAGCTGCGAATCCCCGGATATACCACAAAAGGGGTAGACCGTTTTTTTAACCAGATTTGTGTTGAAGCCGTGGGAAATAGGCTTCCGCAGTGGCTTGGACTTGAGCAAATCCTTGATCTGCCACACCCCGGGACTTATCCTGACCGCCCACATTTGCGGTAGTTATCGTGTTCAAATTTTTGTTCGCAGCGCTTTTTCTTACCCCATTACTCGCGCTCGCCATCCTGCTGGCGTTCATCTACAGCGGTATTGAATCCAGGCCCCTGGTGGAGGCCACGTCGAGTCCGCAGCAGGATGATGTTGAACGCATCAAGAGTCTGCTATACGCCCATGATCCTCGTGATCTGCAGGGCGGCGAGGTGCGCACCATTACGGTGTCGCAGCGCGATCTCAATATTGCCTTGCGTTCGCTGCTGCCACTGTCGGAGCGTCAGCGCGCCCGGGTCACCCTGCAGAACGACCTGGGTACATTCAACTACACGCTGCAACTGCCGCCCAATCCTCTGGGCAACTACTTTAACTTTTCTTTGGCGCTGGGAACTAGCGGCGGTGAACTCGATGTGCAGTGGATTAGTGCTGGAACCTTTCGTATGCCGGGCTGGACACTGGCGCCGCTGGTGTCGGGTGGCGAGTACCTGCTGGAACGGCGCTTTGTGGAATACCGCGCTGCCCACGAGGCACTGCAGGAAATTTCCCTGCGCCCGGAAGAGCTTGCGGTAACCTATCGTTGGGATCCGGCGCTGATGGAGCAGATCGAAAAGCGTGGCAGGGAGATGTTGCTGCCGGCGGCCGATCGGGAACGCGCGCTGGCCTACTACCGCGAACTTTCCGCCCTGTCGCGTGGTGTCGGTAGCAGTGCATCACTATCGCGGCTGTTGGGAAGCCTGTTTGCATTGGCGGACCGGCGCAGTGTTGGGGGTGATGCGGCAGCTGAGAACCGGTCGCTGCTGCTGGTGCTGGGCACGGTTCTCAATCGCTCTTCCATGCATCGATTGGTGGGAGGCAGCCCCCACGATCTGGGGCCTATGCACTACTATGTGCGCTGGACTCTGGCCGGCCGCAACGACCTCGCACAGCACTTCGCTATCTCGTCGGCGATTGCCGTGGCCGGCGGCAGCGTACTGGCCGATGCGATCGGTGCGTACAAGGAGCTGGATGATTCCCGCGGTGGCAGCGGCTTCAGTTTTGCGGACCTGCTGGCCGACCGCGCCGGTGTGGAGCTGGCGGAGGCAGCCACAGGATCGGCAGCGCAAAGCGTGCAACGCCTTATGGCAGAAGATGGGCTGCAGGAAAGTGATTTTATGCCGTCACTGGACGACCTGCCCGAGGGCTTGATGGAGATGCAGTTCAGGCAAGGTTACGGTGATCTTGATGATGCGCGTTATGGTGATGTAAAACGGGAAATCAATACGCGGTTAGCGCTGCTGCCGCTGCATCGACACTGATCTGTCGACCCTACACCGCGGCTGTTGTCTCTCCGGCTATTTTCCTGGCTGACGCGATCGTTTTGCTCAGGTGGTCGATCTTGGCCTTTTGCTTGCGTCGCGCCTTCAATTCCAGCTCTTCCAGGCGAGCCAGTTCCCTGTCGAATTTTTGTGTCACCTCCTTCTTGAGGTGTTCCAGTTCCACCCGGTCCTGTTCCGCCTGCCTGTTGATGGTCTCGCGCTGTTCCGTAACTGCCCGGGCCTCGTCATCAACGGGTACGAGTATTTCGGCGCGCTGGCGTTCCAGTTGCTCCGCGTCCTGTTCTGCCCTGGCCGTTGCGGCGCTGAGTTGTTCCTGCAGGCGGGTCAACTCGCCATTGGCCTGCTGGCGCAGCTCCTGCAGTCGCCGCTCCAGTTGCTGAATCTGGGTATCTGTCCTGCGCCGGGTTTCCTGCAGGGATTGCTCGTACTGATCGATTTCCTGTTGCGACTGTGAGGTATTTTCCCGCTGGATTTGCTCCAGCAGGGCGAGTTTTTTCCTGGTCAGGCGAGTCTGGTCCCGGTGTTGCTCATCCAGTCGGGTGAGTTGTGCCTGGGTCAGTTGCTGGCTCTGTTCCTGCAGTCTCCCCAGCCGGGCAAGCTCCGCCTCGGCATTGTGCCGGGTGGTGTCGGACTCGGTGCGGATACGCGCGATCTCCTGCTCGGCGCGGCGATTGAGTTCCACCTCCAGCCGCGTGAGTCTGGCCACTTCCTCGGCGGCCTTCTCCCTGGCTTCTTCCCGTGCTTTTTTCTCCATGGCCGCGCGTCGCTGGCGATCGATACGGGCCTGGCTGACTGGCCAGCGCTGGTCAGGCGCGTCTTCGGTGGGCAACGCAACTTCCTTTTGATCGCCGGTGGCGGCAGTGTTTTCGCGCTTGACTGGTCCAGCTGTGGCCTGGTCTGGTTTCGAGCTCAAGGTTCCGTTGCCTGTTGCCTGTTCTCGTTTACTGGAGTCGACCAGGGCGACCTGGCAACCCAGTTGCGACAACTGCCGGAAATGTTCCGCGGCAGATTTTCGGTCCAGGTCCCGGCGCAGGTAAACGGTCTGGCCTGAAAACAGCTGCTCCAGCATGGCCTGGTCGTCGATATGCAAGTACTCGGCGAGGCGGGATTTAACCCGCCCGGAGTCGCGTCGGGGCTGTATTTCACCCCGGAACGTGAGATCGAAGGTCTTGGCGTTGGCAGTCATGGTAAGTTATATAATATAGGAATGAGTTGCCGTTTTAGAAATCACAATATGGAATATCATGATATTCCTTCTCGAGGGATTGGTCAGGCTGTTGATACCCATCAAAAAGTACATATAAATCAGTGGGTTGAGATGTTCGGTCGCGATCCGTCCCGCAACCCGTACCGGGAATTTACTTTTACCGGCGCGACGGCTAGAGTTGGTCAGCCGCGCCATTCAGGGGGCCTGCGTGAAAGAAGGCGCGGTTCGTTTGAGCAACGGGTAGACTACGCCATGGAGACGTTTGCCGGACCCGCCTTTGCCGGTCCCGGCGCCTGAGTCCTTCGCAGGGAGTGATTGTTAGTTGGCCGACACGCAGGATATACCGGGCCTGATGGGTACCGCCTGGCTTCATATCGAAGCCGATGGAGACCGGATCGTCGCGTGCAATGCGCCTGCCTGTTCCCTGCTGGGCGCAGAGGAGGGCGCCATCCGGGGGCGCCGTTGGCAGGAACTGCTGCCTGCAGCAGAAGATCTTTCCAGGGCGCTGATTAACCGCAACCGCTGCTCACTGGTGCCCTTCATTCTCAGTCCCTTCAAAGGCCCCGATAAGGTGGTCGGCGGCATGCTTTTTCCCAATACCGATACCAATACCAGCGCAACAGGTACGGAGCTGCTGCTGTGGCCACTGCTGGAAGCGCAGACAGCGGACTTTCCCGGGGACATCGCCGCGGGGGATGTCATTGCTGTGCTCGGGGTGGAGCACCTGGCAGACGAAGCTTCTCCGGGCGCGGCCAACGGTGAACTGATCGCTGCGGTGCATGCCGGCCTCCTTGGCATACTGCGGAATCGCGACTACATCGCGGATGCTGTGGGCGACACACTGGTGCTGGTATTGAAACAGTTGGGGCTGGACGATGCCCAGGACATCTGTCGCGCGCTGCTGTCGCATCTGCGCAGTGGCGCGGGGTTGGGAGAACAGTTATGGGCAGGTGTGCGCCCGGGTATCGGCCTGGCGCCTGTGGCGGCCGACGGTGGCGTTTTGCCTGGGCTGTTGGCCGCCAATAATGCCCTGTTGCGCCTGCGTTATGAAGGTGGGGCCCGTATCCGTGTCGCCGCTGCAGATGATGGCGACTACCTGGCACGGCGAGCAGCTGACCCTTACGCCCTGTTCAATGGCCGCGCTGAACTGCTTTTCAAGCGCGTGGAAGGCACGGTCGAAGCTGTGGCCGACAGTGGGACCGGGTTGAAGGGCAAACCACTGGAGCGGGGGATTGAGGGTTATGTGGCCGATAATATGGAGGGCGCGGTTGACCAGGCGATCTTCCTGGCTGCACTCGATATCCCCATCGCGATTATTGGCCCCGCTGGCACGGGCAAGTTGTACATCGCCAATATAATCCGGCAGCACAGCCTTACCGGTGCCGATGCGCTGGTTGCGATCGACTGCCGGGAGTTTCGCAGTCGCGGTGAGGCTGGCAAGGGTATCGCCGCTGCACTGGTTGACTCAGAAGGAAAGACCCTGGTGTTCAAGTCGCCGCAGCTGATGAGCCTGGAGGTGCAGGTCAAGCTGGCGCGCCAACTGAGCAGCCGCACCCTGGCGGATGTCACTCCGGCACGCTACCTGCCGCGCAACCAGTTGGTGGCCCTGTTTCCGGATGAGCTGGAGCAACTGGTGCAGCGGGGCAAACTGGCACCGCAGTTGGCCAGCGCATTTGCCGGCTACCCCATCCATGTGCCGCCGATCAGGGACCGCAAGCAGGCGGTATTGCGTTGGGCGCACAAGATCCTGGAGCAGGAGGGCGACCAGCGGCGTCGCAATATCAAGGGGTTCACCCGGGATGCCGAGCAGGCGATGTTGCAGCATGACTGGCCCGGCAACATAACGGAAATGCGCCAGTGCATTACCGATGCCCTGGACAAGTCGGACAAGGAGTGGATAACGCCCGTGGACCTGGGTTTGTTCAAGGGAATCAGTGCGGACGGCGCTGCGCCTGCCTCGGACTCATTGCCCTTTCTCAGTGCGCTGGAGCGCGATAGCAGTGAGGATGATACCTACAAGCCCTCGGTGCTGGAGTCACTGGACCAGGCGCTGGGGGAGGCCGTCAATAACCTGGTCGCGGGCGACGGTATGCTGCCCCTGGGCACCTGGGCGGAGGACGATATGGTGCTTGCGGCCCTGGGCCGCTATCGGGACAATATCTCCCGGGCGGCGCAGCTGTTGCATACCCGAGCGAGGAACATCAGTCGCTGGCTGGAAAAAATCCACGCCCGCGATCAGGAGCGCAACAGCCATCCACTATGGCAGGATTGTCGCCGCTTGCTGCGCGAGTGGGTCAGGGAGTCGCCCCAGGCGGACGCCTCCCCCATGGAAACCGTACAGACCATGCTGTTAAGCCATGTACAGCGGCATACCGCGGCCACCAATGTGGTGCAGCGGGCGGGCATCCTGGGGGTTTCCGTGCCCACTTACCACAAGCGTCTGCGGGCCCTCGCCAAGGATAGTGGGGAAGCCAGGGAAACCGGAGAGTGACGGGAGGAAACGTGGCCAGAGAATCGCTACCGCAAGAAAAAAGCGTGGAAGACTACGCCGAGCAGTTCCAGCAACTGATGGAGGAGGAGCTGCCGGTCAGTCTCGGTTTTTCCGCGCGCCTGAACATGCTCTGGGATTTGTCCGGCGCGGCACCGTCGCAAATAGAGGGCCGCGTTATTAGCGTACTGGGCATCAACCGGGCCTGGCGTGAGTCCGAGGTGCGCAAGTGGTTGCAGAAGGATGTGTTGCCCTCGCGCCTGGATCTGCACAATATCGTCAAGTTCCTGGTTGCCCAGCTGGACCAGGGCCAGGATGCCAGGCGTTGGGAAGCCTTCCTGGTGTACGGCGCACCTATTGTCTCCTCCCCGGTCAATCAAAATATGTACCGGCAGGACCAGACGCGCCGCGAAATCGCCTCGACAATTTTTGCCCAGATCACCGACCAGTACAGTATTCCCCCCTCGTCCTACGATGCTGATAAGGTGTTCCAGCGCTGCCTCACACTCATGCACAAGTTCAAAATCTACGAGTTGCGGGATTTCCAGTCTGGCCACCTGGAACCTTTCAAGAGCTATATGTTCTCCAGCGAGTGAGGGCGCTTTTGCAGCTCGCCATTTTCATTTAATCGCCGTTATTGTAAGGTTGCCGCCCCTGACTCCAACGTCAACACCCTATTAGAGAACAGTCTGATGAGCACTGCCCTGCTAGAGGATCTGCGCGAGCGCGGATTGATTTTCCAGATCGCCGGAGAGGATGACCTGCCCGGTTGGCTGGATGGCGGGGTGCGTACGCTCTATTGTGGTTTTGACCCGACCGCCGACAGCCTGCACATAGGCTCGCTGGTGCCACTGCTGATGCTGCGCCGTTTCCAGCTGGCGGGGCACAAGCCCCTGGCCCTGGTGGGTGGTGCCACCGGCCTGATCGGCGACCCCAGCTTCAAGGCCCAGGAACGCCAGCTCAATACTCCCGAGGTCGTGGGTGACTGGGTGGAAAAGCTCAAGGTTCAGGTAGCGAGATTTATTGATTTCGATGCGGGCGAAGTCTCCGCCGAGGTCGTCAATAACCTGGACTGGACCGCCGGCCTGGACTTGCTGAGCTTCCTGCGCGACGTGGGCAAGCACTTTTCCATCAACGCCATGATCCAGAAAGAATCGGTGAAGCAACGCATCGAGCGCGAGGGCAGTGGTATCAGCTACACCGAATTCACCTACATGATCCTGCAGTCCTATGATTTTGCCGAACTGAACAAGCGCTACGGTTGCTCCCTGCAGTTGGGTGGCTCCGACCAGTGGGGCAATATTACCGGGGGCATCGACCTCACCCGCCGGCTTAACGGTAACCAGGTGTTCGGCCTGACCATGCCGCTGATCACCAAATCGGATGGCACCAAGTTCGGCAAGACCGAGTCGGGTACCATCTGGCTGGATCCGGCGCGCACCTCGCCCTATGCCTTTTACCAGTTCTGGCTGGGCACGGCGGATGCGGATGTGTACAAATTCCTCAAGTACTTCACCTTTATGGATGTTGCCGAGATCAATGCCATAGAGCGCGCGGATGCTGAGCGCGAGGGCCGACCGGAAGCCCTGGCGGTGTTGGCGCGTGAAGTGACCCGCCTGGTGCACGGCCAGGAGGGGTTGGACGCGGCCCGTCGTATCACCGAGTCCCTGTTCAGCGGTTCCCTGGAGGCCCTGTCCCGGGATGACCTGCAGCAGTTGCGCCAGGACGGCTTGCCCGCCAGTACCCTGGCGCGCAGTGAGTTTCCCGAGACCCTGACCCAGATGCTCACCGAGGCGGGCATGGCCAACTCCGGCAAGCAGGTGAAAGACGCCCTGGGGCGCGAGGCCGTGACCATCAACAACCATGTGGTGGGCTTCGAAGCCAATGCCGACGTGGCCGTTTGCTTCGAGCCGGCCCGGGCGCTGTACGAGCATTTTTACCTGGTCAAACTGGGCAAGAAGAAATACCACCTGTTCGAAATTAACTGAGCCCGGCCACTTACCGTACAATTTACTGATTAAAGCACTTGCGCATGCATTGCCCCGTGCGTATAGTGCGCCTCCCTTCGACGTGGCCGGGGTTCTCCGGTGCCGTTTTCGGTAGTACAAAAACTGAGCACTTTCATAGGCTTAGCTGTGCAAAGCGGAAATCGGCTTGAGGGCGAAAAAGCGACATGAAATGTAATTTCCTGTTGCTTTGAAGATGGCGGTCGGTATAATACGCCTCCGCGCTTGAGGCTAGGCCTCCGGCGTTAACCCCAACCCACAGCGGTTGCGGGTGTTGCTTAACAAGAAGATGAAGACAATTGTGTGGGCACTTGTTGGGATAGTTGTACGACTATTCAGACACAACAAGTGACTCATTAATTCATAGTAATTTTTGATTTCGAATTGTGTCTGAGCCTAAGATTTTGGATGGTAAAGCGAGGTTTATCGCGTAACCGTCCCCTCTTG
>JARFQU010000005.1 GCA_029287595.1 Halioglobus sp. | reverse complement strand
CGGCTGTATCCTGTGGCATGAAAGTATTATGCCTGCCCCATGCCGCAATCAGGCGACCAGCCTCCGAGACATCACAACTGAGACTCAGGGTGTCACCGATATTATTAGCGACTTCCAGGCTGCGCGGCTCACTCCAGCCGGCGATGGGATCGAACTCACTGGTCACCGCACTGGCCGCCCCCGGCAGGTGATAACCTGCAAACAGGTGCGCGCGCCTCTGGCGCCAGCAGGCGTAGGCCCGGCCGTCCTGTGAAAATTCCAGATGGTTCAACTCCAGGACATCACCGTCCGCGTATTGATCTGCAGAATAGTTTTCCACGGATTGCGTCGGCTGCAGGCTCTCTCCCCAGGCTCGAAAGCGGGTGCGCAGGCGCCGTTCGCCGGTTGTGCCTGCAACCCAGGCAATCAGCAGGTCACCCGCATCGTCGATCGCCGGGGTGACAAAGTCGTGGGGCTGAGGACCTTCGACAACCAGCGTCTCCTCACCCCATCCGGATAGGGGTGAGTACTGCCAGGCGTAGACCCGGTAGACATTATCTGCGAAAACTTCAGTTGTGACGGCGACATCTCCCAACAAATTGGTCGCAATCCTGGTAGTGGCCGGATCGAGCTTCGCAGCAAGGTCAGGGACCCTCAGGGGGGTACGCCATTCGCGGGCGCCGGGCACCGAGGACACAGGAGCTGACCCTGCGGCGCTACCCAATCCATTGAATGACCGCACAACATAGTGGTACTGCTGCCCGTTAACCAATCCGTCATGGGAAAAATAAGTCTGAGTTACCCTTTCGCTCTGCCAGGATGTGAGCGGCAATGTGCTATCCGTACTCCAGTACACATCATACCCTGCTGCTGCCAGCGCTCGCTCCCAGCGCAGCAGGACGCCCGCATCCCCCGCTATGGGGATGACCCGGGCCACGGCATGGGCGGTATCGCCCACGGTGGGCACAGAGCCATCGCGGTACTCCGCGAGATTACTGAGGCCATCGCCATCGGGGTCACCATTGGCGGCCTGACTGCTCACATCACCGAAATAGTAGCGTTCCCAGTTATCTGCAAGCCCGTCAAGGTCGGTGTCCGTGTTCTGTGTCAGGACGCTGACCTGGACTTCATCGCTACCTTGCAAGCCCTGCTCGTCCGTCACCGTCAGTGTATAGGTCAAAGTGTAGTCAGCCACTGCCAAAGGAGGTACGACCGTAACAACAGCCTGCCCGGTTTCCTTCAGATATTCTCCAGACCACGCATAGACAAGCCCTCCCTCGGCGTCAACAGAGCCGGTACCATCGAGCGTGAAAGCCACCCCCGGCAGGGCAATCAGATCCGGTCCGGCGTTGGCGGTGGGTGCCTGGTTATCCAGTATCTGTACCGAAAGTTGCTGTGCAGACGTCGCCCCCCGGTCATCTGTAGCCAGGTACTGCAACACAATAATGGCGCCGGCCGCATTGCCGGGCACGGTAAAAAAAGTGGACTGCGCACCCGGGTCGTCAATGAATATTTCCGGCCCCGATATTTGCGTCCATTCATGAGTAACGACTTCTCCGTCGAGGTCATAAGCTGTCGCCTCGAGATCCACCCTGGAACCCGCGACAGACTCCAGAGCCATGGCCGTATCTACCTGGGGCGGCGAATTGCGTTTGGCGGTGGCGAACTGACGGTCTCCCAGATAAAAATACTCATTGCCGTAATAGGTGCCTGCAAGATCGTACTCACCCATCAACAGGCCCACATGCGAATAGACATAATGAGTGTCTGCATTATTATCCGAGTGATTGATTTTCCGGATACGGTTGTTTGCCCCATCGTACTCGGATGAGAAACTGCCGCTGCGTAAAGGCTCCAGTGCGCCCAGCGTATTGCGGCCCTGCCTGCTGCTGAAGCGCAGGTTTCCCGCATCGTCAAAGCTGTGTTGGCGCCGCGTGCGCACCTCCACGGGTGCTCCGGTAAACACGTCGAATATCACGTCGTCACTGAAAATCACGTTGCCGTAATCATCATAGCTGAATATCCGCTGCGCCCCATGGTCACTATAAGCGACACGATCCAGCATCAGGCCCAGGTACTGGTAAAACTGCTCCCGGTTACTGTTGGCGGGGTCGTTTTTGCGGGCAATGTTGTTATACACATCATAGTTAAATGCCGCGGTGCCCCAGCTACCAGTTACGGCGGTGATGCGATGCATGCCGTCATAAGTCATCTGCAGATTTTCCGCGGGAGCCCGCCCGTTGGTGAGTGCCGTTAGGTTGCCAGCGGGATCATAATCGTAATCAAGGCTCAGCAATCCTTCGATGCTGATGCGATCTACCTGGTTCCTGTCGGTCCGGGTAAAATTCATGCTCCTGCCATTGGCATAATGCATATCCTGCAAACTGCCATCGGCGCCATAGGTCACCGCCCAGAGATAGGGCGAGACGAGTGAGGGCTTACCCATGGCATCCGGCGCATAGTCGACTTCTCTTCCCGAGGGATAGGTTATTACAGACAGATGATCGAGAGTGTCATAGGCATAGATAAGCGCGTACTCCTTGTGCGCGATGCCCACCTCCTCCCGGAGCAGATTGCCATTGGCATCGTACTGGAAGCTGCGATTCCCGTAACTGTTACCCAGGGCGGCCAGGTTGCCGTCCTCGTCATAGCTATATGCGACATCGATACTGTCATCGGCATAATCCGTGGCCGACAACCTGTTCATGGCATCGTAGCTGAACAGGACCACAGCGCCATCCCCGATCTGCCGTGAAACCATATTGCCAACGGCGTCCCTGCCGTAGGTCGTAAGGCCGATATCTGCCGGGCTGTCGATAGCGGTTAACTGCAGTCGCGGGTTGTAGCTGTAGTACTGCAAATAGCCCAGGTACTGCTGCGAATTATCCGGATCCAGGCCACCCTGGAACACCGATTGAATGTTGCCCCGTGCATCCCGGGTAATACGCGTGGCTGTACCCTCCGGCGCTATCACCCAACTCAGGTGGCGTTCCTGGTCCGCGCCGTACACCTGGTACAGGTATTCCACCACATTGCCCTGCTCATCGCGACGCAACTCTCGATGGGCCCCATGATGAGTGATCCTGGTGTCACTGCCGTCCTGGTTTACGGTGCGCACGACACGACCGACCACATCGTAGTCCCGGGTAATACCCAGCGGCGAGTTAAGATCCGACTCGAAGCTGCGGCGGCCGAGTTGGTCATACTGATAGCGTCGCTCATAGCTGTCCCCCGTGGTGGTATCACCGCGGGTCAGGCTAACTTGTCGCCCAAATCCGTCCCAGCTTACTGCTTCGCGGTAACTGCCCCGGGTAAGCACCTTTCCAGAGTCGCTCCAGGCAACGGTAACATCGGCACCCAGCGGGAAATCGATCCGCGTCAGGCGATTCAGCCCGTCATAACTGAACGCCGTAGTGTGCCCACGCCCGGATATTTTCGCGGCAACGATACCTTGCGGGTTGATGACACGCCTGTGGAGACTGCCGTCAGCACGCTCCTCAAGCTGCGCCAGGCCACGCATATATTCGCTGTACAACGTGATATTCCCCCTGGCATCCTCGCTGCTTTGCAGGTCCCCTTCAGCGTAATAGGTGTATTGTGTCTCAACGCCAAAGCGATTTTCCCGCAACAGCAATCCTGTATCACTCCAACTGCGACTGAGGACACCCAGCACCTCACCGCCCTGGCTGACTGTTTCAGTTTCCATCAAGCCAATGAACCAGCCTTCAGTATCGTTGCGGTAGCTGTACCGGGTTGTGCGACTGCCATTTTCGCTGGGATAGATACTGGATTCCACAGCGGTCCCCGGGTTGCCAAAGGCATCGTGTTCAGCAAATTCAGTGGTGTAAAGGTAAGCGTCCAGCCACACGGATTGACGCGACAAAACAGCCGCATAGGTTTTGTCATCCCACAGCGCGGACAGGATACCGCCGCGGTAGATCTCTGCTGAGACCTCCCGGGGTGACCATGCACTGCTGATCGAGCGCACCACCTGCAAGCCTTCGCCCGATGGTGTGGCGGACAGATGCTGATGCTTGAGCTTGAGTCCCATTTGCCACAACAGGTTATGCGTATCCAGTAGCGCCCAATAGCCCACATGAAATACATGCTCCTGGCCCTGCGGGGTAAAAATGCGGGTAAAATCGGCCATGCGGCCGGCATTATCAGCCACAGGCTCCACCCCAAGATCCGCCATATCGACCGCCCCGGGATGGAACTCGTATATCCAGGTACCCGCGGTGTGGCCGGGGTTGTTCTGTACCTTGCGTTCTATGGCGGTGATAAAGAAGTCTGCCTGGGGAAGATACGGCCATACCCGCTGGTAGCGATAGTCAACCTCGCCGCCCGCGGGATAGCGCACTTTTATCAGGCGGCGGTAATCGGGCTCGGATGCCACTTGCCCATAACTGTACTGCCAACGCGAGCCATCGGGACGCACCACTGCCTGCAGCAGGTAGTGGTCCACGAATCCCCATCCGTTGGCTACGGCAGCCACTGGAGCATACTGATACTGCCATTGATGACCGTTTGCGCTGATGCTACTCAGGCGGGCATTAACACTGCCCGTTGTCACTGGAGATCCGTTGCTGTCAACGTAGTCCAGTGTAACCACCCTGCCGTCAGAGGCTTCCACAAGCACGGCCAGCTTCATACCACTGGCAACCCCCAGGTAGCTAATATCTATGCTGTTGCCGTGGGCGTCTACGATGCGGCTGGTCAGCCAGGTCTCGACCGTGGGCGCGGGCTCACCCGCGGGGCCATCTTCACCCTGCAGGAAAACGTACTCTTGCATGTAGTAGCTGACGCCCTGCGGAGAGGTCGCTACCAGGCCTTTGCGGTAATCCTCGGTATCAATGCATGCGGCTTTCCAGTTGGAACGGGTAATGTAACTGCCGTCATCCAGTACTGAACTGCGCACCAGTAATTCCCTGCCACCACTGGGCATCTCTATAGACGGGTTGTCAGTCGCATCGCCCCCCGGACCTGCTGCACCCGCACACAGCTGGCCAGCGTGACCCGAGCCTATGGTGATACGCCCGAAATGCATGGTCCAACCGTAGCCAAAGGGATTGGCATAGCCTGGTGAGCCCTGGGGCAGGTTGTAGTAGCGGGTGATATTGATATCCAGTCCACCGTTACCGGGGATGGACAAGTCAACGTAGCTAAGCTGCACATTGCCACTGAACGGGTCAATATGCTCCGTGGCATCCTGGCCCGAGGCACTGCGAAACGGATTGAGTCCCGGTTCGGCGTAGAAGTCACGCGTCTCATCCTCGGCATGAACTCCCAGGGACAGCAACAGCAATACAGCGGCGATCAACTTTATAGTTCCAGACATGTCGGGCTCCCCTATCCTAGTGCGCAGTGCTGCGGCCGGGCGGCAACAGCCGCGGGCTGTCACTCCCAGCGCGCGATGCTTGCGGTAATGGGAGGCGGGTTTTACGGGCATCGGGCGATCGCTTTGACACGCCCCGGGGTTCATGCGCTGCAGGATTAGCCGCTCGATAAGCAGCGACCGCAGCAGCAGTCGACTCGAGCGGGGCAACCCGCTCGGCGGCACGCGCGTCGATAGATAAATGCCCGAAGGCCAGCAGCAGGGCTGCCGCGAAATACTTGTCCATGCGCCACATCCTTGTGTTGCATTCGTTGGGGAGAGCCGCAGGCGAGGTACTCCGGGTGTGATGCACTGCGCCGGCGACGTTGCAGGACAATTAATAGCCCCAATCGCGCCGGACGGCAATAGCAGCGACCGCAGCTGATGACAATCGATCGACTTTGCCCGCCCAGCGACGCTCGGTCTATACTGCAAGCACCTGCAGCCCCGGATCACTTATCATGCAAACGATTACCGTCAACGGCCAGTCTGTCACTCCTTCCAAGATCGTTTGTGTGGGTCGCAACTACGTGGCGCACATCGAGGAACTGGGCAATGAAATGCCCGAGGACATGGTGGTGTTCAACAAACCCAACAGCGCTATCACCGACATCCTGCGATCGCAAATGGGAGGCGAGCCACTGCACTACGAGGGGGAGCTGTGCTTCGTGATAAAGGCAGGTGCCTTGCATGCCGTGGGTTTCGGCCTGGATCTCACCAAGCGGGAGCTGCAATCGCGGCTGAAAGAAAAATCCCTGCCCTGGGAGCGGGCCAAGGCCTTTGACGGGGCGGCGTTATTCAGTGAGTTCGTCAGCCTCCCGGAGGACCTGGCGAGCCTATCATTGGAGTTAACGGTCGATGGTGCGCCGCGCCAGGACGGTGGTGTGGAACTGATGATGTATCCGCCGGAGGCTATCCTTGATGAGCTCGCCGCTTTCATCACCCTCGAAGATGGCGACATCATTATGACTGGCACGCCTGCGGGCGTGGGCGGGATCCATACCGGGGAGTGCTTTGAGGCACAGGTACTTGCGGCAGGTCGCAGCCTGCTCAGTGCTACCTGGGTGGCGCAATAGTCAGCGTTTTTTGCGAACTGCCTCACACTTCTACAGTTGCGCGGTGACCCGGTTCACACTTTCACGCTCCAGGCTTCGACTTGCCCTACCCCCAGTCATAATCTGCGGTTGACGAAGTTACCCGTGGAGAGCGCCCCGTGCGTTTAGTGAAAGTTCCAGCCATGAACCTCGAGCCCGGCATGTTTATTGCCGAGCTCGACAGGCCGTGGCTGGAAACTCCCTTCGCTTTGCAGGGTTTCGTGATAGGTAACACCGACGAGATAATCTACGTCTCCAAATACGTGGAGCACGTGTACGTCGATGCAGAATACAAGGGCCGGGCACTGCCCCTGAGCCTGGCAGTGGCACCCACTGCGCCAGATCCCCGCAAACGCCTGGAGCTCGACGAGGAATTCCAGCGCGCGCGTGTCAGCTTTGATTCCGCCGCAGCGACCCTGGACAAGGTATTCGATTCCCTGAGAAACGGCCACAAGGGTGATATGCAGGCCGTACAACAAGCGGTCAACCCCTTAATAGAAGGCGTATTCCGCAACCAGGAAGCGGTCGCAGCCCTGCTGCGCTTGAAGCACAGCGGCGAATACCGCTACCACCATGGGGTATCCATGGCCGTCTGGGCGGCGATAATCGGGCGTCACGTTGGCCTGCACCGCGATGAACTGGAAAAACTCGCAGTCGGCTGCGCCATGTGCGATGTGGGTATGACCCAACTGCCGCCAGAATTACTGGACCAGGCGGAGAACCTCACCGACAAGCAACGGCAGATCATCCAGGCTCATCCCATTATGGGGGCGCAAATGGTCAGCGAGTCCAAGGACGTCGATTTCGAAATTTTAGCCATCATTGAAAATCACCACGAGCGCGCGGATGGCTCGGGCTACCCGCGCGGTATCGAGGGCGCGGCCATTCCGCTACTGGCACGTATTGCCGGCCTGGTGGATACCTACGACGCAATGATTACTGCGAGGCCTTACGCCACGGCAAGAACTTCACACGAGGCAACCCAGGAACTGCTGGACTGCAAGGGCACCCTGTTCCAGGAAGCCCTGGTAGAGCAGTTCGTGCAGGCGATCGGCCTGTTCCCCACCGGCACCATGGTAGAACTGAACACCGGGGAGGTAGGGATCGTGGTCACCCAGAATGATACCCGCCGACTGAAGCCCGAGATTGTCCTGGTGCTGGATGCCGACAAGGAGAGACTGGAAAATCTCAAAATAGTGGACCTTGCCAACCAGCAAATCGCTGCCGAAGGCGAACGCTGGATTGCCCGCGAACTGCTGCCAGGAACCTATGGCATCAGCAGTGAGGAGTACTTCATCTGATGAATGGCAGCAGCAATCACAGCGTGCTTGGTCTGGTGGAACTGAGCGATTCGCAAACTTCAGCAGGCTATCACAGCTGCAACTCGCTGCGTGTAATACGCGACGTGTTCGAGGATCGACTCAAGGGCTGGGTACGCGCCAAAGATCAGTGGCGCCTGCTCAACAACAACCGCGTGTGCGTGATTCTCAAGGACATAGGCAGCCAGGGCGAGTTGGAACTGGCCGCAGCCAAGCTGGGCAGGATATTTGAGGAACCCCATTTCCATATGGGCCGCGCCATGCCCATCGCGGTAACGGCGGGTTTTGCCGAAATCAGCAGTAGCGGCCGCGACATGAAACTGGCCATGCAACAGGCTGGCCTGGCACTCAACCAGGCGAAGAAATCCCGCCGCCTGTTTGACGTGTATTCAGACCAGTGCAACAGCAACAACAGCGACGAACGAGAACTGGTGTCCAGGCTCGAAGCGGCACTGGAGGTGGGTGAGTTACAGCTTTATTACCAGCCCAAGGTGCATGCCGCTTTTCACACCCTGATCGGCGCCGAGGCACTGATGCGCTGGCATACCAGCGGGGGGCAAGTAATAACGCCAGACAGGTTTATCGAGGTAGCCGAGCGCAACGAGGTGATCAAGCCCATGACCCGCTGGGCGATCAAGTCCGCGGTGGGACGACTGGCCCGCTGGCCAGAGGAGCTCTCCATCGCCGTGAACGTGTCCCCCAAGCTGCTACTGGAAGACGACATCCCCGCCGTTGTGCGCGACGCACTGGAGATATACGGCGTACGTGCGCAGCGGCTTAACCTGGAGGTGACCGAGAGCATCATGATGGACAACCAGGAAGTTATGCTGGAACAGCTGGCGCGCTTGCGTGAGATCGGGGTAAAGATCTCAATCGACGATTTTGGTACCGGTTTCTCCTCCCTGGCCTATTTCCGTGACCTGCCGGTGGACGAGATCAAAATCGACAAAAGCTTTGTATTACGTATGCTGGAGTCAGAGAAGGATATGGCCATCGTCAAGGCGGTGATAGACCTGGCGCACAACTTCTCCATGAAAGTGGTTGCCGAGGGTGTAGAGACCAAGGAGATCGCCGAGCACCTGGCGGACCTGCGCTGCGACGTATTGCAGGGTTACTTCTTCGACAAACCGCTGCCGGCAGAACAGTTCGTCCAGCACTACCGGCTCTGATCAACCACCACCCGCGACACCGCACATCCCCACATTCAATTCCTGCCACAAATTCACGATTGTAGTTGCCGTGTTTTTGCAGTAGTTTTTAAGCAGGCAAATGAGTGGGAGATCATGCAAGCTATCCTGCGTCTGGATCTGGCAGGCCAACCCCGGGGTTGGATCACGCTGCACGAGGCGGTTTCCGCCTACGCGAAGGGCGATGTCATCTATGGCATCGGGGAAGCTCTACCCCCGGTTTTCGGTGGTATACAGCGTACCAGCGGGTGTCGCTCCCGCATCGACCTGCAGCCTATCGTGGCCATTCAGGGTCGCATCATCAATGGCTTCAGCCCCCCTTTGTGTAACCGCACCCTGTTTCGCCGGGACGACCACCGCTGTTTGTACTGTGGTCAGCAGTACCCCCGCAGTGCCCTGACTCGTGACCATGTACTGCCGACTTCCCGCGGTGGCACAGATCGCTGGGAAAACGTGGTGGCGGCCTGCAGGCGCTGCAACTGGCAAAAGGACAACCGCACGCCGGAAGAGGCGCATATGCCCCTGCTGGCCATCCCCTTCAAACCCAACTCCTGGGAGTGGCACTTCCTGGCCAAGGATCGTATCCTCGCGGACCAGATGGACTACCTGTCACAGCGGTTTCGCGCCGAAAGGGCCTGGGCCAGCTAAAAATTCAGGGCAACTGCCGCTATACTGAGGGTCCAGCCAAATTGGCACCCTGACCAAACCGCAGCGGGAGCGAACACTTGTCCAGCGAAGACCATAGCGCTATTCATTCCATGATGCGGCAGATGTCGCAATCGGTAATCGGCCAGGAGGAGGTGGTACGCACCCTGACCCTGGCGCTGCTGTGTAACGGCAACGTGCTCCTGGAGGGTCTCCCGGGCACCGCCAAGACCCGCTCCATCAAGACCCTGTCAGAGGTGTTGCAGGCCAGGCTGGGCCGTATCCAGTTTACCCCGGACCTGTTGCCCTCGGACGTTACCGGTAACGAAATCTACCAGGACAACCAGGGCAAATCGGAACTGCAGTTCCAACCCGGCCCGATCTTCAATGAGCTGGTATTGGCGGACGAGATCAACCGCGCGCCGGCCAAGGTGCAATCCGCTTTGCTTGAGGCCATGGAAGAGCGGCAGATCACTGTCGCTGGGAAAACCTACCCGTTGCCGCCGCTGTTCATGGTGCTGGCCACCCAGAACCCTATTGAGCAGGAGGGTACCTACCCGCTGCCGGAAGCGCAGATGGACCGCTTCCTGATGAAGATCTCGGTGGATTACCCGGATTCCAGAGCAGAGCTGCAGATCGTCCGACTGCTGCAGGAAGAGGAGGGAGAGGCGTCGGACAATTTGCAGATGATTCCCCAGGACCATATTTTCGCCGCGCGCAAGGAGGTGCAGGCGATGCGGGTAGCCGAGCCGGTTGAGCAGTATATTGTGGACCTGGTGACAGCCACACGCCAGCCTGAACGCTACGGCAAGGACCTGGGCCGTTGGATAGACACCGGCTCCAGCCCGCGTGCCAGCATCGCCCTGCACCGGGCCAGCCGCGCCAATGCCTGGCTGGACCAGCGTGACTACGTGACCCCCGAGGACGTGGGAGGGGTATTGCATGCCATCATGCGCCATCGCCTGATACTGACCTACGATGCCCTGGCAGACCGGATAACACCCGACCAGGTCATCGACGAGATACTGCAACAGGTAGCAGTGGGCTAAAGCAACATGGCCGCGCCTGCCAGCGACGACATCTATACCAATCTGCATGCACTGGTGCGCCTGCGCTACACCGCCCAGGGCTTCAGCTACCTGCCGCGGCAGTCGGTACGCTCCCTGTTGAGCGGGCGCAAACGCTCTCGCCTGCGCGGCCGCGGCCTGGACTTCGACGAGCTGCGCCATTATCGTCCGGGTGACGACATACGCACCATGGACTGGCGGGTAACCAATCGCACCGGCAAGCCCCATGTGCGGGTCTATACCGAGGAGCGGGACCGGCCGGTGATCGCCATCGTGGATCAGCGCCTGCCGATGTTTTTCGGTAGCCAGCATAAAATGAAATCCGTGGTGGCCGCCGAGGTGGCGGCGATAACCGCCTGGCGCGTACTCGAGGTGGGCGACCGCATCGGAGCCATCCTGTTCAATGACGAGCGCTGCCTGGAGGTAAAGCCCACCCGCAGTGAACGCAAAGTCATGGGCTGGCTGGGCGACCTCGCGGATATGAACAATGAGCTGTCGGTCACCCCCGGGCGCAGTAGTAACCCGGCCGCCCTGGCACAGGCACTGCAACTGCTGGAAAGCAGTATCGGCCACGACTACCTGGTGGTGCTGATTTCCGACTTCTATGGCTGGGACGCGCAGGCCCTCAAGATCATTCGCAGTATCAGCCAGCATAATGACATCATCTGTTCGCTGATCTTCGACCCGCTGGAACGGGATATTTCCCGCGCCAATAACCTGGTGGTCAGTGACGGCCGCTACCAGCTGCAAATCGACCCTCATGAGCAGGGGCTGGGCGAGAAATTCGAGGCCAGTTTTGAAAGCTCCATGGCTCATGTACAGGGCGAATTGAAGCGGCATCGCATCCCGGTAGTCCCGGTGGAAACCAGCACCCCGGTATCCGACCAGCTGCGGGAAAAACTCGGCGGGGAGAGGGTACTGGCATGAGCGCCCCACCGCTGCCCCAGGCTTTCGGCAACTATGCCCTGGGCGACTTTATCGAGGTGGTATCACCGCAGGATGTCAGCTGGCTGCCCCAGACCCCGGGCTGGTGGCTGCTGGGCGCCGGCCTGCTGGCGCTGGCATTACATCGCGGCTGGCGTGGGCTGCGTCACTGGTACCGCAATCGGTACCGGCGTGAAGCGCTGATACGGCTACAGCAAATATCCGCCGAACACAGGGAGCAGGCCCTGGTGGGAGAAGTCAACAAACTGCTGAAAATCACTGCGATAGTTGCTTATTCCCGTCCAACCGTAGCCAGCTTGTACGGAGAGCAGTGGGCGGAATTTCTTAACCGGCAATGCACTGCGCCACCCTTCACAGCGGAATTGGCGCAATTGCTGGCTACAGGTGCCTATCGCACACAAAGCTTAACTACCGACCAGAGCCGGGCACTGCTGGATGCAAGCCTGGACTGGGTGCGCGAGCACCGGAGCGCTGCCGATGTTTGAACTGGCACACCCCTGGGCACTGCTGCTATTGCCATTACCGCTGTTGATGCGCCTGCTGCCGGCTTATCGGGAGAGCAGGGATTCAGTGCGGGTACCGTTTTTTGACAAACTGGTGGAGCTGAGCGAACAGCGCCCCGACACCGGCGCCATGATCCTGCGGCGCGACCGCGCGCAGCTTTTCCTGGTAGGGTTCATGTGGCTGTGCCTGATCATATCTGCCAGCAAACCACAGTGGATAGGCCCTCCTATTGAACAACAGAAATCCGGCCGCGACCTGATGGTGGCGGTGGACCTGTCCGGGTCCATGGAGACCCGGGACTTCACCTTGCCGGATGGCACCACGATAGATCGCCTGCAGGCGGTAAAACACGTCCTGGATGAACTGGCAGAACAGCGCGCCTCCGACCGGCTGGGCCTCATCGTGTTCGGCAATGCCCCCTATCTGCAAACCCCCTTTACCGACGATCATCTGGTGTGGAAGCAGTTGCTGGCTGAAACGGAGATCGGCATGGCCGGACAGAGTACCGTATTCGGCGATGCCATTGGCCTGGCGATCAAGCTGTTTATCGAGAACGACTCCGACAACCGGGTGCTCATCGTGTTGACCGATGGCAACGACACAGGCAGCACCGTACCGCCTGTGGACGCCGCCAAGGTCGCGGCCGCCAATAAGATCCGAATCTACACCATTGCTATCGGCGACCCGGCCTCCGCAGGCGAAGAGGCACTGGATATGGACACCATTGAGCGGGTCTCGGAAATAACCGGCGGCAAGGATTTCCAGGCCCTGGACCAACAGGCCCTGCGCAGCGCGTACAAGACAATAGGCGAGCTGGAGCCGGAGCTGTACGAGACCATCAGCTTCCGCCCGCGGCAGAGCCTGCACTGGGCGCCGTTGGGTCTGGCGCTGCTGCTATACAGCGTTTACCACGGACTGGGCACCTGGCGCAGTTGGCGCAGCGGGAGGACCAGCCGTGTTGCCTGAGCTCAATGCACTGACATATTTCCATTTTTTGCGCCCTGAATGGGCACTGTTGCTATTGCCCTGGCTGGCCATGGTGCTGGTACACAGGAGGCTAAACAGACAGCGCGACATGTTCGGGGGCATTATCGCGCCACACCTGCTGGAACACCTGCGCCTGCAACGCTTTGATCGCCGCTGGCTGAACCCGCGCGGTTTTACCAATGTGTTTATGGTGCTCTCACTTATCCTGTTGATGGGCCCCAGCTGGAGGCAGCAACCCTCCCCCTTGAGCCAGGACGAGGCGGCGCTGGTGATCCTGCTGGATGTGTCGGCGTCCATGCAACAAAGCGACGTACAGCCCGGCCGGCTACAGCGCGCACAGCAGAAAATCACCGACCTGCTCGCCCTGCGGCCCGATAAAAAAGCGGCGCTGATCGTATTTTCCGGCACCGCCCATACCGTACTGACCCTGACCGCAGACCAGGACATTCTGCAGCAGTACCTCGCCGCCATCACCCCGAAGATCATGCCTCGTAGCGGCAAGTTTCCGGAGTACGCCCTGCCCCTGGTGGACGAGGTTTTGCGCGAGACCAATGCACCGGCGACGATAGTGTTGTTTACCGATGGTACCGGTGCGAACAGCAATACGGTGTTCAAGGACTATTTTGCCAGTCGCCCGCACCAGCTGGTGGTGGTGGGCGTGGGCACAGAGGAGGCCGCCGAGGGACTGATCCCGCTGGAACGCGGTGCACTGGAAAGACTGGCGAGCAGCAGCGGTGGCAGTTATGTCGAGCTCAGCGTCAAGGACAAGGACATGCGCCGCATCAACCGCCGCATAGACAGCCACTATGTCATTGTAGAAGACAGCGCCCTGCCCTGGCTGGACAGCGGCTACCCGCTGGTATTCCCCGCCATGGCCCTGTTCCTGATGTGGTTCCGGCGCGGCTGGACGCTGACCTGGAGCTGGCTGTTGCTGCCGCTGCTGCTCGGCACCCCGCCGGCGCCAGTTCAGGCTGCGGAACAGGCAGCACAACCCGCTTCGATAGTGGATAAATCCGTGCAATGGTTTGCCGACCTGTGGCTGACGGGTGATCAGCAGGGGCGTTTGTTGATGCAGATGGAACATTATCGGGAGGCCGCCCGCCACTTCGAGGACCCGATGTGGCAGGGAATGGCGCATTACTACGCGGAGGATTTCATGGTCGCCGCAGAATATTTCTCCCGCAGCGATACTGATGAAGCGCTGTTTAATGAGGCCAATGCCAGGGCACACGCCCGTGATTACCTGCGCGCAGTGCACCGCTATGACCGCCTGTTGCAACGCAGTCCGGATTACCCCGGGGCCGCACAGAACCGACAGCGTGTGCAGGAGCTTATCGACGAAATAAACCGTCTCAGCGAAAGCCAGCAACAGGAAGCCGGTGTCAGCTCGGAGGACAAGGAACTGGGCGGAGACGATGCCATACCCGCCGAGGGCGCCGACGAGATTTCCTTCGAACAAGCGGAAATCATACAACTGAGTGCAGAAGATATTCTGCAGGACCCCGCCACACGCGATATGTGGCTGCGCGGGGTACAAAAGGACCCATCGCAATTCCTGGCGATCAAGTTCAGCATGCAAATCAACAATCGGCAGGCAAGCGGTGGGGAAAACAGTGAACCTTAAGCGAAAGGGTTTGTTACTGTGCCTGGGACTGTTGCTCACCTGGGCTGCTGCGCAGGTCGTGGCGAATCCACTGCGGGAATTACAGGCTGCGGGCCATCTGGAAGTGACCGCAACGCTCACTCCGGAGGGTGAGGTGGTGCCGGGGCAACGGCTGTCTCTGACACTAAAAATTTCGACTGCCCGATGGTTTACCGGTGGTACTCGCATCAGCATCCCCGAGGTCCCGGGGCTGGTGATACTGCAGACCGAGCAGTTTGCTACTAACGCCAGCGAAACCCGCGGAGACCAGACCTGGGTGGTCCAGCGCTGGACGCTTGATCTGTATCCCCAGCGCGCCGGGGAATTCCACATCCCCGGCATACTGATGCGAGTCAAGGTCAACGCCGCTGAGGCGGGCGATATCGCGGGTGAACTGGAAAGCCCGCCAACCCGCTTCAGCGCGACCATCCCGGCCGCCCTTGCCGAGGTCGCGCAATGGGTAGCTGCACCCGAGTTCAGTGTCAGCCAGCAGTTCGACCGCGACCTGGATGACCTGCACGTAGGCGATGCCTTTACCCGGGAGCTGCGCTTTACGGCCAGTGATGTCATGGCCATGATGTTGCCCGACTTTGAGCCGCAGAAAGTTAGCGGACTGGCGGTTTACCCCTCACCGCCGACTCTGGAGAACAACAGTAATCGCGGCGTGAGCAGCGCGACGCGCAGTCAGCAGATCAGTTACGTGGTGGAAGCCCAGGGGCGCTACCAACTGCCGGCCCGGGAGTATTTCTGGTGGGATACGCGCAGCGCCAAACTGCAACTGCTGTCCCTGCCCGCTATGGAATTCACCGTGGGCGACACAGTGTCCGTCAACACCGGCGACAAACCAGTGATAGACCTTCGTTTGCTACTGGCGCTTACGGCTGGCCTGCTGCTGCTAGCCACAGGCGGCTGGTTGCTGCGCTCCTATCTTTCGCGTGGCCGGGGCCAGCGCATTGCGCATTGGTTTACCCGAACCGGGACCCGGTTAAGGCAGTTGCGCCAACCGGCCCTGCCGCAACAACTCAACCCCGGTAGTAACGCTGGGGAGTAAAGGGCATGGCAGTAACGGTGACCGGCAGCAGCTTGTCCCGCACGCTGACCTGCAGCCGGGTACCCGGCTCACCCAATTCACGGGCGATATAGGCCATGGCGATAGGAGCGCCAATACTGGCACCAAAACCAGCGGAGCATATGGTACCAACCTCCTCGCCCTGCTCGTCCCTCACCACCTGGCCATCCCGCACCGGGCGTCTACCCTCTACCACCAGGCCAACCCTGCGCAGGGCGGGCTTATCCAGGATGCGTTGGAATATGACCTCCGCCCCGGGAAAGCCCCCGGGGCGCTCGCCGTCAGCCCGGCGGGATTTACTGATGGACCACAGCAGGCCCGCCTGCACCGGGTCAATCACGGTGTTCAGTTCGTGTCCGTACAGGCACAGGCCCGCCTCCAGGCGCAGGGAGTTTCGAGCTCCCAGGCCTATGGCCCGGACAGCCTCATGCTCCAGTAATTCTCTAGCCAACGCCTCAGCCTGTGGCGCCGGTACCGATATCTCAAATCCGTCCTCGCCGGTATAACCGGAGCAGGTGATATAAACCTCCACTCCCTGCAACCGGGCTGCGCAACCCTGCATGAACACCAGCTCCGCCGCTGCGGGGCACAGTTCACTCATGACCGCCCTGGCACCGGGCCCCTGCAGGGCCAACAGTGCCTGCTGCTCCAGCACGGTGAGCGTCTGCCCGGTGAGGTGCTCGCGCAGGTGGGCGATGTCCTGTGCCTTGCAAGCCGCGTTAACCACCAGGAAAAAGCGATCCCGGGCCCAGCGCGTGATAATAAGGTCATCCAGCACACCGCCCTGCTCATTGGTAAACAGCGCGTAGGTCTGGCGATCAACGCCCAGTGCCTCTATATCAACCGGCACCAGCGATTCCAGCATAGCAGCGGCACCCGCCCCTTCGATAATCACCTGTCCCATGTGGGACACGTCGAACAAGCCGGCGGCCTCCCGTGTATGCAGGTGTTCCCTGATAATGCCCGTGGGGTACTGCACCGGCATATCGTAGCCGGCAAAGGGCACCATTTTGGCTCCCAATTCTCGGTGCAGGCCATCCAGCGGTGTGGTCAGCAAGGACATCGGCAACTCCAGAGCCCCCGGGGCATCAGCATAAAGAGCGCCACTCTAACCAGCCTCGCACAGACGCGCAAGCAACCACAGGGCTTGTTGCCACAGTGGTAATCAGGATAATGGCGCACATACTCCCCCGCAGGGAATTTCACCTTGGACGACTCCCGGGACACACCCACCACCATCAGCCTGATCGGCATGCCCGGCGCGGGCAAGAGTACCGTGGGGGTGATTCTAGCCAAACTGACGGGCCTGCGCTTTTGCGACACCGACCTGGATATCCAGGTGCGCGAGCACGCCACCTTGCAGGACATACTGGAGCAACAGGGTTACCAGCGCCTGCGCGACATCGAGGAGGAGGTACTACTGGCTATCGACCTGGAGCACGCCATTATTTCCACCGGCGGCAGTGTGGTTTATAGCGGTGCGGCCATGGCGCGACTGCGGGACGCAGGCCCCCTGGTTTACCTCGCCGCAGATCTGGACAGCCTGGAACAGCGCGTGGCCAGGGCCCCGCTACGCGGCATTGCCTGCAGCACCGCACAGAGCCTGGCTGAAGTTTACGCAGAGCGTACACCGCTGTATGAGCATTATGCCGATATCACTATAGACGCCACCAGCGGCTGTGCCGAAGAGGTGGCCGCCAGCATTCTGCGGCAAATTGGCCCGGTCAGCCAGACCTCTACGGACGCGTCCGGACGCGTCCGAACCGCCGGCAATTCGTCCCCAAAGTAAGCGGGGCCTGGCGTGATGCACGTCCTTGAACCTGGCACATTGCCTGCATAGTCACTTAGCAGGGCGACCCGCCTGCGCACCTCAAGGGCCAGGGACGGCGGTGACAGGGATGTCACGGTCGGTGCAGCAGCATGCCATGGAGGGCAGCGGGTCGCCCCTCCACGCAAATTAGTGTGAATCTTCGACATCTTTTTTCTATTGTTAAGGCACTGGATTTTTGCTTAACTCCGCAATAACGCTGCCGTAAATAGCGCAGCGAGTGATCTGTATTAAATCATCGGGAGGTGATTTATGGGAGAGCGGCACCAGGATACAAACTCGTCGGAATCACTGGACGACATCTTCGAGCCCGCTATCGGGGACCTGAACGAAGAAGAACTCCATACTTTGGCACCGATCTCCTCAGAGAAGCGCCGCCTCGCGGAGAAGCGCCGCCGGGCAGAACAGCGCCTGGAGGAAAAACGCCTGCGCGATGAGCTGGGGGACTACGACCTGGAACTGGATGATTTCTAGGGCCGCCTAGGGCAGCCCCCGCTCCGGTTCACAGCAACCCGATCCGTCACTACAGCGGACGGCGTGTTTTACTCTGCTCAACGGCCCCCGGCACTATTCTCACCAGCCGGGCGCCCGATAAGCAAAATTGTCATATCCGTGGCCCTTCAGGGTATGTGCAAATGCGCGGTAATTCGCTACATTGCCAGCTTTCCCCTTATTGGAGCCCTGCCCTGTGAAGCGCCCTGTTTGGCTGCTTAGCATGGACTCGGAAGAGTTCAATGCGCCGCCGACCACCACAGCCTCCCTGACCGCGTACTTTCGCCGCTACGGCAGTAGCTCGGACAGCACTGACATTGACCTGGTGCACTTCCAGGCTGCGGCCGATATGGACGCGTGGCTGGAGCGTTGGCAACAGGAGCAATTGCAGCTGGCGGTACAGGCATTGGCGAATGGCTTACAGCCCCTGGTGGGTTTCAGTTTCTACACCTGGAACGCGGCGGAATTCCTCGCCCTGGCGGAGCAGCTCAAGGCGTTGCTACCCGATTTGCAGATAATCGCCGGGGGACCCCACGTGCAACAGGCGGAAGACTACCTGGGGGTGGAGCCTATCGACGTGGTTTTCCTGGGGGAAGCCGAGGAAACCTTTCAGGAATTCCTTGATTGTGTCGCGCGGGAAAACTGGCGCGATATCGATGGCCTGGCCTATCTCGAGGATGGCTGTATTACCAGGACCCGCCCCCGTGCCCGCTGCAAAGACCTGGAAAGTTTTCCCTCGCCACTGGAAGTGCTGCAGCTCAGCGACGCCCAGGGTCAGCCGCTATACCAATCCATCGCCTACGAAACCAGCCGCGGCTGCCCTTTCAAATGCGCTTTTTGCGAATGGGGCACCGGTGCTATAGGCAGCAAAATGTACCAGTGGCCAATGTCGCGTATCCGCCAGGACTGGGAGCAAATCGTAGCGGCGGGCATCAAGGATATCTGGTTGGCAGATTCAAATTTCGGGGCGCTGAAACAGGACCTGGAAAAGGCGCAGCTCATTGTAGAACTGAAAGAGCGCGTCGGCCTGCCCCTGTCCTTCGCTACCTCCTGGTCCAAGAAGCACAGCCGCCAGGTACAGGAAATTGCCCTGCTGCTGCACAGCAACGGGCTGTTGCCCCATTACCAACTGGCACTGCAAACACTGACACCCGAGGCCCTGCGCCTCAGCAATCGCCAGAATATGAGCTCCAATGAGTACCAACCTATTGCCAAGCATATGTCAGAGCAGGGAGTGCCCATTGCGGCGGAACTGATATGGGGACTACCGGGGGACAACCTGCCGGACTTCGAGCGCAACCTCGACACGCTGCTGGCCACGTTTCCCAACATCAATATCTTCGGCTATACACTGCTGCCAGGTACCGAGTTTTACCGCCGGCGCGAGGAGTACCAGATCGAGGCGATCCCGGTGGCCGGCTACGGTAAAGCCAAGGGTGAGTATGTGGTGGGCTGCCACAGTTTCACCCGCGACCAGGGCGAAGAGGGCTACTTCCTGATCAGCGCCCATATCCTGCTGGTGCACGGACACATCATGCCGCTCACTACTCGCCTGCTGGCGCTGAGTGCGCAGGTGCCGGTGTCGCCGCTGTTTCGCGATATCCTGCGCAGCCTGCTGCAGCGATTACAGAGGGGGCTACCGGGTTTGGATTCCGACGATCGCATGGGGGTGTACGAGGAGCGCAACCGCATTTACCTGGCAGCGCTGGCACAGCGAGACCTGCTGTACCAGACCATTGCCGTGGCTCTGGAAAAACACCACCTGGCCCACGGTGCAGACCCCAGGCCAGCCCTGCGCATCTTACAGCTGGATCGGGCCCTGTGCCCCCGCAGCGGCTCCGAACACACCATGCGCCAGGACTTTGGCTTCCCCGCCCGTGCGGCATTCAGCGCTTTGTCTGCCATGGAGTTACCCGGGGAGCCAACACAACATAATGGAGAGGAAACCCTGGAAATACATCATCCGGGCGGCATTGGTGACATACTGCATGTCGCAGATGGCGGCAGCTGGCTGCGGGGAATCATCACTGATCAGGCAGACAAGGCTTCAGAAGTTCAGTATGTCGCGATAGCATAGGGACGTTTACAACAAGAGTCGAAACAGCCATGCCAGAAATAAAACGTGAGGTTCGCCCGGTGGAGGTCAATTACGTCTGTGATGCCTGTGGCCAGGGCATGATGGCGCGCAGCGGTGAGATGGACCCCGCTACCGGCGATATCGAACATCGTTGCCTTATTTGCGACCACCAGCAAACCTTCCAGTGGCGCGAATACCCGCGCATTGATCACATCGGGCTGGACGAGGATATCTGAACCCGTTGCGCTCAGGCGTCGGGCGGCCGCGCCAGCGCCGCACCGCTTGCCGCGAAAACCCCCCGTTCGGTGATGAGCCCACTCACTAATCTCGCCGGGGTAATGTCAAAAGCGGGATTGCGGGCATGGGTGCCGGCCGCCGCCAGATTGACCTGATGCCCTTCCCCCTTGGCGTCCAAACCGTAAACGCTCAGCACCTCCGCCGCATCGCGCTCCTCGATGGGGATATCCAGGCCACTGGGACAATCCAGGTCAATAGTCGACCAGGGCAGGGCCACATAAAAAGGCACTCCGTTATCATGTGCCGCCAGTGCCTTCAGGTAGGTGCCCACCTTGTTACAGACATCGCCGTTCGCGGCAGTGCGATCACTGCCCACCAGCACGCAATCCACTTCCCCGCGGCGCATCAGCTCCCCGCAGCTGTTGTCGGCCACCACCGTGCAGGGTACGCCCGCGCGCTGTAGTTCCCAGGCGGTGAGATTCATACCCTGATTGCGGGGACGGGTTTCGGAAACCCAGACATGCACCGCCAGCCCCGCCGCCTGTGCCTTGTAAATCGGGGCCAATGCCGTGCCCCACTGTATGGTAGCGAGCCAGCCCGCGTTGCAGTGGGTCATGATATTGAGTGTGCCGGTTACCGGGATATCTGTTAACAACTGCAGCCCGTAGTCGCCAATAAGGGCGCAACTGGCGACGTCCTCCAGGCGCAAGCGCTGGGCACAGGCCAGGGCCTGCGCGGCACGCTCCCCAGGCTGCAGCGAGGCTACCTCCGCCACAACCTGTTGCAGTGCCCACTGCAGGTTAACCGCAGTGGGACGCGTCGCCAGCAGCGTTGCCCGGACTCGCTCAAGGTTTTCCAGTGACGGGTCCTGGGCCAGCGCATGAGCCAGGCCAAAAGCGGCGGTGATACCGATCAGTGGTGCGCCGCGCACCTGCATACTGGATATCGCATGGCAGAAATCCTCCAGGGAATCCAGATGGCACCAGCGCAAGGTATGGGGCAGCAGGGTCTGGTCAATAATTGTTACTGTGGCGCTGGCGGGATCCCAGCGCAGACTACAGAGGTCGTTATCGGCTGGCATCAATAATGTGCTCAGGCCGTCTCAGGCCGCTGGGAGGTTTCACTTTGCCATTCGAAGACATTGAGCTCGATAAAGATAAAGGCGAACAGCCACAGGGACGCGTCCCACACGTCGATAAAGTCGCCGGCATAACCCCAGTAGAAGGCCGCCAGGAACAGTGTGGTGTAGAGGACATACTTGAGCAGGCGGGTTGAGGCCATGAACTGGGATGAGAGCTCGCCGCGCAGCTGCAGGCGCACCTCGATCTCCAGCACGACGACCACCAGGATCCAGGCTCCAGAGTTGATGACATCGGTCCACGCCAGCAGGCGGGCCGCCTGCAGCGGCTCCGCCGGGGCCAGGATATCGAACTCGGTGAGGCGCACGGCATCAGCGCCAAGGGCCGTACAATTGACCGCATCCAGCGCCGCGTAGGTGTCGATCTTGAGCAGCACCGACCAGCCCCCGCCCAGCAGCGTACAGGGGTCGTCGGTGGTGATCGGGGCAGTCTGGTAC
>JARFQU010000226.1 GCA_029287595.1 Halioglobus sp. | reverse complement strand
CGGAGATGTGTATAAGAGACAGGGATAACGGCGGGGCGGTGGTGCTGACCTCCCACCAGGCGCTGAAGGTGAAGCGCGAGGTGATGATGCTCAACCTCACCCACGGATTCGCCGAGTGAGCGCCCCCTCCACGACCCGCTTCTGTGCGCGCCTGGTGCGGCGGCAACTGGTGCTCGCGGTGCGCCGCCCGATAGAAATAGGCAACCCGTTGCTGTTCTTTGCCATGGTGGTGGCACTGTTTCCCCTGGGGCTGGGACCGGCACCGGGCCAGTTGGCCACCTTCGCGCCGGGTATTTTGTGGATCATTGCACTGCTGTCCAATCTGCTGACCTCCGATGGGGTGTTTCGCAGCGATTTCGATGACGGTAGCCTGGAGCAGTTGCTGCTGTCGCCCCAGCCCCTGTACCTGTCGGTGCTGGCTTATATCGCCGCTCACTGGCTGATTACGGGCCTGCTGCTGGCGCTGGTTTCGCCCCTGTTCGCGCTGATGCTCAATCTCCCGGGCGCGGCAATCGGCTCGCTGGTGGCCAGCCTGTTACTGGGGACTGCAGTACTGAGCCTGCTGGGCGGTATCGGTGCTGCGCTGACCGTGGGTCTCAAGCGCGGGGGCATGTTAATTTCGCTGCTTATTCTGCCCCTGTACATGCCGGTACTGATCTTCGGCAGCGCGGCGGTCAAGGCCGCTGTCACCGGCGCGCCGGTCGGCCCCTACCTGGCGCTGTTGGGGGCCATGTTATCTCTGGCGATTGCATTGGCGCCCATGGCCATCGCGGCCGGATTGAGGATCAGTATTGACGCCTGAGTCGGCTTTATGCCCTGAATCGTGTGCTAATAACGATATCGTGTTGTTCCGCGCGGCCCTCGCTGTATAATTGCCGCCGCTATGTGGTCCTTCTTTCACAAACTTGGCTCCCCCCCCTGGCTTTATGGTATCTCCGGATCCATTTTACGCTGGCTATTGCCCTTGACCCTGCTGGCCCTGGTGGCAGGCATGGTCTGGGGCCTGTTGTTCACCGCACCGGATTTTCGCCAGGGCAACAGCTATCGCATCATTTATATCCATGTGCCCGCGGCCGTGGTGGCCCTGGCGGGTTACTACGTCATGGCGCTAGCCGGTGCCGTTAACCTTATCTGGAAAATGAAGATGGCGGACGTTGCGATGAAGGCTGCGGCGCCCATCGGGGCCGCGCTGACCTTTATAGCGTTGCTGACGGGTGCCATCTGGGGCAAGCCTACCTGGGGTACCTGGTGGGTGTGGGATGCGCGCATCACCTCCATGTTGATCCTGTTGTTCCTGTACCTGGGGGTGGTTGCCCTGTACGAGGCCTTCGACAACAAGGAAGCTGCGGGCAAGGCTTGTGCCGTGCTCAGCCTGGTGGGCATGGTCAATATTCCCATCATCTATAAGTCGGTGGACTGGTGGTATAGCTTGCACCAGCCCGCCTCGATCAAGTTTACCGGTGAATCGACTATAGACCCCAGCATGCTGTACCCGCTGCTGCTGATGATCACCGCATTCTACGCACTGTTTACGTGCTGCCTGCTGATGAATATGCGCGCTGAACTGTTGCGGCGTGAATCGCGTACCAATTGGGTTAGAAAACTGGCCCAGGGCGCGGGGCGCGGTTGATGTATTTCCAGAGCCTGAATGAGCTCCTGCACATGGACGGCCACGGCGCCTTTGTGTGGACAGCCTATATCATTACGATTGCCGTGATTGCGGTGATACTGGTGGCGCCCCTGCGTCGCCAGCGTGGTTTCCTGCGGCAACTCGCGGGCGAACTGCGGCGACAGCAGGGCGATGCTAGCAGCCCGGGAGACAACTGATGCACCCAATACGCAAACAGCGGCTGTACCTGGTGCTGTTCCTGATATTGTTTTCCAGTGTCGCAGTCGGGCTGGTCACCTATGCCTTGCGCGGCAATATCAACCTGTTCTTTTCTCCGGCCGATGTCGCCGCGGGCAAGGCGCCGGTTGGCCAGGCCATACGCGTTGGTGGCATGGTGGTAGAGGGCAGTGTGCAGCGCAGTGATGACAGTCTCGCGGTGCGTTTCGTGGTCACCGACTATGAAGCCACCGTACCCGTGGTCTACGAGGGTATCCTCCCGGACCTGTTTGGCGAGGGGCAGGGGGCAGTCGCATCCGGCGCCCTGGACGAATACGGCGTAATGCAGGCCACGGAAGTGCTGGCCAAGCACGATGAAAACTATATGCCGCCAGAGGTGGCCGATGCCCTGGAAAAATCCGGTTACGACCACAAAGGTAAAGCCCAATGATCCCTGAAATCGGGCATTACGCCCTGATCAACGCCCTGTGCCTGGCGGTCATACTGGCAGTGCTTCCCGCCTGGGGCGCATGGCGGCGCAATACCACGGCCATGAGTCTGGCTCCCGGTCTGGCGGTAGGGCAACTGGTGTTCGTGGCGATCAGTTTCGCCTGCCTCGCAGCGGCTTTCCTGCAGGACGATTTCACCGTAAAAGTAGTGGCCTCCAACAGTAACAGCCTGTTGCCACCGATGTATAAATTTTCCGCCCTGTGGGGCAATCACGAGGGTTCTCTGCTGCTATGGGCCCTGATCCTGTGTTTTTGGACTACGGCCGTAGCACTGCTGAGCCCGCAGTTGCCGATGCAGGTGCTGTCGCGGGTACTGTCAGTGATGGGCGGCATTGCTGTCGGCTTCCTGTCGTTTTCGCTGTTTACTTCCAATCCGTTTGAACGCTTGCTTCCCGGTTCGCCCGTGGACGGTAGTGACCTGAACCCGCTGCTGCAGGATCCCGGGTTGATCATTCACCCACCGCTGTTGTATATGGGCTATGTGGGGTTTTCCGTGGCCTTTGCCTTTGCCATCGCAGCCCTGCTGGGAGGGCGCCTGGACGCTTCCTGGGCACGGTGGTCACGCCCCTGGACCAATGTGGCCTGGGCCTTTCTTACCCTGGGTATCATGCTGGGCAGCTGGTGGGCTTACTATGAACTGGGTTGGGGTGGTTGGTGGTTCTGGGACCCGGTGGAAAACGCCTCCTTCATGCCCTGGCTGGCCGGCACCGCCCTGATTCACTCGCTGGCGGCGACGGAAAAACGCGGGCTGTTCAAGAGCTGGACAGTACTGCTGGCGATCTTTGCCTTTTCACTCAGCCTGCTGGGTACCTTCCTGGTGCGCTCCGGGGTGCTGACCTCAGTGCACGCCTTTGCCACTGATCCGGCGCGCGGGATGTTTATCCTGTTGTTCCTGGCGATCGTGGTGGGTGGCTCGCTCATTCTCTACGCGCTGCGGGCGCCCGCGGTCAGCAGCCGGGTCAGCTTTGCCTGGGTGTCTCGGGAAAGCCTGTTGCTGTTCAACAATGTGGTGTTCCTGGTGGCCACCCTGACGGTGCTGTTCGGGACCCTGTTCCCCTTGTTTATGGACGCCCTGGGGCAGGGCAAGTACTCCGTGGGGCCGCCGTATTTTAACGCGGTATTTGTCCCGCTGATGGCGTTGCTGGCACCGTTTATGGGGCTGGGCCCAGTGTCCCGCTGGAAAGGGGACACTGTGGCGCGCTGGAAAGGCGAGCTGGGAATATCAGCGGCAGTTGCCGTGGTGTGCGGGCTGACGCTGCCGCTGTTGGGCGCAGACTACAATCTGTGGGTGGCCCTGGCTGCGCTGCTTGCTGCCTGGTTGGTATTGGGTCTGGTCCGTGACGCGTGGTACCGGGTGCGTGGCGCATCTTCTTTGGGCAGTGGCTTGCGCCGCCTGACACCTAGCTATTGCGGCATGCTGCTGGCCCACCTGGGTTTCGCCGCATGTGTTCTGGGTGTTGTTGCAACCAGTCAGTATAACGTCGAGCGGGACCTGAAAATGAGCCCCGGCGACAGCGAGACCCTGGCGGGCTACACCTTTGAGTTTGTGGAGCTGGCGCCGGTGCGTGGCCCCAACTTCGTCGCTGATGAGGCGCGTTTTCGCGTCACTAAAGACAATGAGCTGATAGCCACGCTGGCGCCGCAGAAGCGGCGCTACCTGGCCAGCGGATCGGTGATGACCGAAGCGGCTATCGACGCCGGTTTGTTTCGCGACCTGTTTGTGGCGATGGGTGAGCCCATTGGCAGCGACGGCGCATGGGCGATTCGCCTGCACTACAAGCCCATGGTGCGCTGGATGTGGTTGGGCGCTATTCTGATGGGCTTCGGAGGTTTCGCCACTGCGCTGGATAAACGCTACCGGCGCCAGCGCCGCACGGCCACGGCCAGCGCCCAGGGAGTGCTGCATGGGGCCTAGGCTGAAGCTGTTTATACCGCTGATCCTGTTCGTGGTGCTGGCGTTATTCCTGCTGCGCGGCCTGGAACTGGACCCGCGGGAAATGCCCTCGGCATTGATCGATCGACCGCTGCCGGAGTTTACGCTGCCCAGCCTGGGAAGCGATACGCTGGTCAACCGCGACGCGGTGATTGGTGAGGTAGCGCTGTTCAACGTCTGGGCCACATGGTGTGTATCCTGCCGCGTGGAGCATCCCTATCTCAACCAGCTGACGCAGCAGGGAGTGCCTATCTACGGCGTGAACTACAAGGATGAAGATCAGGATGCCCTGCGTTGGCTGCAGGAGCTGGGTAATCCCTACCGGCTCAATATTGTCGATGCCGACGGATCACTGGGACTGGACCTGGGGGTTTACGGTGCACCGGAAACCTACCTGGTGGATGCCGGAGGTGTTATTCGCTATCGCCATGTGGGCGTGGTGGATGAGCGGGTATGGCGCGACATACTGCAGCCCATTTACCAGGAACTGCTTGAGGAGCGCGCGCCGTGAACAGATTTTGCGTCGCAGCGTTGCTGTTGATGTCGTGCTTTGTCATGCCGGCCGCCGCGGTAATCGAAACCTACGAGTTCAGTAATGAGGAGCTGGAGCAGCGCTACCAGGACCTCAGCGCCGAGTTGCGCTGTCCCAAGTGCCAGAACCAGAATATTGCCGACTCCAACGCACCGATTGCCCAGGATTTGCGCAAGCGGCTCTACCAGCAGTTGGAGGGGGGCGCCAGTGACGGCGAAATCCTTGACTACATGGTGGCGCGCTACGGTGAATTCGTGCTCTACCGACCACGCTTCAGTGGCGCTACCGCGGTACTGTGGCTGGCCCCGGTGTTGCTGCTACTGGCGGCCATAGTGTTGGCGCTGCTGGTTTTGCGCCGACGAAAAGATAGCGGTGAGCGCACCGGCGGTGAGCTCAGCGTAGCAGAACAACAACGTCTGCACACATTGCTGGACGAATCGGAGTCAGGTTCTTGAGTGGATTTATTGTGGCCTGTGCTGCGCTGGTATTGTTCAGCGGCGTATTTTACCTGTTTCCCCGGCGGCGCGAGGGTGTGGATGAGGACCAGGCGCGCGCCAACCTGGACTGGTATCGATTGCGGGAAGAAGAAATTGCCCGGGACGGTGACGAGGCGTTGCGTGATGATGCTCGCCTGCGCCTGCTGGAAGATGACCAGCAGTCCTCTGCGGCCGGCTCGCCGCATGAACCGGCACCCGGGGGAAGTTTCCCGGTATGGATTCTGCTGCCGCTGATCGCGGTGGCGTCAGCCTCCCTTTATTACCTGCTGGGGGCGGCGCCCGATGTTGCGATCACCCGGCAACTTGAGCAGATAGACGAAAACAGCAGCGAGCAGGATATGGCGCAGTTGATCGACGCTATCGAAAAGCGCTCGGCCCAGCGGCCTGATAATCTCAATTATATCGCCCTGCTGGGGCGTTATTACATGGGCCAGCAGGACTATGGGCGAGCCGCCAGTACCTACAGCGCACTGGTGGAAGATGCCCCGGAGGACGCCCAGGCCCTGGCCTATGCCGCCCAGGCGGAATACCTGGCAGCGGGGCGCAGTCTCAGCGACAGCGCCCGAATGAAAGCGGAGCAGGCTCTGGCGGTGAATCCGCACCAGCGCACCGCGCTGGGGCTGTTGGGAATGGCTTCCTTTGAGCAGGGCCAATACCGCGCCGCCATCGAGTACTGGCAGCGCCTGTTGGCGATGGAAACGCCCGGCTCAGAAAGCGCCAATATGATTGCCGGGGTCATCCAGAGTGCCCAACAAAAGCTGGGCGAGGCGCCCGCTGTGGCGAGTGCAAGTCCCGCGCCGGTAGCGGCCGATCCCGCAGGCGCCGGTGTCACCGTCACTGTGTCGGGGGGCGATGGCATTAATCCGGGTGATACGGTATTTATCCTGGCGCGCAACGCCCAGTCTGAAAGCCGTATGCCGATCGCAGTGCAGCGCATGCAGGGCGCGCAGCTGCCCCTGACCCTGAGGCTGGATGACAGCAATTCCATGGCGGGGCAGAAGTTGTCCGAAACCGAATCCGTTATGGTCGTGGTGCAGGTTTCACCCAGTGGGCAACCGGGTGCTGCCAATGCCACATGGACCGGTCAGGCCGGTCCGCTGGCTCCCTCCCTGGATGGCGAGGCAATTGCCATTACCCTGCAGCCCAGGGGCTGAAAAGCCCCGACGCAAACCCGCAAAACTTAAATTTTCGCCTTTTTGGACTTCAGGCATAGTGTTGTCCGTTTAAAGTCTATACACTACATCTTGTGTTCCGGTGTCGGGGTCAAAATAGTGGAATACCGGAAAAAGTCTATAAAAAACAGAAAGATACGGTAGATACCTAAAGTTATATGCGACTAAAGTCTATCAAGCTGGCTGGTTTCAAGTCATTCGTCGATCCCACGACGGTCAATCTCCCGAGCAATATGTGCGCTGTCGTGGGCCCCAATGGCTGCGGCAAATCCAATGTGATTGACGCGGTGCGCTGGGTGATGGGCGAGAGTTCTGCCAAGAACCTGCGCGGCGAGTCCATGGCGGATGTTATCTTCAACGGCTCGGTCAACCGCCAGCCGGTGGGTCAGGCCTCCATCGAACTGGTGTTCGATAACAGCGATGGCGGTGTAGGTGGCGAATACGCCAGTTATGCTGAAATCGCCATCAGGCGCCTGGTGACCCGCGAAGCCCAGTCGGAGTACTTTCTCAACGGTACCAAGTGCCGCCGCCGCGATATCACCGATATATTCCTCGGGACCGGTCTCGGTCCGCGCAGCTACGCGATTATCGAGCAGGGCATGATCAGTCGCCTGATAGAGTCCAAGCCTGAGGAATTGCGGGTCTTCATCGAGGAAGCCGCGGGCATTTCCAAGTACAAGGAGCGGCGCAAGGAAACCGAAAGCCGCATGCGCCGCACACTGGAAAACCTGGATCGTCTCACCGATCTGCGCGACGAGCTGGAACGTCAGTTACAGCACCTGCAGCGCCAGGCCCAGGCGGCGGAGAAATATACCGAGTTCAAGGCCGAGGAGCGCGAGTTCAAAGCCCAGTTGCAGGCCCTGCAGTGGCAGCAACTGGACCAGCAGATCAAAGCTGCCACCCAGGCCATTGGTGAGCTGGAAGTGAAGCTGGAGGCGGTGCACGCCGAGCACCAGCAGGTGGATACCGCGATAGAGCAGCATCGTGTGGACCATACGGAACGCACCGATGCCTTCAACAAGGTACAGGCCACGTATTACTCCCTGGGTTCCGAAGTCGCCCGGATCGAACAAACCATCAAACACCAGCAGGAGCGCGGTCGCCAGTTGCACGAGGACCTGGCGCAAACCCGCACCAACCTGGAGGAATCCGAGAGCCACCTGGGTGAAGACCGGGAAAAACTGGCGAGCTGGGAAATGGAAGTGGCAACCCTGGCGCCGGAAATGGAAATGCTGCACGCCGTGGAAGAGGCTTCAGCTGAGGCCCTGCTGCAGGCCGAAGAGGATATGCACAACTGGCAACACCAGTGGGATGAATTCAACCAGCACGCTGCCGAGCCGCGGCAGCAGGCTGAGGTACAGCAGTCGCGTATCCAGCACGTGGAGCAGGTGCTGCAGCGCGTCCAGAATCGGTTGCGACAGCTGGAAGAGGAGAAGCAGGGCCTGCAGTCGGGCCCGGACGATGGAGAAATCGAGTCACTGGGCGAGCAACTGGCCGAAATTGAATTGACCATGGCCGAGTACGAGAATCGCAGCGAAAGCCTGGTTGAAACACTCGCGGCGACCCGCGACAGCAGCACCCGGTATTCAACCGAGCTCAACACCGTGCGTTCGCAGTTGCAGCAAATGCGCGGACGCCAGGCATCCCTGGAGGCATTGCAGCAGGCTGCCATGGAAGACGGCGACCAGGCCGTCGGTGAGTGGCTGGCGGCGCAGCAGCTGTCCGACAAGCCGCGCCTGCTGGAGCAGATGCAGGTAGACGATGGCTGGCAGTTGGCCGTGGAAACCGTATTGGGTGATTACCTGCAGGCGGTCTGCGTAGATGATATCGGCCCCCTGGGTAACCTCCTGGATAATCTCGAACAGGGGCAGTTGTTACTGCTTGAGTCCGGCGAAGAGTCCTATTGTTCGCCGGAATTCCTGGCCTCCAAAGTGCGCAGTTCGGGCTGTGCGGGGACCTTGCTGGCCGGCGTTCGTGTGGCTGAGGATTTGCCCCGGGCCTTATTGCAACGCTCATCCCTGGCGCCCCACGAATCAATCATTACCCGCGACGGCGTGTGGCTGGGTGGTAACTGGCTGCGCGTGACGCGGCTTACGGATCAGCAGGGGGGTGTTATCCAGCGGCAACAGGAGTTGGAAGCCCTGACGGTTGACCTGGAGGCGCAGCAGCAACAGGAGCAACGCCTGGAGCAGGCGCTGCGAGAGTCTCAGGAGCAACTCAAGCGCCTTGAGGAGCAGCGCCAGGACTGCCAGCGGGACCTGCAGGCGTCTACCCGACAGCATGCGGAGTTCAGCTCACAACTCTCCGCGCACCAGGCCAAGGTTGAACAGATCAATGCCCGGCGAGAGCGTATCAATGCGGACATAAACGAGTCCAGGACGCAGTTTTCCCAGGAACAGCAGGCCATTGTCGAAGCCAGGGGTTTGCTGGCCGAGGCCATCGAGCGCATGGAGTCCGACTCACAGCGCCGGGAAGAGTTGCTGTCCACCCGCGACCGGACCCGGGGCACTCTGGACAGCGCCAGGCAGAAAGCGCGTCACGATAAGGATGTTGCGCACCGCATCGCCATGCGCCATCAGTCCCTGCAGACCCAGTTGAACTCCATGCGTGAAACCATAGAGCGCACCGACCGGCAGGTGCTGCAGCTGCGTGAGCGGCGCGACACACTCAGTGCCAGCCTCAATGAGAACGACAGTCCGCTGGAGGGCCTGCAGCGGGATCTGGAACAGCAGCTTGAGTTGCGCCTGCAGGCCGAAGGCGAGTTGACCACGGCGCGGCAACTGGTGGCCGAGGTAGAGCATGAATTGCGCCAGGCGGAGCAACAGCGCGCCGCCATTGAGCACCGCGCGGAGACAGTGCGTACCGAGTTGGAGCGGCAGCGTATCGGCAACCAGGCGCTGCAGATTCAGCGCGAGAATATCCATAAGCAACTTGAAGAGAGCGACCACCAGGTGGCGCAGGTGCTGGAGACCATGCCCGAGGGCGCCAACGAGTCAGAGTGGCAGCTGTCCCTGGAGCGCATAGCCAATCGTATCGCACGCCTTGGCCCGATAAACCTGGCCGCCATCGACGAGTACAACCTGCAGTCTGAGCGCAAGAACTACCTCGACATGCAGAACGAGGATCTGGCAACGGCGCTGGACACCCTCGAATCCGCGATTCGCAAGATCGACAAGGAGACCCGCAACCGCTTCCGTGACACCTTCGAGCGAGTCAATAGCGGTTTGCAGGAGCTGTTCCCCCGGGTATTCGGCGGCGGCAGCGCCTACCTGGAAATGACCGGCGATGATCTGCTGGATACCGGCATCACCATCATGGCGAGGCCCCCCGGGAAGAAGAACAGTACCATCCACCTGCTGTCGGGTGGGGAGAAGGCGCTCACCGCCATCGCCCTGGTATTCTCCATTTTTCAACTTAACCCGGCGCCTTTCTGTATCCTGGACGAGGTCGATGCGCCTCTGGACGATGCCAATACCGGCCGCTACGCGCGGCTGGTGAAGGAGATGTCGGAAAAGGTCCAGTTCATCTTTATCACGCATAATAAGATTTCCATGGAGCTGGCGGATCAGTTACTGGGTGTTACCATGCACGAGCCCGGCGTATCGCGCCTGGTATCGGTGGATGTGGATGAGGCAGCCGAACTGGCGGCCAGCTAGTGATAAGGGCGAGGGGACGGTAGAAGCGGCGTGGGAGTGATGGATTTAACAATTCGGGACTGGATGGTCATAGCCGGGGTACTCCTGATTGTGGCTGTATTGTTTGATGCCTGGCGTCGCTTGCGCAGCGAGCGTTATTCCCGGGTCAAGGTAAAGCTGGTTGAGCCGGCGGAAGACCCCGCTCTTGAGCGCGATGTCGACCTGCATTGGATTAAGGAGCTGCCCAACGGTGGCGCCCGGGTGGTACAGCGCGGAGATCTTTTGCGCGCGGCCGGTCTCAGTCAGGCAGCGGCTGCCGGGGATATGTCCCTGGCGGGTCAATTGGGACAGCCCGCCAGCGTCGATGCCGAGGACACAGGAAAACAGTCTGCGCCGAAGACCAGTCGCGAGTCTGAGCAGGCAGCGACGGACGAAGTGGAACTGGTCACCGGAATGAGTGGCGCCGGGCGTGGCGAAGCGCCGGAGAACCTGGACTGGCTGGACGGCATAGGCGCCAATGTCGATAAAACCCCAGCGCAGGACGATTCACCTGGTGTCCTGCCACGGGATGTTGACCCAGAAGTATTCATGCTTAATGTGGTGGCGCGCAGTCCCCAGGGTTTTCGCGGGGAGGATATCCTGCATATTCTGCTGGCCTGTGACCTGCGCTTCGGGGACATGAATTTTTTCCATCGTCATGAATTCGAGGCGGGCCGTGGCGCCATCCAGTTCAGCGTAGCGAATATGATGCAGCCCGGCGTGTTCGATATCGACAACATGGCGGAGTTCAATACACCCGGGTTGGTGTTTTTTGTCACCCTGCCGGGCCCTGAAGATATGATGAAAGCCTTCGATTATATGCTGGAGACAGCCCAGGCCGTATCCCGTAACCTGGGTGGCGATGTACTCGATGAATCCCGCAGCGTTATTACCAAACAGACCCTGGAACATTGCCGGCAGCAGATCCGCGACCTGGAACGGCGCATGCTGGCTAAAACACGCTGAAGCCGTTGCGCGTTCTATGCCATCCGCGGAAATAGAACGGGAAGTAGAGTCCCTGCGCGTCAGTCTGGAAAACTGGAACTACCAGTACTACGTACTCGATCAACCCACTGTACCCGACGCCGACTATGACCGTGCCCTGCGGCGCCTGCAGGAACTGGAAGCCCAGCATCCCGAGTTACTGCGCCCCGACTCTCCCACCCAGCGCGTCGGTGCACAGGCGCTCAGTGAGTTCACCCAGGTCGCTCACGAAATGCCCATGCTGTCACTGGATAACGCTTTTGACGCTCAGGAGTTACGCGACTTTGACCGGCGCGTGCGCGAGCGGTTGGGGCGGGGCAACGATGAGATCGAGTATGCCTGTGAGCCAAAACTGGACGGTATCGCCGTGAGCCTGCTGTATCGCGATGGCATACTGCAGCGCGGGGCCACTCGCGGGGATGGGTTCAGCGGGGAGGATATCACCCATAACGTGCGCACGATTCCCTCTATTCCGCTGCGCCTGAACGGGAGGGGCATTCCCGGGGTACTGGAAGTGCGTGGTGAGATCTATATGCCCAGGCAGGGTTTTGAGCAGCTCAATGAGCGCGCCCGGGCGGCGGGTGAGAAAACCTTTGTCAATCCGCGCAACGCCGCCGCTGGCAGCCTGCGCCAATTGGATGCCCGGTTAACCGCGCAGCGACCCCTGCAGATGTGTTGTTACAGTGTGGGACTGGTGGAGGACGGTGACTTGCCTGACACCCATGCGCAGGTACTGGACTCCCTGTTGCGCTGGGGTTTGCGTACCAACCCCGAATCCAGGGTGGTGCGCGGTATCGCATCTTGTGAAGCCTATTACGAGTCCCTGGCACAAAAGCGTGATGGACTGCCTTACGATATAGACGGCATCGTATACAAGGTCAACGACCTGGAGGCGCAGCAGCGCCTGGGTTTTGTCTCCCGTGCCCCGCGCTGGGCGATAGCGAGAAAGTTTCCCGCGCAGGAGGAGATGACGCGTTTGCTGGACGTGGAGTTCCAGGTAGGACGAACGGGTGCGATTACGCCCGTGGCCAGGCTGGAACCGGTGTTTGTCGGCGGTGTGACCGTCAGCAATGCCACCTTGCATAACAGTGACGAGGTGCAGCGTCTGGGTGTGCGCATCGGAGACACGGTGATCGTGCGGCGTGCCGGTGATGTGATTCCCCAGGTGGTGTCGGTGGTGCCGGATCGTCGGCCGGAGGATGCGAAAGCGGTGCAGTTTCCCGGTCGTTGCCCGGTATGTGATTCCCCCGTCGAGCGAGAGCCAGGGGAGGCGGTGATGCGTTGTATGGGCGGACTGGTCTGTGCCGCTCAGCAGAAAGCCGCGATCAAGCATTTTGTGTCCCGGCGGGCGATGGATATCGATGGCCTGGGTGACAAGTTGGTGGAGCAACTCGTCGACGAGGGCCTGGTGTTAAATGTCGCCGGCCTGTACCGGGTTTCCAGGGAACAGTTGTTGCAGCTGGAACGCATGGGAGAAAAGTCCGCGGATAAGCTGCTGGCCTCCCTGGAAAATAGCAAGAACACCACACTGGCGCGTTTTTTGTTTGCCCTGGGTATTCGTGAAGTGGGTGAAGCCACTGCACTCAGTCTGGCGCGGCATTTCGGCAGTTGGGAGGCCCTGGCGGCTGCCACTGAGGAGCAACTTCTGCAAGTTGATGATGTAGGCCCGGTGGTGGCGGATCACCTGAGGCAGTTTTTTGATTCCGTTTCCAGCCAGGAGGTGGTGGCGCAGTTGCGTGAATCGGGATTGCACTGGCCCGACCTGGAACCGCCGCAAGCCGATCAGTTGCCCCTGGCCGGCGAGACCTGGGTGGTGACCGGTAAACTGGAAGCCATGGAGCGCAACGAGGCAAAAGCCATCCTGCAGGAGCTTGGTGCCAAGGTCGCCGGCAGTGTCTCGGCGCGCACCAGCTGCGTTGTGGCGGGCCCGGGGGCCGGTTCAAAGCTGGGCAAGGCCACGGAACTGGGCGTAGAAGTTATCGATGAGGCTGCATTTATTGCAAGGCTTGAGACCATGGGAGTGACATTGTGATCCGCTTATTGCTGGTGCTGCCGCTTATAGCCCTGGTCGGTTGTACCACATCGCCCCCGCGCAACACTGATAACCTCTGCGATATTTTTGAAGAAAAAGATGGCTGGTACGATGACGCCGCGGACTCGCGTGATGAATGGGGTACACCCATTCCCATCATGATGGCGATGATGTACCAGGAGTCTCGCTTCCAGGCCAAGGCCAGGCCGCCGCGCAAGAAAATATTTGGCTTCATTCCCGGCCCCCGGCCATCATCCGCTTATGGCTACAGCCAGGCCAAGAAGTCCACCTGGAAGGAGTACAAGAGCAGCGCGGGCAACTATGGCGCCGATCGCGACGATTTTGAGGACGCCATCGATTTTGTCGGTTGGTACAACTACAAATCCAAACAGCGCAGTGGTATCGCGCGCAACGACGCCTACCGTTTGTACCTCGCCTATCATGAGGGGCATGGAGGATATAACCGCGGCACCTACCGCAAGAAAAAGTGGTTGATGGATGTAGCGCGCAAGGTGGAGCGCAAAGCCAACACCTACCAGCAGCAACTCAACGGCTGTGAAGAAGACCTCAAGAGCGGCTGGTTCTTCGGCTGGTTCTAAGCGGGCGTGGCAGACTCCGGGTTTAATATCTCGCCCCTATGGTCAGATAACGGCTAAGTGTCGGAAAAGTAACGTTAATCGCAGGGCGTGGCGGATGAAATAACGCAGCGCCTGTGCCACAATCGATCGCGTTTGCCTGATAAGTCAGTACAAGCGCCAAATTGAAGATGCCGATAACGGGACGCAATTGTGAAACCGACTGATATCAAGAACCCCGAGTATTTCCACAAGGTGGTGGATTGCCAGTATGCCTGTCCGGCGCACACCCCGGTGCCCGAGTACATTCGCCTGATTGCCGCGGAGCGTTACAGTGACGCCTATATGGTCAACTGGCAATCCAATGTGTTTCCGGGGATCCTGGGTCGTACCTGTGATCGCCCCTGCGAACCGGCCTGCCGTCGGGTGCGGGTTGAAGAGGAGCCGGTGGCGATCTGTCGATTAAAGCGCGTCGCGGCGGACAACAAAGAAGATATTCGCGATCGTCTCCCCACTATACCCAAAAAGAAGAATGGCAAGCGCATTGCGCTTATCGGCGCCGGACCGGCTTCGCTTACAGTGGCGCGCGACCTCGCTCCGCTGGGCTACATAATCGATGTCTATGATAACCAGTTCGCCGGCGGCGGCATGATGCGCAGCCAGATTCCCTCATTTCGTCTGCCATTGGAAGTGCTGGACGAGGAGGTGAATTACATTCTTGACATGGGTATCAACACCACATTCGATATCCAGGTAGAGAGCCTGAAAGAAGTGCTGGACCAGGAGTACGACGCTGTATTCGTTGGAACCGGCGCGCCTCGCGGCAAAGGGCTGAACCTCCCGGGCCTGGAAGATGCCAGTGCCAATGTTTACCTGGGCATTGACTGGTTATCCAGTGTCGCCTTTGAGCACACCGAGTCTATAGGCAAGCGGGTGCTGGTGCTGGGCGGTGGTAATACCGCTATGGATTGTTGCCGTACCTCCATGCGACTGGGTGGTGAAGATGTGCGCGTGGTGGTGCGCAGCCCATTTGAAGATATGAAAGCGTCCCCCTGGGAGAAAGAAGATGCCATGCACGAGGGCATCCCCATCTATAACAACCATGTGCCCAAGGAATTTGTGGTGGAGGATGGCCAGCTCAAAGGCATGACCTTTGAGAAGGTAGAGGCGCAGTACGACGAAGATGGCAAACGCAGCCTGGTCCCCACGGGTGAGGACCTGGTATTTATGGAGGCCGACGATGTGCTGATGGCCATTGGCCAGGAAAACGCTTTCCCCTGGATAGAGCGGGACCTGGGTATCGAGTTCGACAAGTGGGATATGCCGGTAGTTGATGAGACCACCTTCCAGTCCACTAACGAGAAAGTATTTTTTGGTGGCGACGCGGCCTTCGGCCCGGAAAATGTGATTACCGCGGTAGCACATGGTCACCAGGCCGCTATCAGTATCGACCTTTTCTGTCGCGGTGAATCGGTGGACCAGCGCCCGCCGCCGCAGGTCACCCTGGCCAGCCAGAAGATGGGGGTGCACGAGTGGAGTTACGACAACGACGTGGCCAACGATGAGCGTTATATCGTGCCCCTTGCACCACTGGAAAAGACACTCAAGGATCGCAAGATAGAGGTGGAGTTGGGTTTTGATGTCGCCACCGCCTTTCGCGAAGCGGAGCGCTGCCTGAATTGCGATGTGCAGACAGTTTTCGAGGAGGCGCGTTGTATCGAATGCGATGCCTGCGTGGATATTTGTCCTACGGATTGTATTAGTTTTACCGGCAATGCAGAGGAGGAGGAGCTGCGGCAGCGACTTACCGCCCCGGCGGGCAACCTGGCCCAGGACCTCTATGTCTCCAAGGACCTGCCCACCACACGGGTGATGGTAAAAGATGAGAACGTCTGCCTGCATTGTGGCTTGTGTGCGGAACGCTGTCCTACTTCTGCCTGGGACATGCAGAAGTTTCTTTACGAAGTCACCAAGGCGGGGGCGTAAGACATGAAACCTATAGAATCGCTCAATGATTTTGTGATCAAGTTCGCCAATGTGAATGGCACTGGTTCAGCCAGTGCCAATAACCTGTTTGCCAAGGCACTGTTTCGCATGGGCCTGCCGGTGTGTCCCAAGAATATTTTCCCCTCCAATATTCAGGGCCTGCCCACCTGGTATGAGGTTCGTGTCAGTGAGAAAGGTTACCTGGGGCGCCGCGGCGGCACCGACATTGTGCTGTCGGTGAACCCCCAGAGCATGGCGCAGGATATCCAGGATGTAGAGCCGGGCGGCTATTTCATCTATGACAACACCAAACCACTTGACCTGCGGTTGCTGCGCAACGACGTCAATATTATTGGCATCCCGCTCACCCTGATTTGCAACGAACAATATAAGGATCCGCGCCAGCGCCAGCTGTTCAAGAACGTGATCTACGTGGGCGCACTTGCCGCGCTGTTGGATATGGATTTCAAGGTGCTGACGGACCTGGTGGAAGACCAGTTCAAGGGTAAGGAAAAGCTGGTGCTGCCGAATATTCACGCGCTGGAGTTAGGTCACCAGTACGCGCGCACCAACCTCGAATGCCCCATCGGCATTCGCGTGCAGACCAGTGACAAGGTCGGTGACAAGATCCTGCTGGATGGCAATACCGCCCTGGGACTGGGGGCGATTTACGGCGGTGCTACGGTGGCGGCCTGGTATCCCATTACACCCTCTACCTCGGTGGTGGATGCCTATGAAAAATACGCCAGGCGCGTGCGTATAGACCCGGGTACCGGTCGTCGCAATTACGCCATCGTGCAGGCAGAAGACGAGTTATCCGCCATCGGCATGGTGATTGGCGCGAGTTGGAATGGCGCACGCGCCTTTACCGCGACCTCCGGCCCCGGAGTCTCGCTGATGAGCGAGTTCCTGGGCCTGGCCTATTTCGCGGAAATACCCACGGTACTGTTCAATGTGCAGCGCGCCGGTCCCTCTACCGGGATGCCCACGCGTACGCAACAGTCCGACGTACTGTCCGCAGCCTACGCATCCCACGGCGATACCAAGCAGGTATTGTTGTTCCCATCGACACCCAAGGAATGCTTTGATTTTGGCGCGCTGTCCTTCGACCTGGCGGAACGGCTGCAAACGCCTATTATCCTGATGACCGACCTGGACCTGGGTATGAATGACAATATGTCTGAGCCGCTGGCCTGGGATGACGATCGCGAATTTGACCGGGGCAAGGTGATGACCGCCGAGCAACTGGAGGAGGGGGTCGAGTTCGGTCGCTACCTGGATGTTGATGGCGATGCGATCTGTTATCGCACGTACCCCGGGACCCATCACAACAAGGGCGCCTTCTTTACCCGGGGCACATCCCGTGACGAATACGCGATCTACACGGAGAAAGGCGAAGAGTATGAGAAAAACATGCTGCGCCTGATGCGCAAGTGGGAGACCATCAAGGAGTATGTGCCCGGCCCGGAGATCGTCGATTGCGGTAAAAAGGCCGACACCGCCGTGCTGTATTACGGTACCAGCGAGGAGTCATCCCGGGAGGCGCTGGACTATCTGGCGGAAGAGGGCGTTCACCTGGATGCCATGCGTGTGCGCTCCTTCCCCTTTAACCAGGAAGTCGAGGATTTTATCGATCAGCATAAGCAGGTATTTGTCATTGAGCAGAACCGCGATGCCCAGTTGCGCACTCTGTTGATGGCGGAATTTGAATTGGGTCCGGATAAACTGAAATCGGTGCTGTGCTTCGATGGTACGCCCATCAGTGCCCGCAATATACGCAAGCAGATCAAACAGCACCTCAGCGGCAATAATGTCACTCCACTACACCGCAACATAGTCGCGGGAGATACAAAATGAGCTATCAGATACCAAAGTTCCGCCACCCTGACCTGCCAGTCAATGACCTGGGCTATACCAAGGCGGATTACGAGGGTTCTATATCCAGTCTTTGCGCTGGCTGTGGTCATGACTCCATCAGTGGCGCTATTGTCATGGCTTGCCATGAGTTATCCATAGAACCGCATAAAATTGCCAAGCTATCCGGCATCGGGTGCTCTTCCAAGTCGCCTACCTACTTTCTCGGTAATTCCCACGGCTTCAATTCTGTGCACGGGCGTATGCCATCCGTGGTGACCGGAGCGGCCATGGCCAACCGGGACCTGATGTACCTGGGTGTGTCGGGGGACGGTGATACTGCCTCTATCGGCATGGGGCAGTTTGCCCATGTGGCCCGCCGCAACCTCAATATGGTTTATATCGTGATGAATAACGGTTGCTACGGGCTAACCAAGGGACAGGATTCCGCCACTGCCGACGAGGGTTCTGCGAGCAAGAAGGGTGACGCCAATGTCTATAGTGCCATTGATTTGTGTGGTACTGCGCTGCAGATGGGTGCCACATTTGTCGCGCGCAGCTTTTCCGGTGACAAGGGGCAGTTGGTGCCATTGATCAAGGCTGCGATTACCCATCGCGGCTTTGCGTTGATCGATGTGATTTCACCCTGTGTAACTTTTAATAACAATCCCGGTTCGACCAAGAGCTACGAATTTGTGCGCGAGCACGCGGAGGCTACGGGCACCGTCGATTTCGTGCCCATGCGCAGGGAGATCACCACCGATTACAAGCCGGGCTTCAGTCACGAGGTCACCATGCACGACGGGTCTTCCATCCACTTGTACAAGGTTGATGAAGAACTTGATCCGTTCAATCGGCGTTCCGCTATGATGACACTGGAAGATCATCGTGAAACCGGCAGTATTCTTACCGGCTTGATCTACATGGATAGGGACTCCAGGGACCTGCACGATGTGCTGGAGACCTCGCAACGCCCGTTGAACGAGTTGCGAGAAGGAGACCTTTGTCCGGGCAACAAAATGCTGGAGAACATCAACGCCAGTTTGCGCTGAGCGAGCAGACGCTGTCGCCGGCCGGGCAGTTTATGGCGGCAGGGCACCTGATAGCGCTAAAAATGGCATCAAGCTGATGTTTTTCAGGGGTTTTTCCCCTGGCTTCGCCAATTGTCATTTTATTGTCACAATTTCATCATCTAATATTCTCATCGTCACAACTGGGGAAATAGTTCACTATGAGTGAATACACGGTGTTGATCGTGGATGATGAGTTCGCGATACGGGACATGTTGCGCATGGCCCTGGAGATTGCTGAATTTCGCTGCATCGAGGCGGAGGACATTCAGCAGGCCTGGTCCCTGGTGGTGGATCAGCGTCCCGACATAATCCTGCTGGACTGGATGTTGCCGGGAGGCAGTGGCCTGGAATTGCTGCGACGTATTAAGCGCGATGATGCCTACCGGGAACTGCCCGTTATCATGCTCACCGCGAAGACCGCGGAAGATAACATCATCCAGGGTCTGGATGTCGGTGCGGATGACTATATAACCAAACCCTTTGCGCCACGCGAGATGATATCCCGGGTAAAGGCATTGTTGCGGCGCAGCAAGGGTTTGCAGGAAGATGGTCGCGTACAGGTAGAAAGCCTGGTACTGGATGATGAGAGCAAGCGCGTATTCATCGAGGCGCAGGTCGTGGATATGGGTCCCACCGAGTTCAACCTGCTGCAGTTTTTCATGACACACCCGGAGCGCGCCTATACCCGCGGACAGTTGCTGGACCAGGTGTGGGGCGCTAATGTCTATGTAGAGGAACGCACCGTGGATGTCCATATACGCCGTTTGCGCAAGGCCCTGCAGACCCCAGAGGCAGACTACAGCAACCTGATCCAGACTGTCCGCGGGACCGGTTACCGGTTTTCCACACGCGGCACGGCCGCCCCCTAGACGACCGGCGCAGTGTACTGGTTATCTGCCGCTGCCCGAATCCTGCTGCTCGTTGCCTGTGGCGCGGGCCTGGGTTGGTACTTTGGCTTCCCCATTTTGGGTGCCGCGATCGTGCTGGTGGCAGTGCTGTTATTCTGGAGCTGCCAGATGTGGCGCCTGCAGCAGTGGCTACAGGAGCCCGGGCAGCCACCGGCAGATATCCACGGTACCTGGGGCGAGATAGTTGCGCGCATCTACAAGCACCAGCGCGACGCTGCCGATAACCAGCAGCGGCTGCAGTCCACGGTGGATTACCTGCTTGAGTCTTTCGCTTCCATGCGCGACGGCGTGGTTATTGTCGAGCGAGGTGGCGGCATACGCTGGTGCAACGAGGAGGCTGCCCGATTGCTCGGCCTGCGCTTCCCCGAGGATACCGGTCAGGCAATTACCAACCTGGTCAGGCACCCCGACTTCAGTGAATATGTACGGGAGGGAAACTACACTGAGCCCTTGTATATTTACTTCGATGGCGACCTCAAACTGCACCTGCAAATTATTATCACCCAGTTCGGTGATGGTGACAGTCTGCTGTTCGCCCGCGATGTAACCGAGCGGGTCAAGCTGGAGCAGATGCGCCGCGATTTCGTTGGTAATGTGTCCCATGAACTGCGCACACCCCTCACGGTCATTACCGGCTACCTGGGCACATTCCTGAGCGACACCAGGCATTTGCCAGAAAATTATGTCAAACCGGTAAAGCAGATGATGCAGCAGGCCCAACGTATGGAGTCCATGCTTAAGGACCTGCTGTGGTTATCGCGTATCGAAAGCGAGGAGCAGCATGGCAAGCACGAATCCGTCGATATGATGCTGCTGCTGGAAGAATTACGCCAGGAACTGTCAAACACTCACCCGGACAGGAAGCTGGTATTGGACGCGCAATGCAGGCAGAGTGTTACCGGAGATTATCGCCAGCTGCACAGCGCGGTATCGAACCTGGTGCTGAACGCGATAAAATACAGCGCTGTGGACAGCCCCGTCACCGTGAGTTGGCGTCAGCAGGAGGGCAAGTGCCTGTTGTCAGTCAGTGATCTCGGTATAGGTATTGAGGCGATGCACATCCCGCGCTTGACTGAGCGTTTTTACCGTGTCGATGACAGCCGGAATTCGGCCACGGGAGGCACCGGGCTGGGGCTGGCCATCGTCAAACATGTGGCAGCGTCCCACGGTGCAGTGCTGCAGATCGAGAGCACCCCCGGCGCCGGCAGTTGTTTCAGTCTGGTTTTTCCAGATACCACCGGGTGTAATTGTTGTACGCAAGATTAAGGAGAGGACAAGTTCATGTTGAAGCAGGAAGACTACAAACAGCATATTTCAGAGCGGTTTAACTCCGAACTGGAAGGCATTAAAAACCGGCTGCTGGAAATGGGCGGCAAGGTGGAACAGCAGGTCGGTGCCGCGGTAGATGCGCTGGTCAACGGCGACACCGGGGCTGCCGCGACGATCATCGATCGCGATCACGAGGTCAACCAGATGGAAATGATGATCGACGATGAGTGCGCCACTATCCTGGCCCGACGCCAGCCGGCGGCCAGTGACCTGCGTCTGGTGATAACCGCGATCAAGCTCAACAAAGATATAGAGCGCATCGGCGACGAGGCCGCGAAGATAGCCCGGCAGGCAGTCAAACTGGCGGAGGAGGGGATGTCGCCGAGCAATTACATCGAGGTTCGGCATATTGGGGCCAACGTGGTCAGCATGCTGCGCAATGCGCTGGATGCCTTTGCCCGCCTGGACGTGGACATGGCGGTAGAGGTGGTTAAGTACGATGGTAGCGTGGACAAGGAATATGGCAGCGCCATGCGCAGCCTGGTGACCTTTATGATGGAAGATCCCCGGGATATCGGCGCTATCCTCAACGAAATGTGGGCCTTGCGCAGCCTGGAGCGTATTGGGGATCACGCCAGTAATATTGCCGAGCACGTGGTGTACCTGGTGCGTGGGCTGGATGTGAGGCACCAGAGCCTGGAATCTTTCGTGGAGCAGGTCCAGGATTTGTCCTGATGGCAGATTTGCCAGGGTTTTGTCACACTATCGTAACAATCAAGGCATAGAATTCGCCGCTCCTTGGCCCGCATTCCAACCCAACTACCATACGGAGTGACTATTACGTGTACAGAAAAATTCTAGGTGCAGTAGCCATTGCAGCTGTTTGTGGCGGCATCAACGCAGCACAGGCGCAGGGTCGCGATACGATCAGCATTGTTGGCTCCTCGACTGTTTACCCTTTCGCTACAGTGGTGGCTGAGCGCTTCGGTCGTTCCACCAATTTCAAAACCCCGAAGATCGAGTCGACCGGGTCGGGCGGTGGGCTCAAGCTGTTTTGCAAGGGCGTAGGCGCCGGTACTCCTGATATCACCAATTCCTCGCGACGTATCAAGAAGAGTGAGTATGATGACTGCCAGGCCAATGGGGTTACGGATGTCGTGGAAGCCCTGGTGGGTTTTGACGGCATCGCCATCGCCAATTCCAAGGAGAGTGTGCAATACAACCTCAGCCGCAAAGACATCTATATGGCGCTGGCCAAGGATGTACCTGGTGTCGATGGCAAATTGACGCCGAACCCGAACAAAACCTGGAAGGATGTCAATTCTGCGTTGCCGGCCACTAAAATTGAGGTGTTGGGTCCACCTCCGACCTCTGGTACCCGTGACGCCTTTGCCGAGCTGGCGCTGGGTGGCGGCGCCCAGGGAGTAGACGACCTTAAAGCCCTGCGCGGTATGGGAGCGGATCAGGTTGACGAAATCAAGGCCATGATGAGCAAGCTGGGCATCCCGACCGGGCTGTACCAGGCGTTGCAGGAGAAAAAGGGTAAGGCGCCCAAGGGTAAGGATATCTTCAAGACGGTCACCTATGCGGTGCGTGAGGATGGCGCCTACATCGAAGCGGGTGAGAACGACAACCTGATCGTGCAGAAACTGGAAGCCAATCCCGATGCAATGGGTATCTTCGGTTTCAGCTTCCTGGACGAGAATGGCGACAAGGTACAGGGCGCCGTGGTAGATGGTGTGGCTCCCAGCTTTGACTCCATTGCCAGCGGCGATTACCCGGTATCACGTCCTCTTTACTTCTACATCAAGGCGGCGCACGTGGGTAAAATTCCCGGAATCCAGGAGTACGCCATGGAATTCACGTCAGAAAAGGCCATGGGCGAAGACGGCTACCTGCCGGAGAGAGGCCTGATCCCCCTGAGTGAAGATGAGCTTGCCCAGGTCCAGGCGGATGTCAAGAGCCTCAAGCGCCTGTCAATGTAGTAAGCTGCTGCCACTTTAGTGGCAGTTTTGATGCAAGCGGAGCGTCGCCTTCAAACGGCGACGTAGCCGTTTTTGTTTTTTAGAATGGGGCGGTAATGCAGACGTCGACAGTTTTTCTGGTGTTGATCGCGCTTACTTTCGTCAGTTTCATTGCGGGACGTAAACGCTCCCACAAAGTGGCGATGGCGATGGGGGAGGGCGGCATGAGTTTGCTGCACTCTCTGCCCAAGCACTACGGGTATATGGCCGGCTTGTGGGCGGCTCTGCCTGCCCTGTTGCTGCTGGTGTTGTGGGTGGGCTTTGAGCCCCGGGTAATTCACAAGCTGGTGGTTGAGGAATTGCCGGTCGCGGTGCAGCAGTTGCCGCACAGCGAGCTGGGCCTGTATTACAACCAGATTGTTAGTTACGCATCGGGTTCCAGTGACGCCGATCTGCTGGACCAGGCCCAGGTGTCGGCTGCGGACCATTACCTTGAATTGAAATCCACCAGCGGCGTAATGAAGGCCCTGCTGGTGGCACTGGTGGCGGTGATAGGAGGCGTATTGGCAGTACAGCGGGTGACCCCTGCACTGCGCGCCCGCAACCACGTAGAGAGCATCTGCAAATGGATCCTGTTTGCCTGTTCTTTTATCGCGGTGCTGATCACCCTTGGGATTGTGCTTTCGGTGTTATTCGAGGCGCTGCGTTTTTTCCAGACCATTCCGCTGACAGATTTCCTGTTCGGACTCCAGTGGAGTCCGCAAATGGCCATCCGCATTGACCAGGTAGCGGCATCCGGCTCCTTTGGCTTTGTTCCCTTGCTGGTGGGCACCCTGTTGATTTCAATGGTCGCTATGGTGATTGCCGTGCCGGTTGGCCTGATGTCGGCTATTTACCTGTCGGAATATGCCAGTCGTCGATTTCGTGCCGTCACCAAGCCGGTACTCGAAATACTGGCGGGCGTACCTACGGTGGTGTACGGCTTCTTTGCCGCCCTGACCGTGGCGCCGTTTATTCGCAACCTCGGTGAAAGTCTGGGGCTGACGGTGGCCTCTGAGAGTGCCCTGGCGGCGGGGATTGTCATGGGCATCATGATCATACCCTTTGTGATGTCCCTGTCTGACGACATTATCAACGCGGTACCCGATACCATGCGCGAAGCGTCGCTGGGTATGGGGGCCACCATGAATGAAACTATCCGCAAGGTGCTGATACCGGCTGCACTGCCGGGTATTGTCGGAGGTATTTTGCTGGCGGTTTCGAGGGCCATTGGTGAAACCATGATCGTGGTGATGGCCGCTGGCCTGTCGGCCAAGCTGACCGCCAATCCCCTGGAGGCGGTGACCACCATTACCGTGCAAATTGTCACCTTGCTGGTCGGGGATCAGGAGTTTGACAGCCCCAAGACCCTGGCGGCATTTGCCCTGGGACTGGTGCTGTTTTTTGTGACGCTGCTGCTCAACGTGGTCGCCCTCTACGTGGTCAGGAAATACCGGGAGCAATATGAGTAACCAGGATAGCTACAAGAACACCGAGGTGATACAGGCCTCGCTGAAGAAACGCTACGCCCGGGAAAAGCGCTTCCAGTGGTATGGGCGTCTAGCTGTGCTCACCGGTTTTGCCTTTTTGTTCATCCTGTTGTTCGATATCGTGAGCAAGGGATACCCGGCGTTTACCCAGCAGTACATCCAGCTGAGTGTTGACTTTGACGCCGATCGACTTGGTGTCGAGCCCGGGGCCAGCAGCGAGGCCCTCTACCAGGCTGATTACCTGGGAGTGGTTAAAGCCAGTCTGCGGCAGATGTTTCCCGAGGCCAGTGGGCGCCAGGAAAAGCGCCAGCTTTATCGCCTGATCAGTATTGGGGCGGAATATCAGCTGCGTGATTATGTGATCGACAATCCCCAGGTCATAGGGAAGACCCAGGATATCTGGCTGATGGCCCACTCCGAGGCCGGCGCGTACCTCAAGGGACAGGTCACCCGGGAAATTCCCGAGACCGACCGCCGGGTAAAGGATACGCAGATGCAGTGGCTGGACTCGCTTGCCCAGCAGGGTCGCACGGAATCGCGATTTAATACGCTGTTTTTCAGTACCGGGGATTCCCGGGAGCCGGAGCTGGCGGGAATCAAGGCTGCGCTGTACGGCTCTTTCTTCACCCTGCTGGTGACCTTTCTCCTGGCCTTTCCCATCGGTGTGTTTGCCGCTGTCTACCTGGAGGAGTTCGCGCCACGCAACCGTCTCACCGACCTGATTGAGATCAATATCAACAACCTCGCGGCGGTGCCCTCCATCGTTTTCGGGCTACTGGGTCTCGCCGTGTTCATCAACTTTTTCGAGCTGCCCCGTTCGGCGCCGCTGGTGGGTGGCATTGTATTGTCCCTGATGACCTTGCCTACCATTATCATTACCTCCAGGGCGGCCATACAGTCGGTCTCACCCTCAATTCGCCAGGCTGCCCTGGGTGTGGGCGCGTCACCGTTGCAGACTGTTTTTCATCATGTGCTTCCCGTGGCCATGCCCGGCATTCTCACCGGCTCCATAATCGGTATGGCCCAGGCGCTGGGGGAATCTGCGCCGCTGCTGATGATCGGCATGGTTGCCTTTATAATGGACGTGCCAGGCGGTGTTACCGATCCTGCCACGGTGCTGCCGGTGCAGATATTCTTGTGGGCTGACAGCCCCGAGCGGGGCTTTATGGAGAAAACCTCTGCCGCCATCATGGTACTGATGGGTTTTTTGATCGTAATGAATGCACTGGCAATTTACCTGCGCAAGCGTTTTGAACTGAAATAGTCTTACAGGCACTAACATGCAAGGATCTGACGACATGAATTCGATAGCGGTAACCGCTGAAGGTGTTGGCGACAGTAGCGCCGTGGGCAACCGGGAGGCCCTGGATATCCATGATCATGCAGATGTAAGCGGTTACGAAACCATCGGCTGGCCATTTGTGGACGACCCCAAAATGTCCGCTCGTAACGTCAATGTCTACTACGGCGACAAGCAGGCCATCCACAATGTTTCCCTGGATATCGGCAAGAACGAGGTAATAGCCATGATCGGCCCCTCCGGATGCGGCAAGTCGACGTTCCTGCGCACCTTCAATCGTATGAACGACATTATCCCGGGTTGTCGTATGGAGGGTAATATTCATCTGGACCAGGAAGATGTTTACCACGGCGGTCAGGATACAGTGATGCTGCGCGCTCGCGTGGGCATGGTGTTTCAGAAACCCAACCCGTTTCCAAAATCCATCTATGAAAATGTTGCCTACGGAGCACGCATCCATGGACTTGCCCATACCAAGGCGGATCTCGATGAAATCGTGGAGAAAAGCCTGCGCAGGGCCAGCCTGTTTGAGGAGGTCAAGGACTTACTGGACCAGCCTGGAACCGGACTGTCCGGTGGTCAGCAGCAGCGCCTGTGTATCGCCCGGGCCATCGCTGTAAGCCCGGAGGTTATCCTTATGGATGAGCCCTGCTCGGCACTCGACCCGATCGCGACCGCACGCATTGAAGAACTGATTGACGAATTAAAGGAGCGATATACCATCGCCATTGTTACCCACTCAATGCAGCAGGCTGCGCGTGTTTCGCAACGCACCGCCTATTTTCACCTGGGTAAATTAATCGAAGTAGGTCCTACCAAGCAGGTGTTCACCATGCCCAGGCATGAATTGACCGAAAACTATATTACCGGCCGCTTCGGCTGAGAAATGACGGGGAGCAATAACCCGGGAACATTAGCCGGCAGCGCATACACGGAAAATATCTATTCAGCCGTGGTCTAACTGACGCAGGGTAGCGGCCTGCGCCACCGGGAGTGCCCTGGCAGCAGGTACCTGGATTAGTCGGAATTCTTTGCATCGTCGGCGTTGCTGGCGTTTTTTTCCGCCTCCTTTACCGTGCTTGATATCAGCCTCGTCACCCAGTTTGACAGGGAGCGACCATCCGCTTCAGCGAGCTTTTTTGCTTTCTTTTTCAGCTCCGGATCAATACGGATATTGAGAAGTTTGGTCTTAGACATGCCAAGCCACTGATTTAAGGGGATCAAGAAAGTGGTATTTTAGCACATGTATACACCTTGTCTTTGCATTTCTCCAGGTATATATTATGTGTATACAAGTGGTTTCAATCAGATGGGGTGAGCATGAATTTACATACAGCACACACTGAACTCAGGACCAAATCGCCTGCGATCAGACCCGCTACACTCGCTGTTGAAGCGGTGTTAGTCGTGTCTCTCAGCTATATTCTGGTCGGTATTTTCGCCTGATCATCCCGGCGGCGCCCCGTGCGCCACTGAATTGTGTCATCTTTTCATCCCACGTAACTGCGCTACCCCCTGAATCGCCGATAACTGCCAACTCAAGCACGCCTCTCGGGGAGGGCATGATGTGTAATATTCCTTCTCCCTTGTCTTAAACATCACATTTGCGCGCCTTATCCTGCCCGGTTTGATGTACGCAAGCTGTCCCTGTGCATCAATGCATCCAGACTGCCAGCTCAAATGGCTTTTGCGCTGGTCGTGGTAAGAAATATTTCTCCCTCCCTGTCATGAAATTGTCATCTTAGCGTCATATTCTGCGCAGCGTAATGAGCACAAACGGTTTATTAAGCACTAACTTTTTAGGGGGAAGAAACATGAAAAAAGTGATGTCAGTAGCGGTTGCCAGCGTGTTGTTCGGCAGCGTCGGAGTCTATGCCGATGTGCCTGAATCGGAGTGGCGGGAGTTCAAGGAACAGTATGCCGCCCTGGCTAATCGGGTGAATGCACTGGAAGCGGAAAATCAGAAGCTCAAGGCTATGGGTGTCGGTACATTCGTGACCGTGGAAGACCTCAGCGCCACCAATGAAAAGATAGCCACGCTGGAAAAGCAGAACAAATCCACTTCCTGGGCTGAGAGCGTCAAGTGGAAGGGTGATTTCCGCTACCGTTACGAGGACATTGAAGAAGATGGCAAGAATGACCGCGATCGGAACCGTATCCGCGCGCGCGCCGCGTTGATCGCCAAGCCTTCCGATACCACGGAAGTGGGGCTGGGCCTGGCTACCGGTGGCGATGACCCGGTGTCTACCAACCAGACCCTGGGAGGCGGTGGCTCCACCAAAGACGTTCGCCTCGACCTGGGTTATCTGCGATGGACGGGTCTTGAAAACACCTACGTGACCGCGGGCAAGTTCAAGAACAACTACTACGTGGAGCAAAAGAGCAGCCTGATCTGGGATGGCGACTTCCGCCCCGAAGGTATAGCTGCTGGCTGGTCCAACGACATGTTTTTCGCTAATGCGTCATACAACTTCATCGAAAGTGACAGCAGGAACGATGACGATGGGATCTGGGGTGCCCAGGTCGGCGCCGAGTTCACACTTTTCGAGAGCCTGAAGTTAACTGCAGCGGCCAAGTACCTGGATATCCCTACCAAGGGCCGTACGGCTATCTATGACGACGACTTTTTTGGCAACTCCACAATTAGCGAAAATGGCGAGGAGGTTTACCAGTACGACTACAACCTCTACAACCTGTCACTGGGTGTGAGCTTCAACTTGTTTGACATGGCGGTCACCGTTTACGGGGACTATGTCGAGAACGATGATGCGGACGACCTGGAAACCGGTTACCTGGCGGGTGTGAAACTGGGCAAGGCCAAGGCTCAGGGCAGCTGGCAGGTGCAGTACCAGTATGAGGATCTCGAGGCAGACGCAACCCTGGGCCTGATCACCGACTCCGACTTCATGGGCGGCGGTACCGACGGAGAGGGACACAAGTTCTCGGCCAAGTACATGATCGACAACGCGTGGTACGTTGGTACCACGTATTTCGACGGCAGCCGCGGTGTCGATCTGGGCAATGATGCGGATTACACCCGCCTGATGCTGGATACGGGCTTCAAGTACTAGGATAGCTTTCCAGGTGTAGTGAAGAGGCGGTGACGCAAACACCGCCATCTGATCCCCACTACCTTGCCGCGTTGTTTGCATCCAGGCCATGCTTGGGTACAATAGCGCGGCTTTTTTGTGTGCGGTATTAATGCGGCACAAGAAGCGCTGCGTCCCCTTCGTCTAGTGGTCCAGGACACTGCCCTTTCACGGCGGTAACAGGGGTTCGAACCCCCTAGGGGACGCCATTTTCAGTCAAGCCCGATGTACACTCGGGCTTTTTATTTTTATGCACTGCTGAAGGCGGGTAGGGTGGACATGAGTCGTTACTGGAGTGACGTGGTCGGGAAGCTGACACCCTATGTGCCGGGAGAGCAACCGCGGCACGATCGGCTGGTCAAGCTCAATACCAATGAAAGCCCCTATGAGCCTTCGCCGCAGGTGATGCGCGCTATTGCCGCCACCACCGCAGACAGCCTGCGCCTGTATCCGGACCCCGAGTCCCTTGCGCTGAAACAGGCTTTCGCGTCGCGCAATGGACTGCGGCCGGAACAGGTGTTCGTCGGCAACGGCTCCGATGAAGTTCTGGCCCATGTGTTCCAGGCCCTGCTGAACCACGATCTGCCCCTGTGTTTTCCGGATATCAGCTACAGTTTTTATCCGGTGTGGTGTGATCTTTATGGTATCGATTATTGCCAGGTGCCGCTGGCCCAGGATTTCAGTATTGATCCAGTGGCATTTCCCCCGGCCAACGGCGGCATCATCATTCCCAATCCCAATGCACCCACTGGCATGCTGATGCCACTGGCAGGTATTGCCGCGCTGCTGCAGGCTAACAGGGACTCCGTGGTGGTGATAGACGAGGCGTATATTGATTTTGGTGGTGAGTCCGCCGTGGGATTAATCGCTGATTATGACAATCTCCTGGTCGTACAGACCCTGTCCAAGTCCAGGGCGCTGGCCGGCCTTCGGGTAGGCGTGGCCATGGGAGACGCGCAGCTTATTCAGGGGCTGGAGCGCGTCAAGAACTGCTTTAACTCCTATCCTTTGGATGTGCTGGCCCAGCACGCTGCGCTGGCGGCGCTGGAGGATGAGGATTACTTCGCGGCCATATGTGCCAGGGTCATAGCCAGCCGCGAGCGCCTGGTGGGCGAACTGGGCGACCTTGGATTCGAGGTGCTGCCCTCAGGGGCGAACTTTGTTTTCGCCCGGCACCCGCAGCGCGCCGCCCGCTCCCTGTTTGCGGCACTGCGCGAGCGGGGCATCATAGTGCGATATTTTGACAAGCCGCGTATTGATGAATACCTGCGCATCAGTATTGGCACCGACGCCCAGTGCGATGCGTTAGTGCGGGCACTGGAGGAATTACTGGCCTAGCGCTTCTGCAGTACCACGCTGCCTATGCTGTAGCCGGCGCCAAAGGAGCACAGTACGCCCAGTTCACCGCTGTTGAAGTCCTGGCGGTATTTATGGAAGGCGATTACTGAGCCGGCCGAACTGGTATTGGCATACTCGTCCAGGATGGTGGGCGCCTCCTCTGCGGTGGCATCACGTCCCAGCACCCGTTTGGAAATCAGCTGGTTCATACTCAGGTTGGCCTGGTGCAACCAAAGACGCTTGAGGCTCTGCGGGGCTATGTCCAGTTTCTCCAGTTGGGCGGATATCTGGGTAGCTACCGCGGGGCAAACTTCCTTGAATACCTTGCGTCCTTCCTGCACGAACAGCTTGTCGGGCTTGCCGATACCGGATTCATCCGCGCGGTTCAGGAAGCCGAAGTTGTTGCGAATATTGTTGGAGAAAATGGTCTGTAGCTTGCTGTCGAGAATCAGGTACTGCTCCGCAGAACTGGCAGTATCTGCGCGCTCCACGATGACTGCGGTGCACACATCACCAAAGATGAAGTGCGAGTCCCTGTCGCGGAAATTGAGGTGCCCTGTGCATATTTCCGGGTTCAGCATGAGTACGCAGTTGGCGCTGCCTGTGAGTACAGCGTCCCTGGCTTGCTGGATACCGAAGGTGGCGGAGGAGCAGGCCACGTTCATATCGAAGGCATAGCCCTCTATACCCAGGGCGTCCTGTACCTCCACTGCCATGGCGGGGTAGGCGCGTTGCATATTGGACGCGGCGACAATTACCGCATCGATATCTGCCGCCGTTTTACCTGCCTGGGCCATGGCTTCCCTGGCTGCAGCTATCGACATTTCACACTGTACCGATGGTTCCTCGTTGGCGCGCTCCGGAATATACGGTGTCATTCGCTGTGGGTCCAGGATCCCGGACTTGTTCATTACATAGCGTGACTTGATGCCAGAGGCCTTTTCGACGAACTCGGCGGAGGAGGGTTGCAGGGGCGCCATTGTACCGGCGGCGATGGCATCGGCGTGCTCTGCATTGTGCAGGTCTACATAGCTATTGAAGGCGGCGACCAGTTCGTCATTGCTGATTGACTCACCTGGGGTATATAGGCCGGTGCCACTGATGACGATGTCGCTCATGCGTTGTATTTCCGTGCGGCAAACTGCTTGGTTTGGTAAAAAAGGCCGCAGCGCGGCCCTTGGGTCGCTGAGGTTTGTATTTCAGCGCTGCTCCAGTGGCACGTAGTCACGCTGCTCGTACCCGGTGTAGAGCTGGCGTGGACGACCAATACGATAACTGCCAGAAATCATTTCGTTCCAGTGGGCGATCCAGCCCACGGTGCGGCCCACGGCAAAAATCACGGTGAACATGCTGGTGGGAATGCCGATAGCCTTGAGGATGATGCCGCTGTAGAAATCGACGTTGGGATACAATTTTTTCGATATGAAGTAGTCGTCGTGCAGTGCAATTTCTTCCAGTCGCTTGGCAATCGCCAGCAGGGGCTCATTGTGGATTCCCAGCTCGGCAAGCACATCGTCTGCGGCCTCTTTCATCACCTTTGCTCGCGGATCAAAATTTTTGTAAACGCGGTGCCCGAAGCCCATCAGGCGGAACGGGTCGTCCTTGTCCTTGGCCCTGGCAACGAATTCATCAATGCGCGAGACGTCGCCGATTTCTTCCAGCATTTCCAGAACCGCCTCGTTGGCACCGCCGTGGGAAGGGCCCCACAATGCGGCGATCCCGGCGGCGATACAGGCGAAGGGGTTGGCCCCGGAGGAACCTGCCAGCCGCACGGTTGAAGTGGAGGCATTCTGTTCGTGGTCCGCGTGCAGCAGGAAAATACGATCCATGGCGCGGGCCAGTACCGGACTTACGTTGCTGGGCTCGCAGGGGTTGCCGAACATCATGTGCAGGAAGTTCTCCGAATAGCTCAGGCTGTTATCCGGGTACATGAAGGGCTGCCCGACAGAGAACTTGTAGCTCATTGCCGCCAGGGTAGGCATTTTAGCGATCAGGCGGAAAGCGGCTACCTGGCGATGGTGCTCATCGGCGATATCCAGGGAGTCGTGATAGAAGGCGGAGAGGGCGCCGACCACACCACACATGATGGCCATGGGGTGAGCATCGCGGCGAAAGCCGTTGAAGAAGGTGCGGATCTGTTCGTGCACCATGGTGTGGTTGTGCACGGTATTAACAAATTCTGCCTTCTCCTCCTTGCTGGGAAGCTCTCCGTAGAGTAGCAGGTAGCAGGTTTCCAGGTAGTCGGACTTCTCTGCCAGTTGGTCTATGGGGTAGCCCCGGTGCAGCAGGATGCCCTGGCCGCCGTCGATATAGGTGATTTGCGATTCACAGGCGGCAGTGGATACGAACCCGGGATCGTAGGTGAACATGCCATTGCCGGTCAGGCTCCCGACGTCGACCACGTCCGGGCCGAGAGTGCCGGAATAGATCGGCAGCTCAATGGCCTCGTCCATTCCATCTATGTTCAGGGTGGCTTTTCTGTCGCTCATAGGGGGGTCCTGCGTCGCAATTCAGTGGGCCGTCCACTATAGAGTCTGATGATTTTTTGTCAATTGATCTGGTTCTAATTGTATCTATATGAGGGCGTTATGCGCGCAAAATCGCCAATCGCGTTTATGGGAGATCGGGGCAGATTGTCGCAGATCAAAATATGCTCGACATTATTGGCCGCAGGTTTGTATTTAATCTTGTAAGTGCCTATAATTTCGCGCGTTTTGGTTCGCGGGCTCGCACAAGAGGCCAGCGGCAAACCTTGGCCACGTGCCAAGCCGACTAACCGCCTTCGGGCGTCAAAACAATGGTACCTATAGTGAAAGACAATCGTCCTGTAAACCTGGACATTGGTACCATGCGGCTTCCCATAACCGCATGGGCGTCCATTGCTCATCGCGCCTCCGGCGTGTTCATTTTTGCTGGCACGGCAGTCCTTATCTGGATGCTCGATGCCAGCCTTAAAAGTCCTGAGAGTTTCGCCGAGTTGCAGGAGTGCCTCTCAGGTGCCTTGTTCAAGCTCATATTGTGGGCCGTGGTCTCCGGGTTGATCTATCACTCGGTCGCCGGCGTAAAACACCTGATAGCTGACTTCGGTATCGGCGAAACGATGGAGGGGGGCATCCTGGGTGCCCGCATCACCATCGGTTTGTCGGCTGTGCTCATCCTGATAGCGGGAGCTTGGATATGGTAACTTCTGTCACCAGTTTTGGTCGTTCCGGCCTCTCCGATTGGCTGTTACAGCGTGTCAGCGCTGTCATATTGCTGGCCTACGTCGTTTTTATCACCGCCTCAGTGTGGGGTGGGGTTGATTTCGTCACCTGGAAGGCGCTGTTCAGCCAAACCTGGGTACGGATCTTCAGCCTGCTGGCGGTTCTGTCCCTGGCAGCCCATGCGTGGATTGGCATGTGGGCGGTGCTGACGGATTATCTGACCGAGCGGCTGATGGGCACCAAGGGCAACGTGTTGCGCATTGGCTTTCAGATACTGTGCAGCCTGACGATTTTCGTTTATGTGGTCTGGAGCATCCAGATTCTTTGGAGTTATTAATATATGTCGGCTCTCCGTACTATTTCGTTTGATGGTGTCATTGTCGGTGGGGGTGGCGCGGGTATGCGCGCTGCGCTGCAACTAGCCCAGTCCGGCTACAAAACCGCGGTGATATCCAAGGTTTTCCCCACGCGCTCGCACACCGTCTCCGCCCAGGGCGGCATCACTTGCGCTATCGCCAGCGACGACCCTAACGATGATTGGCGCTGGCATATGTATGACACGGTGAAGGGGTCCGATTACATAGGGGACCAGGACGCCATCGAGTATATGTGCAGTGTGGGCCCCGAAGCGGTATTTGAGCTGGAGCATATGGGTCTGCCATTTTCCCGCACCGAAGAGGGCCGCATATACCAGCGGCCCTTCGGCGGTCAGTCGAAGAATTTCGGTGAAGGCGGCCAGGCTGCCCGCACCTGTGCTGCAGCGGACCGTACTGGTCACGCCCTGTTGCATACCCTTTACCAGGGAAACATGAAGAACAACACGGTGTTTTTCAACGAGTGGTACGCCACCGATATCGTGAAGAACCAGGATGGCGCCGTGGTCGGTGTTATCGCTATCTGCATGGAGACGGGTGAGACCGTTTACGTCAAATCCAAAGCCACGGTATTTGCCACCGGCGGTGCCGGGCGAATTTATGCCTCCACCACCAACGCCCATATCAACACCGGGGATGGCATCGGCATGGCCCTGCGCGCCGGTTTCCCGGTGCAGGATATCGAAATGTGGCAGTTTCACCCCACCGGTATCGCGGGTGCGGGGACGCTGGTCACCGAGGGTTGTCGCGGTGAGGGCGGCTACCTGATCAACAAGGACGGCGAGCGTTTTATGGAACGCTATGCGCCTAATGCCAAAGACCTGGCGGGCCGTGACGTCGTGGCGCGCTCCATGGTGCTGGAGATCATTGAAGGCAGAGGCTGTGGTCCCGAGGGCGACCATGTGTACCTCAAACTGGACCACCTGGGTGAAGAAGTTTTGGAAAGCCGACTGCCTGGCATCTGTGAACTTTCCAGAACTTTTGCCCACGCCGACCCCGTCAAGGAACCGATCCCCGTTGTGCCGACCTGCCACTACATGATGGGCGGCATTCCAACCAACGTCCATGGCCAGGCACTGACCGTGGATGCCGCTGGTAATGACCAGATTATTCCCGGCCTCTATGCCTGCGGCGAGGTGGCGTGTGTTTCCGTTCACGGAGCCAACCGCCTGGGCGGCAATTCGCTGCTGGACCTGGTCGTGTTTGGCAGGGCATCAGGCCTGTTTATCGAAAAGGCACTGCGCGAAGGCGTCGAGATGCGCGACGCGTCGGAAACCGATGTCGAGCAGGCGATGGCTCGCCTGGACAAGCTGAATGCGTCAAGCGGTGGCGAGAACGTCGCCGATCTGCGCAAGGAACTGCAGAACACCATGCAGAATCACTTCGGCGTGTTCCGCAATGGCGAATTCATGCAGGAGGGCATCCGCAAACTCTCCGATTTACGTGGCCGTATTGAAAATGCCAAGCTGGACGACAAGAGCATGGTATACAACACGGCTCGTATCGAGGCTCTGGAACTGCACAATCTGTTCGAGGTGGCCGAGGCGACGGCTATTACCGCCGAGGCGCGCAATGAAAGCCGCGGCGCGCACGCCCGCGACGATTTCAAGGACCGCGACGACGAGAACTGGCTGTGCCATTCCATGTACTACCCGGCGGACAAGAGCGTAGGTAAGCGCTCTGTGAATTTTGAACCCAAAACGGTAGACACTTTCCAACCCAAAGCGCGTACTTATTAAGAGGCGGTAGAAATGTTACAAGTCAGTATCTATCGCTATAACCCGGAGCAGGATAGCCAGCCTTATATGCAGGATATACAGGTTGATACCGGCGGTAAGGACCTGATGGTGCTGGACGTGCTGGAGATGATCAAGTCCCAGGACACCACAGTGACCTATCGGCGTTCCTGTCGTGAGGGAGTGTGTGGTTCTGACGGCCTGAACATGAATGGCAAGAACGGTCTGGCCTGTATCACTCCCCTGTCCGAGACGGTGAAAAACAACAAGCTGGTTATTCGCCCACTGCCCGGGCTGCCGGTAATACGCGACCTGATCGTCGATATGACCATGTTTTACACCCAGTACGAGAAAGTGCAGCCCTACCTGCAGAACGATACGCCCGCGCCCGCCATAGAGCGCTTGCAGTCCCCGGAGGACCGCGCCAAGCTGGACGGCCTGTATGAATGTATTCTCTGCGCCTGCTGCTCTACCGCCTGTCCCTCCTTCTGGTGGAACCCGGAGCGCTTCATTGGCCCTTCTGGCTTGTTGCAGGCCTATCGCTTCCTGGCAGACACCCGCGATACCGCCACCACGGAGCGCCTGGCCCAATTGGATGATCCCTTCAGCGTATTCCGTTGCCATGGCATCCAGAATTGTGTCAATGTATGTCCCAAGGGCCTGAACCCTACACGGGCCATAGGGCATATTCGCAACATGTTGCTATCGCGCGCTACCTGACTTTAGGTTTGGGCCGTAATATATTGAAATATATGGAATTATAGGTCAGATTCTGCCGCTGCCAGATAGCGGCAGAATGGTATTTACGGCGCCGACTAAAGTCCAGTCGGCAGTATTGCCCAGCGCTGCTAGACTTGGCTATTGGCTGAGTTGCAAATGACAGTTATAACCCGCCGCTAATTCGAGCGGCAATGCACATCCCTGGAAGGGTCGCGATGCAAGAAAGTTCAATGGAGCTCCTGTGGCGGAGTTCCCATATCGCCGGTGGTAATGCCACCTACGTGGAGGATTTGTACGAGTCCTACCTCAAGGATCCCAATGGCGTGCCGGAGCAGTGGCGGGACTACTTTGACAAATTGCCGCGGGTCGAGTCGGATTTCGTACAGATAGAGGATGTGCCGCACTCTGTGGTTCGCGAGCGCTTTGCCCAGATCAGTAAGATGCGGGTGCGCACTGAGGCAACGGTGGCGCACGATTCCCAGGCTACCGAGTACGAACGCAAACAGGTTCGGGTGGTGCAACTGATCTCGGCCTATCGCCAGCGTGGCCACCAGAAGGCGCAGCTGGATCCCCTGGGCCTGGCCGAAAGAGAGCATGTGCCGGACCTGGAGCTGAGCTTTCATCATCTTTCCACCGCTGATTTCGACACTGTATTCCAGACCGGTAGCCTGCATATCGGTAAGGCCGATGCGACCCTGGGAGAAATCCATGACGCCCTGGAGCGCACCTACTGCCATACTATCGGCGCGGAGTTCATGCACATTGTTGATACCGAGGAGCGTCACTGGATCATGACCCGCATGGAGTCTGTGCGCTCCGCTCCTGACTACGGGGAGGAGGTGCGCAAGCAGCTACTGGCCAGCCTGATCCAGGCAGAGGGACTGGAGAAGTCCCTGGGCTCCAAATACCCGGGTACCAAGCGCTTTGGCCTGGAAGGTGGGGAAAGCCTTATTCCCATGCTGTCGGAAATGATCCAGCGCTGTGGTGAGTATCGAGCGCAGGAGATCGTGATCGGCATGGCTCACCGCGGTCGACTCAATGTACTGATCAATATACTTGGCAAGAATCCCTCTGAGTTGTTTGCGGAGTTCGAGGGCAGGGTGGAGTATGAAACCTCAGGGGATGTGAAATACCACCAGGGCTTTTCCTCCAATGTCATGACTCCCGGTGGGGAAGTGCACCTGGCACTGTCTTTTAATCCCTCGCACCTGGAAATTGTGTCCCCCGTTGTAGAGGGCTCGGTGCGTGCCCGCCAGGAGCGGCGCCAGGATGATATAGGCGAGTTGGTGGTGCCTATTGTGCTTCACGGGGATGCGGCCTTTGCCGGACAGGGCGTGGTCATGGAGACGTTCCAGATGTCCCAGACCCGGGCCTACAAGACCGGTGGCACCATACACATTGTGCTGAATAACCAGGTGGGGTTTACCACGAACAAGCGCGAGGATGCGCGCTCTACCGAATACTGCACAGACGTGGCGAAAATGGTGCAGGCTCCGATATTTCACGTCAACGCCGACGATCCCGAAGCGGTGCTGTTCGTGACCCAGTTGGCGGTGGACTACCGCACTGAATTCAAGAAGGATGTGGTCATCGATTTGATCTGCTATCGCCGCCGCGGACATAACGAGGCGGACGAGCCATCGGTAACCCAGCCGCTGATGTACAAGAAAATTCGCACGCACCCGACCACACGCGACCTCTACGCGGCGAAGCTCGTCGCCGAGGGCCTGGTCACCCAGGAGGAAGATCAGTTCCTGGTCGAGCGTTTCCGCGAGTCGCTGGATCGCGGGGAGCCCATGGTCAGCAGTCTGGTTTCCGAACCCAACAAAACCCTGTTTGTGGACTGGTCTCCCTACCTGGGGCACGAGTGGACCCTGCCCGCGGATACGTCCATGGATATCCACGAGATGCAGGCCCTGGCCCATGAAACCAATGTGGCCCCGGACAATTTCCCGCTGCAACGCCAGGTGGCTAAAATCCTGGAGGACAGGCGCAAGATGGCGGCCGGGGCCCTGCCGGTAAACTGGGGCTTTGCCGAAACCCTGGCCTACGCATCCGTGTTGCGTGATGGTTACCCGGTGCGCCTGACCGGGCAGGATGTGGGGCGCGGAACGTTCTCTCACCGCCACGCGGTGCTGCACAACCAGAAGGACGAGAGCGTTCATATCCCGCTGCAACATGTCAGCGATGAGCAGGCACCCTTCGTGATCTACGATTCGCTGCTGTCGGAAGAGGCGGTGCTGGCGTTTGAATACGGCTACTCCACTACCATGCCCCAGGGCCTGGTGATCTGGGAGGCGCAGTTCGGTGATTTCGCCAACGGCGCTCAGGTGGTAATAGATCAGTTTATTACCAGCGGTGAGCACAAATGGATGCGCCTGTCAGGGCTCACCATGTTGCTGCCACACGGTTACGAAGGTCAGGGGCCGGAGCACTCTTCCGCCCGCCTGGAGCGCTTCATGCAGTTGTGCGCTGAGCACAATATCCAGGTTTGTGTGCCCAGTACGCCAGCGCAGGTTTATCACATGCTGCGCCGGCAGGCCATCCGTCCCTTGCGCAAGCCGCTGATAGTGATGTCACCCAAGAGCCTGTTGCGTCACAAGGAGGCGATTTCCACCCTGGAGGAACTAGCCGACGGCCGTTTCTTCAATGTAATGGATGAAACCGACAATCTGGAACCGGAAAAAGTCCGCCGGGCGGTAATCTGTAGCGGCAAGGTTTATTACGACCTGCGAGCGGCACGCAGGGAGCGGGAGATCGACGACATCGCCATACTGCGGCTTGAGCAATTGTACCCCTTTCCAGAGACGGAACTGCTGGACGTGCTGGCGCCTTACACCAACCTGGAAGACGCCGTTTGGTGCCAGGAAGAGCCCATGAACCAGGGCGCCTGGTACGCCAGCCAGCACCATATGCGGCGTGTGATTCACCGGCACAAAGTGGACGTCTATTTGCGCTATATCGGGCGCGACGCCACGGCGGCACCGGCTGCGGGGTATATGGCTCTGCACGTGGAACAGCAGGACAAATTTATCAATGAAGCCCTGGGCGAAATGCCCTGGGGTAGTTAACTACGACTGGCATTTCTCAAAGGATACGAAATGGCGATTGAAATCAAGGCACCCACTTTTCCCGAGTCGGTCGCAGACGGTGAGGTGGCTGCCTGGCACAAACAGGAAGGTGAGGCGGTCTCTCGCGATGAACTGATCGTTGAGATAGAAACCGACAAGGTAGTGATGGAAGTGGTGGCTCCGGAAGATGGGGTGATCAGCAAAATCCATGCTCAGGAAGGAGAGACCATTGCCAGCGGGCAGCTGCTGGCGACCCTGGAACAGGGTGCCGCGACATCCAGCCCTGCGGCCCCCGCACCCGCGCAGGAGTCGCCCGAGCCCGCAGATACGGCCAGCGATACCGACCTGGCTTCGCTGCTGGGCCCCGCAGCTCGTCAACTGGTCGAGGAACACGGTCTCGATATCAGTCAGATCACCGGCACAGGCAAGAATGGTCGCATCACCAAGGAAGATATTCTGAAGTACCTAAAGAGCGATGCGGCATCCGCGCCAGTTCCGGCGGCGAAAGCCGCGGCGGTATCGGTAGCGGACGCTCCCGTAGGGCCCTCCAGTGAGCGGGTAGAGAAACGGGTACCGATGACCCGCATGCGCGCCAAAATTGCCGAGCGCCTGTTGCAGGCCACCCAGGAAACAGCCATGCTCACCACCTTTAACGAGGTGAATATGGCGCCGGTAATGGCGCTGCGCAGCAAGTACAAGGAGCAGTTTGAAAAAACCCATAATGGCACGCGCCTGGGTTTTATGGGCTTTTTTGTCAAGGCAGCCTGCGAAGCATTGAAGCGCTTCCCTGCGGTAAACGCTTCTATTGATGGCAGTGACGTCGTGTATCACGGCTATCAGGATATCGGTGTTGCAGTGTCCACCGAGAACGGACTGGTCGTGCCGGTCATGCGCGATGCTGATTTTATGAGCCTGGCGGACGTGGAAGCGGCGATCAAGGATCTGGGCCTGCGTGCCCGCGACAATAAGCTGACTATCGACGATATGACCGGTGGTACTTTCACCGTAACCAATGGCGGGGTATTCGGTTCACTGCTGTCTACCCCTATCCTCAATCCGCCGCAAACCGGCATCCTGGGAATGCATAAGATCCAGGAGCGTCCCATGGCGCTCAATGGCGAGGTGGTTGTGCTGCCGATGATGTACCTGGCGCTGTCCTATGACCATCGCTTGATAGATGGCAAGACCGCAGTACAATTTCTGGTTGCGATCAAGGACCTGATTGAAGATCCGGCGCGTATCCTGCTGCAATTATAGGGCGCGGCGCCGGTTAGCAAATTCTTACTGGGAATAGAGATGTCTGATAAATACGATGTAGTGGTGATTGGATCCGGGCCCGCTGGTTATGTTGCAGCGATCAAGGTGGCACAGCTTGGCATGTCCGTCGCCTGTGTGGAGCAGTGGCTGGACGACAAGGGCGGTATACGACTGGGAGGCACCTGCCTCAATGTAGGCTGTATTCCATCCAAGGCCCTGTTGGATAGCAGTCACAAGTTTGCCGAGGCGCGGGACCACTTTGACGTGCACGGCATCAGTGTAGGCGAAGCGACTATCGACGTACCGGCGATGCTGGCGCGCAAGGACAAGATAGTGGATCAGCTTACCGGCGGGATTTCCGGATTGTTCAAGCACAATGGTGTGACCGCGGTCTCCGGCACTGGCAAGGTGCTGGCAGGCACCAAGGTTGAGGTAACGGACAAGGACGGCAATGTGTCAGTACTGGACGCCGGCAATATTATTATAGCCGCGGGCTCCGTGCCGGTAGCGATTCCGCCGGCACCGGTGGACAACGAGTACATTATAGATTCTACCGGCGCGCTGGAACTTTCTGCCGTGCCGGCGCGGCTGGGTGTTATCGGGGCGGGTGTAATCGGCCTCGAACTGGGCAGTGTCTGGGCGCGCCTGGGTTCCGAAGTGGTCATGCTGGAAGCGCTGGACGAGTTCCTGCCGATGATGGACCAGCAGATTGCCAAGGAGACTGGCAAGATACTGAAAAAGCAGGGTCTGGATGTCCGCCTGGGCGCTCGCGTGACCAAGGCCGAGGTGGTGGACGGCGCCGTGCAGGTGTCTTTCAGCACCGCGGATGGGGAATACCAGGAAACCTTTGACAAGTTGATCGTGGCGGTAGGCCGTAGGCCCCGCTCGGAGGAACTGTTTGCCTCGGACAGCGGCCTGACCCTGGACGAGCGCGGCTACATCTTCGTTAATGACTACTGTGAAACAGAGGCACCTCATGTCTACGCCGTCGGCGACGTAGTGCGCGGCCTCATGCTGGCGCACAAGGGATCTGAAGAGGGTGTCATGGTGGCGGAGCGTATTGCCGGCAAACAGGCTCAGATGAATTACGATTGTATACCCTCGGTAATTTACACCCATCCGGAAGTGGCGGCGGTGGGCAAGACCGAGCAGGAACTGAAAGCGGACGGGGTGGAATACAAGTCAGGGGTATTTCCCTTTGTTGCCAGCGGTCGCGCCCTGGCCTCGAACGATTCGGACGGCATGGTTAAAATCCTGGCGCACGCAGAGACCGATCGTATCCTGGGTTGCCATGTTGTCGGCCCCTCGGCGGCGGACCTGGTGCAGCAGGTGGTGATTGCGATGGAGTTCGGCTCCAGCGCCGAGGACCTGGCCCTGACCGTGTTTGCCCACCCGACTTTGTCGGAGGCGGTACACGAAGCCGCACTGGCGGTGGACGGGCACGCGATTCATGTCGCCAATCGCAAGAAACGCAAATAGAATTCGCGCGGGTGTGTACAACAGAAAAATCACCGACACATTCGGGTATCCACTGGTTAATTGACGCCGGCCTGGCGACAAGAGGCCTAAATTCAAGAAGCAGCAGACGAAGCAGGACACGACATGAATCTTCATGAGTATCAGGGCAAGCAACTGTTTGCCGAGTACGGACTGCCGGTATCCAAGGGGTATGCGGTAGACACTCCCAAAGAGGCAACTGAAGCTGCCGATATGATCGGCGGGGATGTATGGGTAGTAAAAGCCCAGGTGCACGCTGGCGGCCGCGGTAAGGCAGGCGGTGTAAAGCTGGTTAAAACCAAGGATGAAATCGCCGAATTTGCGAAGCATTGGCTGGGTAGGAACCTGGTGACCTACCAGACAGATGAGGGCGGCCAGCCAGTGAGCAAGATACTGGTGGAGTCCTGCACCGATATCGCCGAGGAATTGTACCTGGGTGCCGTGGTGGATCGCTCTTCGCGGCGTATCGTATTTATGGCGTCCACTGAAGGTGGCGTGGAGATTGAAAAAGTAGCGGAAGAAACCCCTGAGAAAATTCTCCGTGCCACCATAGACCCCATGGTCGGCGCACAGCCCTACCAGGGTCGCGAATTGGCCTTCAAACTGGGCCTGCAGGGCGAGCAGGTCAAGCAGTTTGTGAAAATTTTCATGGGTCTGGCACAGATGTTCGTGGACAAGGACCTGGCGCTGATCGAGGTCAACCCGCTGGTTATTACCGAGCAGGGCGACCTGCACTGCCTGGATGCCAAACTGGGTGTGGACGGCAACGCCCTGTATCGCCAGAACCAGCTGCGCGATATGCATGACCCCTCCCAGGACGATGAGCGCGAGTCCCATGCGGCACAGTGGGAATTGAACTACGTGGCACTGGACGGCAATATCGGCTGTATGGTCAATGGCGCAGGCCTGGCCATGGGCACCATGGATATCGTTGCATTGCACGGCGGCTTTCCCGCCAACTTCCTGGACGTGGGCGGCGGCGCCACCAAGGAGCGCGTATCTGAAGCGTTCAAGATTATCCTGTCAGACGACAATGTGAAGGCGGTATTGATCAATATCTTTGGCGGTATTGTTCGCTGTGACCTGATTGCGGAAGGCGTGATTGGCGCGGTAGAGGAAATCGGCGTTCAAGTGCCCGTGGTCGTACGCCTGGAAGGTAACAATGCGGAGTTGGGCCAGAAGGTGCTGGCTGACAGCGGGCTGAATATTATTGCGGCCATGAGCCTCACAGATGCTGCCCAGCAGGCAGTCAAAGCAGCCGGAGGTGCAGCGTAATGAGCATTCTTATCGACAAGAACACCAAGGTGATCTGCCAGGGCTTTACCGGTTCCCAGGGTACTTTTCACTCGGAACAGGCCATAGAGTACGGTACGCAGATGGTCGGCGGTGTCACCCCGGGGAAAGGCGGCCAGGAGCACCTGGGCCTGCCGGTATTCAATACGGTAACTGATGCGGTGGCAGCCACCGGCGCCGATGCCTCGGTTATCTACGTGCCTGCGCCATTTTGTAAGGACTCCATCCTGGAAGCGGCCAACGGCGGTATCAAGTTGATCGTGTGCATTACCGAGGGCATTCCCACGCTGGATATGCTTGAGGCGAAAGTCAGGTGTGACGAACTCGGTGTGCGCCTCGTAGGGCCCAACTGTCCCGGTGTTATCACGCCCGGAGAGTGCAAGATCGGCATTATGCCGGGCCACATTCACCTGCCGGGCAAGGTGGGTATCGTCTCCCGCTCCGGGACCCTCACTTATGAAGCGGTAAAGCAGACCACTGACGCGGGCTACGGTCAGTCAACCTGCGTCGGTATTGGCGGAGACCCGATCCCGGGCTCCAACTTTATCGACATCCTGGAGATGTTCGAGCAGGATCCCGCCACCGAAGCGATTGTGATGATCGGTGAGATCGGTGGTACGGCGGAAGAGGAGGCGGCAGCCTTCATCAAGGCGAATGTCTCCAAGCCTGTCGTATCCTACATTGCCGGGGTTACTGCCCCGAAGGGTAAGCGTATGGGCCATGCCGGTGCGATTATTTCGGGCGGCAAGGGCACGGCGGATGAGAAGTTTGCGGCCCTGGAAGATGCCGGTGTAAAAACCGTACGCAGCCTCGCCGATATCGGCACCGGTCTGGCGGAAATTACCGGCTGGTAAACCACCCCTGCCGCCATCCCCGCGTCAGCGGGGGCCAGCATCAATAAAAAGGCTCATCTTCGGATGGGCCTTTTTTTGTTTCAAACACAGATCGCTAGTGCAATTCAAGCCCACTAAAAAACCAGCGAGTACTTGAAAATGAAGCACACTGCCCCCATATGAAGTGACTACGAACAATCCTTTTTAAATCAATACCTTAAATACAGAGGACGCTATGACTGCCGATGTGAAAAAAGAAACACTGGGTTTCCAGACCGAGGCGAAGCAACTGCTTCACCTGATGATCCACTCGCTGTACAGCAACCAGGAAATTTTCCTCAGGGAACTGATTTCCAATGCCAGTGACGCCATCGACAAGCTGCGTTTTGCCGCGCTGGCCGATGAGAGCCTGCTTGAAGGGCAGGGCGACTACCGGATTCAGGTGGACGTGGACGGAGAAGCCAACACCATCACCATCAGTGATAACGGTATCGGCATGAACCGCGACGAGGTCATTGAGCATTTGGGTACTATCGCCAAATCCGGCACCGCGTCCTTCCTGGAAAGCCTTACCGGCGATCAGAAGAAAGATTCGCAGCTGATAGGCCAGTTCGGCGTTGGTTTTTACTCCGCATTTATAGTCGCCGATCGCGTCGAGGTACACACCCGCAAGGCGGGGGAGGCAGCCGACGAGGGTATTCTGTGGGAGTCCCACGGCGAGGCCGAGTTCTCCGTGGAGCCAGTGGATAAGGCGGAGCGCGGTACACGCATCACCCTGTTCCTGAAGGCAGACTGCAAGGAATTTGCCGAGGACTTTCGTGTTCGCAGCGTCATAAAGAAGTATTCCGATCATATCTCCGTGCCGGTGATGATGGTCAAGCCGCCGGCGCCACCGGCCGAGGGCGAGGAAGCCCCGGAGAATCCCGAGGTGGAGTACGAGACCGTCAATGCGGCGACAGCGCTGTGGACCCGTGGCCGCTCCGAGATTAGCGATGACGAATACCATGAGTTCTACAAGCATGTATCCCATGATTTCGATGATCCCTTAACCTGGAGCCACAACAAGGTTGAGGGCAAGCTGGAATATACCAGTTTGCTCTATATTCCAAAGCGTGCGCCGTTTGATATGTGGAACCGGGAAATGTCACGCGGCCTGAAACTCTACGTGCAGCGCACGTTTATCATGGACGAGGCAGAGCAGTTCCTGCCCTTATACCTGCGCTTTGTGAAGGGCATCGTCGACTCCAATGACCTGCCCCTCAACGTGTCCCGTGAGATCCTGCAGCAGGATGCGGCGGTGGAGTCCATGCGCAGCGCCCTCACCAAGCGCATATTGGACATGCTCGGCAAGCTGGCCAAGAAAGGGGGCGAGGACTACGCACTGTTCTGGAAGGAATTCGGCCAGGTGTTGAAGGAAGGACCCGCGGAAGATTTCGCCAACAAGGAAAAAATTGCCAAACTGCTGCGTTTCTCCTCCACCCATACCGACCTGGAGGAGCAGGATCAGTCTCTGGAAGACTATGTATCACGAGCGCAGGAGAAACAGGACAAGATTTACTACGTGGTGGCAGAAAACTTCAATACGGCAAAAAACAGCCCACACCTGGAAGTGTTTCGCAAGAAGGGCATCGAGGTCCTGTTGTTGTCTGATCGCGTCGACGACTGGTTGATGAATCACCTGCAGGAATTCGACGGCAAGCAGTTCCAGGATGTGGCTCGCGGCGCGCTGGACCTGGAGCCGGAATCCGAGGAAGAGAAAGCGGAGCAGGAAAAGCTGGAAAAGGAGAGTGAGGCGCTGGTGGAGCGACTGGGCAAGGTCCTGGAAGACAAGGTTGCGGAGGTTCGCGCCACCTCCAGGCTCACTGACTCACCCGCCTGCCTGGTGGTTGGAGACTTTGACATGGGTGCGCAAATGCGCCGTATGATGGAGGCGGCGGGGCAGCCCGTGCCGGAATCAAAGCCCATCCTGGAAGTAAATCCCACCCATCCACTACTGGGGATGCTGGACCAGGAGGCTGATGAGGACCGTTTTTCAGATCTCGCCAATATCGTCTTTGACCAGGCGCACCTGGCAGAAGGTGGGCAACTGGACGATCCGGCCACCTACGTTTCGCGGCTGAACAAGCTGTTGCTGGAGATGAGTGGTAACTGACCCAGGCAACTCCCGGTACCATGTAAAAGCGGGCTTTAATGCCCGTTTTTTTTGTTAGACTGGTCGGCGTTGGAAAACAAAGCATAATAAATACAGGAGTACACCATGTCCGATGCCCATGTTGTCGCCGTACTGGGCGGCGGCAGTTTCGGGACGGTGATCGCCAATATCATTGCCTGCAATGGCAACAGTGTGCGGCTGTGGCTGCGCAACGGTGAGCGAGCAGCGTCCATCAACCGGCACCGGGAAAACCTGGAGTATTTGCCAGGCTATCGACTGCATGATGACCTGAACGCCACCACTTCCCTGGAGCAGGCTGTAGCCGGCGTGGATATCGTGTTGGTCGCGGTGCCCAGCAAGTCGTTTCGCCAGGTGGTGCGTGAGCTGGCCGGCCTGGTCCCGGCGCAGACGTTATTGATCAGCCTTACCAAGGGTATAGAAGCCAGTGGCTTTCGCCTGATGAGCGAGATCCTGCGCGAGGAGATGCGGGACAACCCCCGGGCGGTGCTCAGTGGCCCCAATCTTGCCGGCGAGATTGCGGCGGGTCAGGTTACCGGCTCGGTAATTGCCAGTGACCTGCCGGCTATCAACGCCACGGTGCACGCTATGCTGCACAGTGAATCCTTTCTCATCTACGGCTCCCATGACATGTACGGTGTGGAGCTAGGCGGTGCTTTGAAGAACGTCTATGCCATCCTGGCCGGAATTGCCGCGGCGCTGGAACTGGGGGAAAACACGGTCGGCATGCTGCTGACCCGATCACTTGCCGAGATGTCGCGCTTTGCCGTACATATGGGAGCCAATCCCATGACCTTCCTGGGCCTGGCCGGAGTGGGGGACTTATTCGTTACTTGTTCTTCCCCGCTGTCGCGCAATTACCAGGTTGGCATGGCCCTGGGCAAGGGCCAGCCCCTGGACGAAATTCTCGAGGCCATGGATCAGGTGGCGGAGGGGATAAACACCCTGAGTCTGTTGCGCGACGAGGCGCAGCGGCGCGAGGTGCACATGCCCCTGGTAACTGGCCTGTACGCCATTTTGTATGAACACCGTCCGGTGGTCGATGTATTCGATGATATGATGCATACCGAACAAGCCGAAGACGTGGAATTCGTAACGAGTTAACAGATTATGATAGTAACCATCTGGCGACACGGAGAGGCCGGCATTGCCGCCTCGGACCAGCAGCGCGAATTGACAGGCACGGGCGTTGACGATGTGGGCTTTGGCTGCCAACAGTTCCACGAGGTCTGTATGCAGCGCGGCCTGCCGCACCCGGAGAGGGTGTTGCACAGTGATTGGCTGCGTACAACCCAGACCGCGGATATTATTGCCTCTGCCTTCTCCCATGCGACTATGGCGCCCCTGTCCGCCCTGACACCCGGTAATACGCCCGCCCAAATCGATGCTGTCCTGGAATCGCTGTTGGTGAGTGACAGCGTGCCGCAGCACCTGGTACTGGTATCACACCAACCCCTGGTATCTCGACTGGTCGATCACTATCTCGGGGATTCCGGCAGAGTGCCCAACCTGTCGCCGGGTGCGCTGGTGACATTGCACCTGGAGGTGGCGGCCCACAACTGCGGGCAATTATTGTTCTGGGCACTGCCACCCGGTTACGAGGCCCATGTGTGACCAGGCTTGCAGGCGCACCGCTACACTGGGACGTACATGGTCTGAAAATGGCGGGCCTGGGCTGGGGTGATCCCGCAGCCCCTCCTGTATTGTGTCTGCATGGCTGGCTGGATAACGCCGCCAGTTTTGCTGTCCTGGCGCCCTTACTGGAAAATCACTACCTGGTGGCGCCGGATCTTACCGGGCACGGCCAGAGTGACCGGCGCTCGGCGGACGCCACCTACCAGATCTGGGATGACCTGCCCGAGGTGCTGGGGATAGTGCAAGCCCTGGGGTGGCAGCAGTTTGCGTTGCTGGGCCACTCACGTGGCGCGATTATAGGCAGCCTGTTCGCCGCCAGCTTCCCCGAACGGGTGCAGCGCATGATGATGCTGGATGCCGTGGGCCCACAACCCGTGGCAGACAATCTGTTTCCCGCTCAGATGCGTAAATTCCTCGATGAAAAAGGGTCTTTGCTGCACAGGGAGAATCGTTTTTTCGCCAGCCTGGAGGAGGCCGCCACAGCACGTGAGGTGGGAGGCATGAGGCCGGATGCGGCGAGGCTCATTGCAGAGCGGAACCTGCGCGCTTGTACGCAAGGGTATACCTGGACCACTGACCCGCGACTGCGTGGCGCCTCCGCGGTTAAACTGACCCCGGGGCAGGTCGATGCGACGCTGGGCGCACTGGTGATGCCTACGCTGTTACTGTTGGCGGAGCAGGGCCATGGTGGGCGTCATGAGGCAATGTACCAGCTGGCCAGGCGTGCGATACCGGAATTGCAGACGGCCTATCTGCCCGGTGGCCATCACTTTCATATGGAGCAGCCAGAGGTGCAGGCTGTAGCCGACAAAATTGCGGAGTTTTTGCGTTAATGAGAAATGTGTATTGGGGCTGGTTTGTGGCTGCCCTGGCGGTCAACGCCCTGGGGCTGCTGCCTGGAACGGCAGCATTCGCCGCCCAGGACAGCCCTGTTTTGCTGTTGCAACAAATGGATGAATTTCCCCACGCAAGGCAAGTGTCTTATTCCCAGGAGCAGGTGCTCGATTACGAATTGGGCCTGGGTGCGATGCAAAAAGTGCGCGGGGTGTGGCAGTTAAAGGATAGCGAACGTCTCAGCGGTAAGCTTACACGCTATACCTGGCAGATAATCGATGGCTTCAGCTCGTTGGAAGTCATGCAGGAACTGGAAAGTGAACTGCAGCAGCGCGATGGCCTGCAAACACTTTTTCAGTGCCAGGGGCGTGCCTGTGGCTCTGGCGCACAGTGGGCCAATCGCGTTTTTCACCAGCGCATTCTTTATGGCCGTGATGATCTGCAGCATTATGCCGTGTATCAGCTCGATGAAGGTGCGGAGTACAGGTTGGCGATTTTCAGTGCGGCGCGCACTGCCGATCGGCAGTACCTGCACGTGGAATTACTGGAGGTAATACCGGGCGACGACTAGCGCCGCAGTTGCAGCAGTGACAGGAACTCGTCGCGGGTTTTCTGTTCGGTGCGGAATGAGCCCAACATGGCGGAGGTCTTCATTACCGAATTCTGCTTCTCCACGCCGCGCATCATCATGCACATATGCTGTGCTTCGATGATGACGCCGACCCCTTCGGCCTCGGTAACCGCCATGATAGTTTCCGCAATCTGCGTAGTAAGGGCTTCCTGTATCTGCAATCTGCGCGCAAAGACATCCACCAGTCGCGCTACCTTGGACAGGCCGATGACCTGGCCGGTGGGAATGTAAGCGACATGGCATTTACCGATAAAAGGCAGCAGGTGGTGCTCACACAGAGAGTAGAGTTCCACATCCTGGACCAGCACCATTTCGCTGGAGTCGGAGGGGAATAGCGCCTCGTTGACCACTTCATCCACTGACTGAGCATAACCACGGGTGAGGAACTCGAAGGCCTTGGCGGCGCGCTTGGGGGTGTCCCGCAGCCCGGGGCGCTGCAGGTCTTCGCCAATCGCCTCAATGATCTTGGCCCAGTGTTGTTCCATAGGCTTAGCTCCCTGTTAGTGTCAGCTTTATGAATCAAGTCGGCTGATATGCGTCGGGCATGGTAGCAACACCCCGAAAACATGGCAATGCGCCCAGGACAAGCGAATCGGTTAAACTGTGTGCATGACAGAGACCAACCCTGTACCCCCACAGCCCCACACAGTTGGCGAGGCGCTGGCATATTGTGCCGCAGCGCTGGAGTCCAGTGACGTGTTTTTTGGCCATGGCACGGATAACCCCTGGGACGAAGCGGTGCAACTGGTGCTCTCGGTTGCCGATCTTCCCCAGGATGCGGATGATGGTGTGCTGCCACACCCCTTGGATGACAGCATGCGCCAGCGCATTGATGCATTATTGCAAAAGCGCATCCAGGAGCACGTCCCCTTGCCCTATCTGTTGGGGCAGGCCTGGTTTGCCGGCTTGGCCTTTCGCTGCGATCAGCGCGCGATTATCCCGCGTTCTCCCATCGCGGAGCTGATTCTCGACGAATTTCAACCCTGGTACCAGGGCCCGCAACCGCGGCGCATTCTTGACCTGTGCTGTGGTGGTGGCTGTATCGGCCTGGCGGCGGCGCATTACCAACCCCTGGCCTGTGTTGACCTGGCAGATATTGATCCCCAGGCATTGGCTCTGGCCCGAGAAAACGCGCAACTGCTGGGGTTGCAGCAGCGGGTGAACGTCATCCGGTCGGATCTGTTTCAAAGTCTGCCCGCGCAACAATATGACCTGATACTGAGTAACCCGCCCTATGTCGATCGAGCGGATCTCGCGGCGATGCCGGCTGAGTATCACCACGAGCCTGGCCTGGCCCTGGGGTCGGGGGCGGATGGTCTCGACCTGACCCGGGAAATTCTGGCCCATGCCAGTGATTACCTGTGTGAAACAGGCCTGTTAGTGGTAGAAGTGGGTAACAGCTGGCCCGCCCTGGAGGCGGCCTATCCAAGGCTGCCCTTTACCTGGCTGGAGTTTGCCCACGGCGGTCATGGAGTGTTCGCGTTGACCGCGGCGGAGTTGCAAGATTACGCAGAAAGCTTGCGCGGATAGGCTTATAATGGCGCTTTCATTAATCCTGTAGACGGACCAATCATGGCGGGCAACACAATCGGTAAACTCTTTACTGTGACCAGCTTCGGCGAGAGTCACGGTCCGGCCATTGGCTGTATCGTCGATGGCTGCCCCCCGGGGCTGGCGCTTGAAGCTGCGGATATGCAGACCGATCTTGATCGGCGCAAGCCGGGCACTTCACGTTTCACCACCCAGCGCCGGGAGGCCGACGAGGTGCGAATCCTCTCTGGCGTATTTGAAGGACTCACCACCGGAACTTCTATTGGCCTGATGATCGAAAATACTGACCAGCGCTCCAAGGACTACAGCAATATCAAGGACACCTTCCGCCCGGCGCATGCGGACTACAGCTACAACCAGAAGTATGGCTTCCGGGACTATCGCGGCGGCGGGCGCTCGTCGGCCCGGGAAACCGCTATGCGCGTTGCCGCCGGCGCCATCGCCAAAAAATACCTGCTGGAGCGTTACGGTATCGAGATTCGCGGCTACCTGGCGCAACTCGGGCCAATCGCTGCGCAGACTGTGGACTGGGACGTGGTGGAAACCAACCCGTTCTTTTGTCCCGATGCGGCAAAGGTACCAGAGATGGAACAGTTTATGACCGCCCTGAACAAACGCGGAGATTCTATCGGCGCGCGCATTAACGTGGTTGCCAGCGGTGTGATGCCGGGCCTGGGCGAGCCTATCTTCGATCGGCTTGACGCTGATATTGCCGGTGCCATGATGGGTATTAACGCGGTCAAAGGCGTGGAAATAGGCGCGGGGTTTGCCAGTGTGACGCACCACGGCAGTGAGCACCGTGATCTTTTGACTCCCGAGGGCTTCCTGGGGAATAACGCCGGTGGCGTGCTGGGCGGTATTTCCAGCGGTCAGGATATAACCGTGAGCCTGGCGATCAAGCCGACTTCCAGCATTCGCCAGCCGGGCGCCACTATCGATACCGCCGGCAATGCCATGGAAATGGCCACTCACGGCCGCCACGACCCCTGCGTTGGCATCCGTGCCACGCCGATAGCTGAAGCCATGCTGGCGATTGTGCTGATGGACCATGTGCTGCGTCACCGGGCCCAGAATATGGATGTGCAATGCGCTACTCCTGCGATCGCAGCTGCGGCGCCCCGAGGCAAGCCTGGCGGGGACTGATGTTGGCATTACCGTGAGCAAAAGCAGACGTCGTTTTTACCGCACCACTGTACTGGGGATTCTGGCCATGGCCGCCCTGGTATGGGCGGCGGTAGACCAGTTCGGTATCACTCGAGAGGAAATTGGACAGTTGTTCCTGGGTGTAGTACTGGTGGTGGCGCTGGTGATAGCGGCGGCAGCGCTCGCGGTGTTTCTGTGGATTGGTCTGCGCCGCCTGTTTACCGGCGGGGATGACTGAAAGAAAAGCCTAGTCCAGTTCGATTTCCAACGTCATGTGATTGGAAATGTCCTCCAACGTATCGTGCAAATCATCCATATCTGTTGCCATAGGTATCTGGGCGTCTATGCGCGCGTGGAAGATCATCTCAGCACTCATCGGCGCACTGGTTACCTGACTGTCCATATCTACCACGTTGATCTCGCGCTCCGCCAGGACCCGGGCTATCTCACGCACGATGCCCAGGCGATCCGGGCCAATGACTGTCAGGGTGATCGCACGGCCCTCGACACCGGTAGCGACTTGCGTGGTGGGAGTCACGCGCACGCTCAATCCGGTGGCCGACAATGCCTTCAGATCGGCCTCCAGTGCGGCACCGCTGTCACTGGGCAGGGAGACCAGTACCAGGCCGGCGAATTTACCACCCAGCTGGGACAGGCGGCTTTCATGCCAATTGCCGCGGTTGTTCTCGATAACACTGGAGAGTTGTTCTACCAGCCCCGGACGGTCGTCTCCGATGAAGGTAATGACGTAAGAAGTTTCCACTAATTTGGCTCCACATTCACAGGCGCAGGCCTTATATTAGCGTATTTCCCAAACACTGGTGCAATAACATGGCGAACTTCGTCGCCGTTCCCGTGGATCGCCTGGACAGCGCTATACTGCAAGCCTTGCTTGAGGAATTTGCCAGCCGCGACGGGACGGATTACGGACGCTACGAGCTGACCCTGGAGCAGAAAGTTGCCGATCTGAGCACCCAGCTTCACTCGGGTCATTTGCAGCTGTTGTACGACAGTGACAGCGAACAGTGGGACCTCGTGCCCCGAGAAGAAGCTGCAAATTTGCTCGAATATTAATTTACCTATGCCCGATAAACCCGATCACATCCTGGATGCCACCGGACTGTTCTGCCCGGAACCGGTCATGTTACTGCATAATAAAATACGCGATATGCTCGCCGGAGAAACGGTGCTGGTGTTGGCGACCGATCCGTCGACGCAGCGCGATATTCCGCGGTTCTGTACGTTCCTCGGTCATGAATTACTGGAGCACAGTGAGCTGGACGGCAATTATCGCTACCTGTTGCGCAAACAGGAGCAGGGTACTTGAGCGCTGCATACAAGCCTGCCGTAGCGCGGGACCAGTGCTTTGTACCCCAGCGCCTGGAACGTGTCTTTGCCGCCTGCTTCCTTGCAAGCTGCTGCACGCGGCTGGTAGGTGGAGCCCTGGAACCGCTGTACCAGCCTGCGGCAAAAGCGGGTGGCTTACATCTGCTGTGGTATCGCGAAGATTACTTTGCCAGTGCCCTGCATGAGACAGCGCACTGGTGCATCGCCGGCAAAGCGCGCCGGCAACAGACTGATTTTGGCTATTGGTATGCTCCCGACGGCCGCAGCCATGCGCAACAGCAGGCATTCGAGGCTGCAGAATCCAAGCCCCAGGCACTGGAATGGCTGTTCTCCAGGGCCTGCGGTTTCAGCTTCCGCGTGAGTACCGACAACCTCAACGCCCAGGATGGCAGCGTATCTGACAACAGCGACTTCCGCATGCAGGTTTTCGCCCAGGCGCGCCATTGGCAGGAGCGGGGGTTACCCACGCGCGCGGCACAGTTCTACCGTGCGCTGTGTCGCGAATTCGGCACCGCGCAAGACGTGTCTGGTTTGCATCTGAGTAGGGATGAATTGCGATGAGCGGCCAGCGACTGTCAAGTAGCCTGGAAGCCGCATGAAGCCGGTCATACTTGCCGATGAGAACATTCCCTGGCTGGAGCATTACCTGGGCGGCTTTGCCACGATCCGCAAAAGTGGTGGCCGCGATATCGGGCCAGCACAGCTGCGCGATGTCGATGCGCTGCTGGTGCGTTCAGTGACCCGGGTAGATGAACAGCTGCTGCGTGAAAGCCCGGTCCGCTTTGTCGGCTCGGCCACCAGCGGTGTGGATCATATTGACAGGCGCTACCTGCAACAGCAGAAGATACATTTTTGCTACGCACCCGGCTCAAATGCGAATTCCGTGGTGGAGTATGTGCTGGCGGCGATTGCTGCCGTTGACGATAAACTCGAGCGACTGATGGCGGGAGGCCGGGTTGGTATCATCGGCTATGGCGTGATAGGCAAATGCCTGGGACAGCGGCTGCAGGATCTGGGAATAGACTATTGCGCGTATGACCCCTGGCTGGATGCTGACAAACTATCGCATGCAGCACCGCTTGAAGCGATCCTTGATTGCGACGTGATAACCCTGCATGCAGAACTCACGCGGGAGCAACCCTGGCCCAGTTTTCATCTGCTGGGGACAGATGAACTATGCGCCCTGCGCGCCGATGCACTGTTGATCAATGCCAGCAGGGGAGCGGTGGTGGATAATGCGGCGCTGCTTTCGCTGATGGAGCAGGGTAAATTTGGGGCGCAGGTAGTACTGGACGTGTGGGAGGGTGAGCCCTGTATCAGCGAGCCGCTGTTGCGTCGGGTCGCCCTGGCGAGTCCACATATCGCCGGTTATAGCCTGGATGGCAAGATACTGGCCACTCGTATGCTCTGTGAGAGTCTGGTGGGATATTTTCAGTTACCTGCATTGAATAGTGACTCCCCCGTAGCCGATGCCGCTCCCGCGGCCCTGGCTACCGCCGTAAGGGGTGCGGCACTGGTACGCTGTCTGTTGCAGCAACGCTACGACATCAGCGTGGATGACGCCTTGCTGCGCGAGGCCACCCTGGGCCAATCGCCAGCGCGCGCGGCCGTCGCCTTTGACCAGCTACGAAAAACCTATAGGGAACGTCGTGAGCTTTTTGGCACGCGCGTCTGTGGTCAACTGACCGACACGCGCGATCTGCAGCTGGTAAAAGCCCTGGGTTGCAGCGCCGGCTCGAATGGCTTGTCAACATGACGGTACGGCTGCATATCGGCCTGTTGGTGAATCCATTGGCGGGCCTGGGGGGCAGCCTGGCGCTGAAAGGCAGTGATGGTGAGCAGCTGCGTGAGATCGCCGCGGGCCTGCCTCCCGAGCAGCGGCATCGGGCGGAAGATCGTGTGGCCAGGGCGCTGGCGCCACTGTGCAGTGACCATGCTGCCGGCGAGGTCCGGTTTTCCTGCTGGGCGGGCGATATGGGTGAAAATGTCATAGCACGGCTGGGCATGCCCGGTAATGTACTTGGCGAGGCCCCCGATGGCTTGAGTTCCGCCGCTGATACCCGACAGGCGGCGCAGGCCCTGTTGGATTGCGGCGTCGATATCATCGTTTTTGCGGGCGGCGACGGTACTGCCCGCGATATATACGATGTGGTTGGCGATCATTTCCCGGTGCTGGGTATCCCCGCGGGCGTCAAAATGCACTCCGGGGTGTTCGCGGTTTCGCCGGAAGCGGCGGGCGAGTTATTGCTGCAACTGTTGCGTGGCGGACTGGTCGGCCTGGTGGCCCAGGAAGTACGGGACATTGATGAAGAAGCATTTCGCGAGGGTCGGGTGCTCAGCCGTTTCTACGGCGAAATGCTGGTGCCCGGGGAGGGTCGCTACCTGCAACATACCAAGGTAGGCGGCCGCGAAAGCCATGAGCTGGTTGCCGCGGACATCGCCGCCTGGCTGGTGGAACAGATGGAACCCGAGCGTCTCTACCTGGTGGGACCGGGTTCTACCACCGCCGCGTTTATGGAGGAATTGGGTCTTGCCAACACCTTGCTAGGAGTCGATGTGGTGCGCAACGGTGAAGTATTGGCCGCTGATGCCGACGAGTCCACGCTGCTGCGCCTGTTGCGGGAAACGGGGGCGGAGGCCACGATCCTGGTTACCGTTATTGGCGGGCAGGGGCATGTTTTCGGGCGCGGCAACCAGCAGTTTTCTCCGGCTGTGATTCGGCGGGTCGGGCTGCAAAACCTGGTAGTGGTGGCGGCCAAGTCAAAAATCAGCGCGCTGCAGGGCAGGCCGCTGCTGGTGGACACCAACGACGCCGCCCTGGATCAGGCCCTGGTGGGTTATCACCCGGTGATTACCGGCTATAACGACCGCATTCTCTACCGCATTGAAGCGGTCGCACCGGTTAGCTGAGCGCCTGATTCTAGTGACTGCCTATTGGCGGATGCGCCAGCAGGTAGCGCACGCAGCGCTGCAGCATAATACTGGAGCGGGTCCTCCTGGCCTCGCGCAACTGGGCGATATTGGTACGCGAGTCTTCAACAACGCTGGGTGGCAGCGCCTGATTCGGGTCAACCTGCGTGAATTCCAGGTCAGAGCGAGATGACAACAGCAGGAACGCCTTCTGTGTCAGCACCACCTGGTCCAGTGCTTCTTGCCGGATGTTGTCCTCGAAAGCGAGATAGCCGTGTTCCGCCAGCCACACCATGGTACTGAAACAGGCCTGGAAACGCGGGTGGTGCAGCCCGAATTCATCCGGCTCATCCGGACCACTGATATCTTCTACATACAGCACCATCTTGCGTGGAAAAACCGCGTACAGGCTCAGGAAGATCTTACTGATATCCCGGTAAAAGTCGTCGATATGGAGGTCCGCCATGCTCCGTTAAGCCTGTAGTCTGGAGGGAACGGCTAGTGTACGCTAAGGCCCGAAGACGATCTAGCGAGAGGTAAATACCATGCACGATGATGAAGTCTGGCGGGACAAACTTACCGTCGAGGAATACCACGTATGTCGCGAAAAGGGCACCGAGCGGCCATTTACGGGGGAATACTGGGACTGCACCAAAGACGGTGTTTATAACTGCCGCTGCTGCGGGGAGCCGCTATTCCTGTCAGATACCAAGTTTGACGCCGGCTGTGGCTGGCCCAGCTTCTTCCAGCCCGCCGACGCCGAGGTGATCCTGGAGTCGCGCGACGCCAGTCACGGCATGATACGCACGGAGGTGATGTGCAAGAAATGTGGGGCGCACCTTGGACATGTATTCGAGGACGGGCCAGCGCCGACCGGCTTGCGCTATTGCATTAATAGTTTGTCTATTCGCCTGGACGAAGATGCCGGGTAGCCATGCGGTTTTTGGTATGGATTAAAGAGCTTGAGCGATAGGAAATATTGAAATATAAAAATTGGAGCGGGAAACCGGGTTCGAACCGGCGACCTCAACCTTGGCAAGGTTGCGCTCTACCAACTGAGCTATTCCCGCGATCCGGAAGCTGGATTGAGTGGCGTCCCCTAGGGGGTTCGAACCCCTGTTACCGCCGTGAAAGGGCAGTGTCCTAGGCCACTAGACGAAGGGGACGCATCGGTCTCAATCAAGAGGCGCGCATTGTAGGTAGAGAGAGTGGGCGCGTCAAGTCCCTGACAAGCAAAAAATTTTGATTTTTTGCTGTAACATCAACAACATAATGATTTTTGTGGGAATTTTTCCAGATCACCTCGCCGGTGCAAAAGTCCCGCGCAGGCCAGGCAACGCCATCGCGGAGATACCTGCAATACAGTGCCTGGTCAGAGCGTTTGCCTCTTGGTGGCGTGTCATTGCAGCTGCTGCAAGCTGGCGCGTGCAGCGCGCAAATCCAGGACTTCGCCCCGTTCGGCATACTCTGCGCGCATGTCTTCGATCTTCTGGTATAAAGCGATTTCATCGTCCGGCATATAGTGCAGGCAGTCTCCGCCGAAAAACCAAAGCAGGTGGCGGGGAAAGCCTGGCGCGAAATCTGGATAGGTGGTGAACAGGCGTATCACCAGTGCAGGTCCCTCTTCATAGAGCGAATTCCCGCTCTTTGAAATAGCTTGGAAAGCGGACGCCAACTCGCGCAGTGGGTCGCTCTCGGGGAGGTTTGCTGTGCGTTGCGCCAGATTATCGGCGAATTCATCCAATTGTGCCTGGCAGTGCGCAAGGTATTGTTCATCATTCATTGGCTGTATCGTTAACTCTGCTGATTACGAGTACAATGTCGCGCTTGTCTGGCAGCGCGCTCACGGCTTTTTATGATACCAGCTCTTACCATCGAAAATCTCAGCAAGGTCTACGGCGACGGCTTTGAGGCACTTAAAGGCATCAGCCTCAAAGTAGAGCAGGGCGATTTTTTCGCGTTGCTGGGACCCAATGGAGCGGGCAAGTCGACGACCATAGGCATTATCTGCTCCCTGGTAGCCAAGACCGGAGGCCGTGTAGCGGTGTTCGATGCGGATATCGACGTGGACTTCCCGGCAGCCAAGAAGTACATCGGTATTGTTCCCCAGGAGTTTAATTTCAACCAATTTGAAAAAGTCCTGGATATCGTGGTCAACCAGGCGGGGTTTTACGGTTTGCCCCCGGGCATTGCCCACCAGCGTGCCCAGAAATACCTCAAGGCACTGGGGCTTTGGGATAAGCGGGATGTTCCCTCGCGCACACTTTCGGGTGGTATGAAACGGCGTCTGATGATTGCCCGTGCCCTGGTACACGAGCCCCGACTGTTGATACTCGATGAGCCCACCGCTGGTGTAGATATCGAGATGCGCCGCTCCATGTGGGAATTCCTGCAGCAGATCAACGCCGAGGGCACTACCATTATCCTCACCACCCACTACCTGGAGGAGGCCGAAGCCCTGTGCCGAAACATCGCCATTATCAATCACGGTGAAATCGCGCAGCACAGTTCGATCAAGTCATTATTGAAACAGTTACACCGGGAAATATTCATTCTGGATTGCGTCCTGGAGCTCCCCGAGGTCGTCACTATAGAGGGCTTCACAGTATACCGGGTGGATGCGCACACACTTGAAGTGGAAGTCGGGCAGGGGCAGCGAATCAACGACGTGTTTACCGCCCTGGATGCGCAGGCTATCGAGATCAGCAGTATGCGCAGCAAGTCCAATCGTCTGGAAGAAATGTTCGTCAATCTGGTGGAGGGTGCGGCATGACCCTGGCAGAACAATATGTGGCCTTCATGACCATACTGCGCAAGGAGATCAGGCGCTACCTGCGTATCTGGACACAGACACTGCTGCCGTCGGCCATCACCATGTCACTGTATTTTGTAATTTTCGGGTCATTGATTGGTTCACGCATCGGTGACATGGGTGGCTTCAGCTATATGCAGTTTGTGGTGCCCGGACTTATCATGATGGCAATAGTTACCAATTCCTATGCCAACGTCGTGTCTTCCTTTTTTGGCGCCAAATTCAATCATAGCGTTGAGGAACTGCTGGTGTCTCCGACGCCTAACTACGTGATACTGATGGGTTATGTGATCGGTGGCGTCACCCGTGGATTGTTGGTCGCTGTGGTGGTGACGCTGGTGTCCCTGTTCTTTACCCGCATGCAGGTCCACAGCTATTTTGTGGTCGTGTTGATTGTGTTGATGACCTCCACGCTGTTTGCCCTGGCGGGTTTTATCAACGCGGTATTTGCCAATAGTTTTGATGATATTTCTATCGTGCCAACCTTCGTCCTGACGCCCTTAATCTACTTGGGTGGAGTCTTTTATTCCATGGATTTGCTGCCGGAATTCTGGGCCAACGTCTCGAAGTTAAATCCCCTTGTTTATGTAGTAAATGCCTTCCGCTACGGAGTTCTGGGTGTGTCCGATGTCAGCCTGTCCTTTTCTCTTGCCATGATTGCCATATTCACTGTGATCGCATTTGCATTCAGCATGCACCTGCTTAACAGCGGCAAGCGCCTGCGGCAGTAAACTTATGGGTCTTCCAGACGACAAGGAGAAGATGTTGCTGGGCAAGCATGCACCGGTTGTCGAGGAGTATGCGCCACAACTTTTGTACCCAATAGCACGGGCAGCCAGCAGGAAGGCCCTGGGAACTATAGGCCCAATGCATGGGTCAGACCTGTGGCATGCGTATGAGTTGTCCTGGCTGAATAGCAACGGCAAACCCGTGGTCAGGGTAGGGCGCTTCCACATTCCAGTGGATTCCCCGAATATGATTGAATCAAAGTCATTCAAGCTCTACCTCAATTCGTTGAACAGCCATCGCTTTGGCAGCGAAGAACAAGCCGTGAAAACGATTCTTGGTGACGTCAGCGCCGCTGTAGGACAACAGGTGACTCTGGAATTATTAATGGTGGACGACCAGGCCCTGGCAGGGACGGCGTTGGCTGGAAACTGCCTGGATGATCTTCCGCTGACCCTGGTACACGAGCAGCAACCGGATGCAGAATTGTTGGGTGAGCAGGGCCTGCAAATCGTTGAGGAGCGACTCTACAGCCATCTGTTGCGCTCCCTATGCCCGGTTACCGGACAGCCTGACTGGGCCACTGTCTGGCTCCACTATCGCGGCGGCGCTCTGGATGGGCACGCTTTGCTACGCTACATCGTTGCATTTCGTCGGCACCAGGATTTTCATGAGCAGTGTGTAGAACGGATGTTTCGCGACTTTACTGCCCGGTTTGAGCTGGAGTTCCTGCATATCCAGGCCTTCTATACCCGCCGCGGCGGCATGGATATCAACCCGTTTCGCAGTACGAACCCTGAAGCTGGACCGCTACCCAGGCTGAATCGCCAGTAGCGCCATGCAAGATAGTTTCTGCGCTCCTGGGGACTGGAAAATAACACGTCCTGTGGTATGATGCGCGCCCTCAACGGTGAGGTGGCCGAGTGGTCGAAGGCGCACGCCTGGAAAGTGTGTATACGGCAACGTATCGAGGGTTCGAATCCCTCCCTCACCGCCAT
>JARFQU010000221.1 GCA_029287595.1 Halioglobus sp. | reverse complement strand
TGTTGCAAATGGCGACCCCTACTTTTTGTCCGCGAGGGTACCCGAGGGCTATGATTCGGACCTGACTTTTATCAATAGCGCAGCGTTAAATGGCGTAAACATTCATCGCTATGCGGGTTCGGGATACGATCAAACCCTGCGGGTTGCGCAGTTAAGCAACGGACAATCTTATACAGATGCTCTAAATAATCTGACCATCACCCAGACTGCCAGGGCAGCGGACGGCACAGTGACCTTCACAGTGGACCTGGGTGAAGGCGTGTGTGTTGAATCAGCCCCCGGGCTCTCGATTTCGCCTTCATTCGCCACCGTCGGACCAGATACGAGCTACGATTTCGACGTAAACTTGACCAATAATGACAGTACATCCTGCAGCGCCAGAACATTTGACCTGAGCACAAGCAACGGCAGTCTCGCCGATGCAAGCCTGAACGTCATACCTGGAAATCCGGGCAGCACTAAACTGACCGTACCCGGCGACAGTTTTTCCGATGATATTAATTTCACAGTGTCGATTGATGGGGAATCTGTGTCAGACGACGGGATTCTAAGCATTGATGCAACCAAACCCGTCGTCCAGAATTTAGTTGGCAGCTACCAACGCAAGGGGAAAAACCATCGAATTCGACTAAGCTGGAGCGGCAACGATAACACCGGCGTTGCCTCTTATCAGGTATATCGCGGCGAAGATCTCATAACAACGACCGATCAAGGTAGCTATACCGACAGCCTGGCAACACCAATAGCGACTACCTATTCCTATGAAGTGAAGGCCATCGATCTCTACGGTAATGTTGGCGCAGCTGCCGCTACAGTATCAACCACCGGCGGCGATGACGGCGGTGGCGGTGGCGGCGGTGGTGGCGGCGGCGGAAGCGACAAGCCGTGTCGCGGTAAAAATTGTAATCCCTAGTGATGCAGCCTGTCTCGGGTAAATCTCAGCCATAGCGCCCGCGAAGCATCCAGAGGATCGCCAGTGCGGCCATGCCAGTGGCCGCCGACACCAGCGGAAAACCCCACGCCTGGGCCAGCGCACCCACCAGAATGGCGCCGATGGCCGGCGCCCCCATCGCCAACATCGTCCACAGGCTCAACACCCTGCCGCGATAAGCGTCATCCACCATCAGCTGCGCCAGGGCCTGGCTACTGGTGCCCGCCATGGTGGTAGTCATACTCAGAGCGAAAACCAGCATGCTGAATGCCACCAGGCTGTGCAGATACTGCACGACAAACAGGCACGCTGACCCAAGTACCAGGCACCTGGAAACCAGGTCAAGCAGACGGGACTGCTCGCCACCCTGGCGACTCACAATCAGGCCACCAAGAATGGAGCCGGCTCCGGCTGTGGCGCTCAGGGTGGCGAGCGTCTCGGGCGTACCATTCAAAAGCTGACCAGAGACCGCAGGCAGCAGTTCCAGCAGAGTACGCCCCAACAGCCCATTTAGCAGAGTCAGGCCCAACACCACTTTGATGGCGCGATGTGAGGACACATAAACAAGGCCCGCCTCGAGTTCACGAAAAAACCCCACCGGCTCATCCCGCACAGCACGGCTAATACCTTCGATAGCAAGGAGAAACGGAATGGCGCCAATGCACAGACAGGTTGCGACGAAAAAAGCGACCGGCTCCGAAAATGCGGCGACCAGCCAGGCGCCCATGGCCGGACCAATTATTCGTGACGTGTTGAAAATCATGGCGGAATAGCCAATAGCGCTGGGCAGGGCCTGGCGCTGAACCAGTTTTGGCACCAGGGCCAGGCGAATCGGTGTATGCGCGGAGGTTGCCGCACCCAGCAGGATCGCCAGGCCTAGCAGCGACGGCAGGTCCAAAAGCCCCAGCACATCAGCAAGACCCGCCAGCGCCGCAACGAGCCCGTGTGCCAGCACGGTGACCACCAGGCCATTGCGGGGGTTTATCCGATCAGAAACTATCCCGAACAGCGGTGAAAATAAAAACGTGGGTAGCAGCATCGCACCGGCCACCATACCCACCCAAAAGGCAGAGTGGGTCAGTTCCCAGGCACTCCAACCAAACAGGAATCGAATTAACCAACTGCCCAGGGTCGCAAAGCAACTGGCTGGAAAAAAACGACGATACTGCAGTTCGCCCCAGGCCGACCGATGGCTCAGCGAGTTATCGTCGGTGCCTGCGATGCTCACAGCTGAGCATGAAGTCCGGACTGGAAAACTGGCAAAGCCTACACCTCGTATTGGGTGGAAGCGACATCGCCACCACTACCGGTCCAGTCTGAATGGAAAAACACCCCCCGTGGCTTATCGACACGCTCGTAGCTGTGCGCGCCAAAATAATCACGCTGGGCCTGGATCAGATTGGCGGGTAACCCGGCACTGCGATAGCTGTCATAAAAAGCCAGACCGGCCGACAAACAGGGTACGGGCACTCCGCCGCGCACCGCCGTCACCACGCTGTTTCGCCAGGCCAATTGAGCCCCCGACATGGCCTGGCAGAAAAAGTCGTCGAGCAGAATATTTTCCAGAGCCGGGTCCGCCCCGAAAGCGGCAGCGATATCATCGAGAAAGACTGAGCGGATGATACAACCGCCTCGCCACAGTAATGCGATGGCTCGATAATCAAGATCCCAACCGTTTTCCACGGAAGCCTCACGCAACAGCATAAAGCCCTGTGCGTATGACACGATCTTGGCCGCGTACAACGCCTGCTCCAGGTCAGCGACTATTTGCTCCCTGTCAACAGCATCAACAGTGTCAGGCGCAGGTAGCAGCTTTGACGCCCTTACCCGCTGATCCTTCAGCGCGGAAATACAACGACTGAATACTGACTCGGTGATCAATGTTAACGGCATACCCAGTTCCAATGCGTTCACCCCCGCCCACTTGCCCGTGCCCTTTTGCCCTGCAGTGTCGAGAATTTTTTCCAGCAGATGGTTACCATCGGCATCCACATAGCCGAGGATATTTGCGGTTATTTCCACCAGGTAGCTGTTGAGCACACCCTTGTTCCAGCGTGTAAACACCTCGTGCATCTCGGGATAGCTGAAGCCGGCCGTGAGCAACAAATGGTACGCCTCGCAGATCAGCTGCATGTCGCCGTACTCGATACCGTTGTGCACCATCTTTACGTAGTGGCCGGCGCCACCGCCGCCGACCCAGTCACAACAGGGCTCGTTGTCCCCTGCCCTGGCTGCTATGGTCTGCAAGATCGGCTTGAGTGCTGGCCATGCTGCCGCGTTGCCGCCAGGCATAATGGACGGCCCGTGTCGAGCGCCCTCCTCACCCCCGGAAACACCGGTGCCAATATACAGAATGCCGCTCTTTGCAAGATCTGCCACCCTGCGCTCGGTATCGGTATAAAGCGAGTTGCCCCCATCGATAATAATGTCGCCCTCATCCAGTAACGGCACCAGTTGATCTATATAGTCGTCAACCACCTCCCCGGCCTTGACCATCAACATTATGCGCCGTGGTGACTCGAGCGCGTCAACCAGCGCCTGTAGCGAGTGGGCTCCCACAACATTGCTGTCTCTGGCGGCTTTTTCCAGGAATTCGTCTACTCTGGAAGGAGTGCGATTGAATACCGCAACCGTAAAACCGTGGTCGTTCATATTCATTACCAGGTTCTGGCCCATGACGGCCAGGCCAATCAATCCGATATCAGCCACTTATGTTTCTCCTTTGAGTTTCAGCTACTGATTACTATATACCTTCCCTTGAGACTATGGTTAATCCGTGTAGTGGCGAAAGAGCGCGAATGTTGCAGATAGTCATGTCCATCCGAATGGGTAATCGGGCGCCGGGGTGGGACGGACATCCCACTATGGAAAACCCGAACTATCCGTGAACAAAAAACGAATTGTCCGCTGCGTTGCCTCCGGTAGACTGCGCGCAACTTCAACCATGATATGGAAAAATACCGTGACCGACCTTAGCGTTTTCCGCTCAAGTGAACAGCAAAATTCGATGGAGCTCTCACCGGGCAAGAGGCTTGTAAACTGGATTCAGGAGCCACTTGGCTCAGTTATTGCGGCCTCTGTAACAGCCATGGGCAGCCTTGGCGTGGTCCTGTCTGGCGCCTGGTTCATCCACCTGGCACTGAACTGACCTCCTGCCGCGGGACATATCCCGCCTTGCCGGCTTCCCCTTATTGACCCCCGTGGTACAGCGGGTGCGGTGAGATGCCCCGACCCGCCTCAAGCCAGTATAGGCTATGTCAGTTTTGAAATTTCGTCGTACTCTGCGTAGCTCAACCACATGGCAGAACATATTCTGGCTTTTGGGGTATTCAATTTTCGCAAAGCCGTGAATAGACCGATATCCAACCCGGCCAGCGCGGCGCTATCTGTGCTCCCTGCGCGGCCTGGAACGGTGGGCGTTGCTACACCACCGGATTCGGTTCCCTGCATCGCGTGCTTATTATCTACATCCAATGCCATCGCACCTCTCCTCCAAATTCCTGCATTTGCCTGGCGCTGTGATATCCAGTACAAAAGCCACCCTTTAGCTGATGATAGACCTTCCAGGAAAAAGTTTTGTCCAGCGCTAGACAGATAGTGTGAAGCGGCTCACAAATTACAGATATTTCGTCACTGAGCATGATGATTTTCGCTAGTGACAAGTAGCCTGCACACCGTGTCGCCCTGATTGACTGACGCTATTACTCAGCCAAATCATTGGCTGATTGAAAGCTCTATGCCGGTGGGGGTACAGCCTATATCATCAACCTTCGAACCAGTTGGCAGGATGGCACGGCCTCCCGCTGGGAATCCCTGCGCGCCATCGACAAATAAGTTTCGAATACTCACACTACAGGCTACCGTCAATGAGAATAGTTGAAATCACAAGAGAGCCGGTTGAGCTCTACAAGATCCTGAAATTCGAAGGCCTGGTTACCACCGGTGGCGAGGCAAAGTTGCTTATTGGGGACGGTCAGGTGACAGTGAATGGCGAAATCGAGACCCGGAGGCGGCGTAAGATGCTGAGTGGTGACGTTATAGAATTTCGTGGTGAGCAGCTTGAGGTGCGTTTAGTGTGATGCATGCCACAATCGCATCACATGGCACCGCGTTCTGGAGGCGCAAGTACAACCCTCTCAAACGGTACAGACAAGTGACTGTGCTTCCTCGTCGAGGGTTCAGATAAATCAAGGAGTCTCATGGTCTGCTGAATTTCGATTCAGCTTCGGCGAGAAACTCCACGACGCGCTGCCACACATCGTTAAACTCTGCGGCCTGGAAGTCGCTGTGCGTGGTCAACCAGTCATAGTCATGGTCGCTGTCATCCTCGTCGCGGTAGTGTCCTATAATATCGAGATGATCGGCCTGGGCAACCGCAATACAGCGCCCCCAGGGCTGTGACAAGGTAGGGACTATGCCGTCATTGGCGGCGGAGTCGGGAATCTCACCCAACCTCTGTTTGAGCGCTTGTCGGTAGGTCTTATCCGGCAAGGGAAATTCGTAACCGGCGGCGAGGCGACTGAGGCTGTAGTAGAAAGCCTGTTGGGCCTGGTCGATTGGATCCAGCCCGATCTCCCGTGTCGTCGCCAGGCTTGGCGGTCTTGCCCGGGTCACCACCGAGCCGTAGAAAACCCCCGAGCGATCCCCGGCTGCGGCATTGAACAGATCCATGGTTTCTACGGTGAGCTGGGTGAGCAGGGACTGGTCGCGCTCGACTTCAGTCAACAGCTCTTGCACCTGCGCACGGCGCTGGGCATTGAAGTCGGCAAGTAGCTGCCGATAGAGCTGGCTGGCCAGCGAGCCAGTGGCCCCGCCAACCGAAGCGGGTAGCGCGAACAGCCCCGCCATCTTTGCCCACACGGATAGTGGCAGTTCGCCCCTGCGCAGTGCTGCAATGGTGAGCACCGAGAGGAGTTGTAGCAGTTTACGACCGAGCAGGCTGGTGAAGAAAGAGGCGATAGGCGCGCCCAGATGCGGTGTTGCGACACTGACGCTGGAGCGCACCTTTCTGGCGATGCGTTCCGCGTCGATCTTTGTCTGCAGGTCCACGGCGGGAGTAAGCAACATCCGCGCGTCGAGGCCGCCGGTGGAATGCCCGATCAAGTGGATGATTGCCTGCGGTCCGGGCCTGGTTGCTGCGATAGCTTCCAGCAGGCAGCGGGTGCGTGCCCGCAGGCTGGCTGTGGGCAGGGACTTCACGCAATGCAGCTCAGCGGGCATCCCGGTCTCATCGAGGAGTTCGCCGAGCTTGCGATGAACCGGGCCCCAGTAGGCGAAGTCGCCAAGATTGGCGAAACCGAAGAAGCCGGGAATCAGAAAAACATGGCGTTGCATATCACCGATCCATAACTGTAGCGCGACTCATAAGTGCCTGCCATCGTGTTGTGCCTGGCAAATTTTTCAGTATCCGCGACGGTGTCACAGCAGATGAGCTACTCATGACATCCTCTTCATTCTGACCCTACTCTGCAATTGCTCAGCTTCAGTTGCATTAACCACGTCTGGCAGCAATCAGCAGTAAATCTAAAGTCTTAGTGTACAATGGACGGTCCACAATGAATAACACGATCAAATATACCGCTGATGCTGCCAGGTACTGCACAGCCAGCGCGCTCCATACTTCAAACTCGTAAAGATGACTGTTGGAAACCGCTATAACAAGCACTATCGACAGACTGCCGGCTATCTGTCCCTTCATCCTGGTGAGTAAGTCCTTAACGGATATTTCGGCGTAGCGGTGTAAAAAGTAAAAATCCGCCGGCAACATCGCAATAGATCGAATCGCGAACGCCAGGGCAACGGCCACGACTCCCCACCTGACCGCGATGAGTAAACCAAGGATATTCAAGCTGACATTGAGGACATTCAGCCTGAATACTGTGCGCGCTCTTCCCAGAGCAAGTAAAAGCGGAGAGCTGAAGCTGTTAATGCTGTTGATGCAGCTGCTCACCAGCAATAGTTGCAGGACCGGAATGCCAGCTGACCATTGAGCTCCAAATAGGGCGGGAATCAATCGATCCACGCTTAGCAAGATGAGCAGAAAAAACGGCAATGAGGCCGCCGAGCTGATGGAAACCGCCGTGTAATAGATGCTGCGCAGCGCGGGCAAATCATCCTGGCGCTGTGAGAAAGCGGGCAATGCGACCCGCGTCAAGGGCAGCAGCACGATCCGGCTGGCGACGCCGAATACCTTGTAAGCGATGCTGTATGCACCGAGCTCTGTTTTGCCCAAGTAAGCAGCAATTAACAGCTTATCGCTCTGCCTATTGGCCACGTCAAGCAAGTTACTGCCAGTGACCCTCAGGCTGAACGGCAACAACGTTTTAGCAGCTGGCCAGCTGAACCGGAATTGCGGGAACCAGGCGGCGCTGAACCATAGCGTCAGGACGGATGTCATTCCCGCAGACAGCTGTTGTCCCACCAGTGCCCAGATCGTATGGCCCTGCATCGCCATGCCAATGCCAACTGTTCCACCGACGAGAATCGATACTATCGATCGTAAGGCCAGCAATTTGAATTCAAAGCGTCGGACCAGCAAACCACGGTGAACGACGGTTAAACTCTTCATTAGCACCAGCAGGCCCAGCCACCTGATGACCAACTCTAGTTCCGGTTCGCCAAAAGCGGCTGACAGGACCGGTCCACTCATCCATATGCCCAGGTAGAGCAAGGCGCCCATTGTCAAAGACAGACAGAAAACACTGTGTAGACTGCACGGGCTAAGCTTAGGGGCCTGGACTATAGCTTTCTGAAAACCCAGCTCCGACAGTGTACTCATTACCGATATAAACACTGTCGCGATCGCTATGAGGCCGTAGGCCTGCGGATTGAGCATCCGGGCCAACAGCAGGAATACCGCGAAGGACAGCAACTCCTTACCCGCGCCTTCCAAGGTAGTCCAGAGCGTACTGGCAATCACTTTGCGCTTTAGATCCATAAGAGTCGCTCTGGAAAATATTTACTTTACCGGGCAGGTGGCATGGTCCACCCTGAAGGCATTTAGCCTCCAATATACCTCCAAACTAGGATAGACTGCACTGCAGCCAATCGGGTCTTTAATATCAAGCGACTGTGTCAACCGGGATTAAGCTAAGGAAGGTGACGTGACAAAGGGGTTGAATCTCCTCATTACAAATTCCCAGGAAGATCAGTCCTACCTGGTGGTTCGCAGTCTTCGTGCAGAGGCCTCGAAGATCATACTCGGACTGCACGGCGACAGCATTGCCCGGAGATGGTCCGCGCTGGCGCCCTGGTCGCGACATATCGACAGGCGCTACCGCCTGCCAGACCCGGGGAAGGACTGGTGGGCCGGGTTGATCCAACCAGCAAACACCGCCGTAGAGGAGCATTATATCTGCAGGGTCGAGCAGATCTGTGCCCTCGAAGATATTACTGCGATATTTCCCTCTTTTGAGCCTGATATATACGTTCTGGCGAAAAACAAACCGCGCCTGGCAAAGTTGGGCGTCGTTGTCATAGGTCCGGATTACGAGGCCCTGATGATACCCCTGAGCAAAGAATTGACCCTGCGCGCAGCGCAGCGCGCAGGATTTCCAGCGCCGAGAACCTGGAGTCCTGCTGGGCTGACAGAACTGGAGGAGATCATCGCAACAACTGATCCTCCCTGGGTGATCAAACCAAGGTTTGGCGCCCATGCCGAAGGTGTAAGGGTCGTCAGGCAGGCCTCTTCCCTGAGAAGGCTGTTTGCCCAGGTAAGTTTGCGCCAGGAGAGGCCGCTGGTTCAGGAGTATATTGCCGGTACGGGCAAGCAAAACTACTATCTCACCGTGGATCGCAACTTCCAAATATTGTCGCTTCTCACCCCAGAAGTACTTCGGACACGCCGGCGCGGAGTCACAGACCACTCCTCTGCTGTCATATCTTCGTCCACAGGCCCCTGCCTTGATGAGCTTCACCAACTGGTCCGAAACCTTGAATACTGGGGCTGCATGACCATCCAGACCAAGATAGATCCATCGGATGGTTTACCCAGATTTATGGAAATTAACCCCCGGGTTGGCGACCACCTGTGGTTTCGAACGGAACTGGGTGTGAACGAACCGCTCATTTATCTGCGGCTGGCACTGGATCAACCGCTGCCCGAAATATACCCTTATCCTGACGGGGTACTGCTGCTGGATCCCATAGACGATGTGCGTAACCTGGTTGAGTCTATGGCAGTAGCGGCGCTTCAGCGGTTACGTGAAATTTTCTCTCCGGCCCGAGCTGCCCCGGAGGAAACCTACAGAGATCCGCCCGGTGCACTGTTGAAGGATATCCTGGGAAACTACTCGCGTGGGAAACGGAAGGTAATGGCGCCTTATGTACGCCATATTTTTGATGACCCGCTACCCTGTGGCCTGCGCAACGTCAAAGTTCTTGCCGGCCTGCTGCGTGGACTTTTGGGATGGGTCGGGGGACTGATATTTCCCTGGCGAGGACGTCGCGATGCAGTTTAACAGCCGCGAAATGTTACATTGGCGCTTCGGGCAGGCGGGCAGTGTGGCGTGAGAAGTTTGGCCCTCTACCTGAAATCTGCGGCAGTACTGGCGCTGTCGGGTATCGCGCTGGTAGCAGTGCTCTACCTCGCGGCACCTGAAAGCCTGCTTTTGGCGTTTAATATCGCATACCAGCACTTGCGCTCGATGGAGCATATTACCCCTACGACCTTTCGTTATATCCCTAAAAATACCCCCTACGACAGATGGCTTGAAGACTCGAGATCCTCTTTACCGGTATTTGAGGGTATGTTGATCGAAGATGTAAAAAGTATCGAGTTAAAACCCTGGCTTGAAATGGGGGAGGGGGTAAAAGGCCTGTATTTGCGGTTTGCCGATTACCAGATCACCGATGGACGGTTGCTGCAGATTCCTGGCAATGGAGAAACTGCCCCTTTGCGCCATCTCTTCGAGATGGTGGTGTACGCCCTGGATGGCCCCGGATACACCCAACTGCAGCAGGACGGCAAGCCTGCCCAACAGGTGGAATGGGATCGGGGCAGTATTTTTTCCATACCGCTCAATGTCAGCTACCAGCATTTCAATCGCTCCGGTGAGCCGCTCAGGCTGCTTGCGGTCACAAGCTTTCCGATGGTTATTAACAGCTGGAACAATTTGGACTTCGTCCAGGCTAATCCTTTTGTGTTTTATGATCGCTACAATGGAGAGCTGGATTATTTCAGTGAAACTGTGCAGGTGAAGAGGAAATTGGTGCAAACTAACCTGGTAGAAAATGCGTCTCAGTATCC